>JAZBLS010000011.1:0-34630 GCA_037033365.1 Actinomycetota bacterium | reverse complement strand
CGCGCCTGGGTGGCGGTGCAGCGCGCGCGTCCGGCGGACGCCCGGCTGGCACTCGATCAGGCATCCGCTGCGACGAGCGGGGTGTCCGCGCGCGACGAGCTGCTGGCCGCGGCGGTGCGCGTGGCGATCGCTCGACGGTACGAGGACGCCTCGGGTCTGGAGGCGGCCTGGCGTCGCACCCGAGGGGCGCTTCTGCGCGCGGACATCGACCTGTACCTCCTGCATCCGCTCGGCGAGCTGCTCAGCGCCGCGGCGCGGGTCGGCGACATCGGTCCGGTACAGCGCCATTTCGACCGTGCGCTGGAGATCACGTCCGCGCTCGGCGAACCCCCGCTGTGGATCACCCATCTGCGGTGGGCCGGTATCCAGCAGGGAATCCTGCTCGGTGAGCCCGCGCTCGTGGCCACGCATGCGAAAGCGCTCGTCGCGGCATCCGCCGATCACCACGTCGCCGCGGTGATGGCCAGGGCGGGGCGGGTCTGGACATCGGTGCTCGCGGGCAGGGTCGACGCGGAGGCCGTCGAGGCCGCGGCGGAGGGCCTCGCGTCGGTCGGCCTCGCCTGGGACGGCGCACGACTCGCGGGGCACGGCGCCGGGCGCACGGACGACCGGAAGGTCGCCGCACGGCTGCTGGCCTGTGCGCGGGAGCTGCACCCGACGGACGGACAGCGCAAGACCGGTGCTCCGGAGGCCACCTCCGCGACGGACAGCACCGGGCCGGCTCCCGAAGAGCTGCTGAGCGAGCGCGAGATCGAGGTCGCGCGACTGGTGCTCCAGGGCAAGACGTATGCCGAGATCGGCCAGGCCATCTTCATCTCGCCGCGCACCGCCGAGCATCACATCGCCCACATCCGACACCGCCTGGGTGCGACCTCGCGTTCGGACGTCATCGCCAAGCTCCGCCAGCTGATCCTGGAGGACCGGCCGGATGGCGGGCCGGGCGGCGTTCCGGAGGCGGCACCCCCCTCGACCCCCCTCCGGGCATCGGGGTGATCCCCGATGCCCGGCGCACGCGCAGCGAATACGCTCCGATACAGGATCCGGGGACGCCGACGGGAAGCTCGTCGGTGGGATCCGCACTTCGATGAAGAAATCTCATACTTGTCGGCAAGGGGGACCCGTCCATGAGCACACCGGTCGAGACGATAGCGGATGCGCTTCTCTCCTTCATCCTCAGTCTTCTTCGCGACCCGGATGCCGCGGCCGAGTTCGCGTCGAATCCGACCGGCGGCCTCGCCGACAACAACCTCGAGAGCGCGTGCATGCGCGATCTCGCCTCGGTCCGTCCGGTGATCGTCGACCGGCCGGACGTCGTGATGCGCACCCAGTCCGACGCCCCGACCATCCGCACCCACGACACCGACGACACCGAGGTCACCCGCGAGATCGTGCGCATGATCCAGCAGTTCAGCACCACGACGATCGATGCCCGGTCGACCATCGTCGACCAGTCCGTCAATCAGAGCATCTGGACCGACGGTGGCGACGTCACGCAGCTGTTCGACCAGGAGGCGCTCATCGCCTCGGGTGACGGATCCGTCGCGGCCGGACACGACGGCACGATCGACGAGAGCGACGTGGATGTCACGATCGGCGATGTGTCGATCGGCAACGAGACCAACGACGGCAGCTTCAACAGCACCGGTGGTACCCCTCCTGCACCGGTGGAGAGCCCGGCACCCCCCGCCGAGCAGACGGCGCCGGCCACACCGCCGGATGTGGCCGAACCCGCCGACGTCCTGGAAGCGGACATGACCGCGACGGACGATTCGTACGACGCGGATGCCGCGAGCGCGGCCGCCGCCGAGCAGCCCGTCGTCGACGAGCCGCTCGAGGAGGAGTGAGATCAGCGCCGTGACGGACCGCGACCCGGACTCGGCGCGGGTCGCGCCAGAGCGCCCCTCGATCACGAGCGGCGACGGCGCTCCGGTGATGGTCCGACTCACACCGCCGTTCGAAGTGCGGCTCGCGCAGTTCTTCTGGATCCTCAGCTTCGCAGCCGGGGCCTTCGCCGCCGTCTATCTCTTCGTCCTCCGTCAGGAGCTGCTGCCGCTCATCGAGGATGTGGCCCGCTCCGTCACGGAGGGGCGCAGCGACGAGACCTATGAGACGGCAGCCGACATCATCTTCTGGATCGTCTTCGGCACCCTCGTCGCGGTCGTGCTGGCGCAGATCACGCTCCTGGTCTCGTTCACGGCCCGCCGCCCGCAGGTGCGGTGGTGGCAGCTCGGCACCCTGGCGCTTCTGCTGATCCTGGTGGGACTGTCACCGGAGTGGGTCGCGCTGGGCGAACGGGGAGCGCAGTTTCAGACGGTGATCACGGCGGAGGCGGGGCTCGTGGTCCTCGCGCTGCTCTGCAGCATCCTCCCCCGCGCGATGTCCTGGACGGCCCGCCGCGTCGACGTCCGGCGTCTCGGCCCGAGGGGGTCCGGCGGAGCCGACCTCTGAGGCGATGGCCTCCAGGCTCCGGATCACGATCCGGCACACTGCCCTGGTCGCCGTGTCGATTCCGGGCGACTCGACCAGTGTGCGCCAGTGCGCCAGCTTCGCACGGACGTCCGCCCCGAGCGTCTCACGGTCCGCAGCCGGCGAGGCCCCCAGGCGGACGTGCGCGGCCGTCCCCTCAGCGCCGATGATCAGCGCCGCCTCCGCGGCATCCGAATCGGACAGCGGGAGTCGCTTCGACCTCGCATCGGACAGCACGCAGAGCTCGCGCAGCATGTGCGCCGCGAGCGTGAACCGATCGATGCCGGCGCGCACCGGGGCCGCATCCGCGAGCGGCCGCTCCTGCATGAGACGCTCGAGCTGCAGCACGATGCCCCTGGCCTTGAGGGTCGCCTCTCGCGATTGCAGCTGGTCCGCCACGAATCCCTGGATCTCCAGCAGCCCGCTCTGCTGGACGAGCTCCTCCGCGAGTGCGGACGAGCTGCGAGCACCCCCGCGGATGACGGTGACCGCCATGCGCACGCCGAAGATGCCGAACCGCGCCAGCAGGTCACGCCGCACCGTCGGGCTGAGTCCCGTCACGGAGGACTCCCTGATGAAGCGATCCGCCGAGACCAGAAGGCGCTCCCTGTCGCCGCGCTCGAGGCCCGCGAGTTCGCGGAACGCGATGTACTCGCTCTCGCGGAGAGTGCGCGCGCCCTCCGCAAGCAGCCCGGCGACGGGGATCACCCCCAGGGTGAGCGAGGCGAGCTCCTGGTCGCGCTGATACCGGTGGGCCACTTTGCGCGCCGACAGCAGGGAGTCGATGCGCCCGGATCCGACCTCGTCCGCACGCGACAGGACCCCGACGGCGCACACCGTCTGCGCGATGCCCGCCGCTGTGTCCTGGAACGCGCGCAGGAACTTCACGTCGGAGCCGTGCAGATGCCGGAGCAGGTAGACGACGGCATCGGCAGCGGGCGGAGAGTCGTCCGGCGTGAGGAACCTGGCCGCCCGCGCCGACGTGTCGTCCGACAGGGAGGCGATCCCCGGGGTGTCGATGAGGATCACCGTCTTCAGGGACTGCAGCGGCCATCCGACGTCGATCCACTCGACCTGCTCTGCCACGAGGCCGTCCAGGTCGAGGACGAGCCGGCCGTGCTCCCGTCGGATCGGCATTCGCCGTGGTGCACCGACGCGCGGATGCATCGTGACGGTCGGCGTGGGCGAATAGCGGTACCACGTCACGACCCTGGTGCACTCGGCGGTGTCGGTCGGGGCGATCTGCTCGCCGAGCATGGCATTGAGGAGCGTCGACTTCCCGGCCTTCACCATCCCGGCGATCGCGAGGCGCAGGGGCTCCCGCAGGCGCGCGTCGAGATCGTCGAGCGTCCGCAGGGCGATCGGGTCGCCCGCGTATCCTTCCCTGGCGACCGTCAGCAGCTCCTCGACGATGTCGATCGTCGACGCCGTCATGACTCGAGACTCCCGTAGCCGACCGGCGCCTCGAGCATGATCGGGTGCGGGCGCGCCGGTTCCACGGCGGGTGTGACCGCCTCCTCGAGCGGAGGGATGCGCCGGCGCATCGCCTCGAGCATCTCGAGGCGCTTCTGCAGCCCCACGACCCGCGCATCCCGGGAGGATGTGAAGACGGTCGCTGCCTGCTTCGCCGCGGTGAGCGCTTCGGAGAGCGACCTGTGCAGCTCCTCCGCCATGCCGCCGAAGTGGTCGCGGGCCGTCCGCTGCACGAGACGCAGTCGGTCCTTCAGCTGCTTGCCGACCTGGAAGGTGACCTCGTCGATGTGCCGGCGCACGATCGCCTTCGCCTCCTGCTGCCGTCGGCTGAGACGGGCGTTCATGTCCTCGCGATAGGCCCGTCGCCCGACCAGGACGCCGGCGAGGAGCGACAGCGGGTTGATCAGCGACATGCCGATGAGGCCCGTGACGAGACCCACCATCAGCACGCCGCCGTACGAGCCGCGGACGCCGATGTAGATCTTCTCGCCCGCGCTGAGCTGGCCCGGTTCGATGCTCGCGATCTCATCCACGCCGTCCAGGACTCCGCGGGTGTCGCCCACATCGATGCTGGGGAGTTCGGCCTCGTCCCTGCTGAAGAGTTCGGCGACCTCCTCCGACAGCCAGGTCGAGCGCTCGTCGGTCCACACGAAGGTCTCCGCGACGGCGGCAGCGACACGCTGGTCGAGCCACTCGGTGATCTGGTCCCAGATCGGCCCCGGATCGCCCTCGTCGATCGACTTCTCCGCCTCCCGCATCACACGTCGGAGGCGATCGCGGAGGTCGTGCTCCATGTCGGCGACGAGATCGGCGATCCCGTCGGTGAGCGTGACCTGCCACCTCGCCGAGCGTCCGCGGAACTCGTCGGCGCGGGCCTTCGCCTCTTCGAGCTCGGCGATCATGCGAGGAGTGTCCTCGGGGTTCAGCAGCGCGTTCAGCTCGGTGCGCATCGACACGGCCAGCTGGTCGACGACGGACAGGAGGTCGTGCACGGCGCTGCGCTGGTGGATGAGCTCGGCGCGATCGAGGACCTCCCGTCGGAGGTGCGCGACGAGCCCGGGGAATCCCGACTCGTCATTGAGGCTGCGGTCCTGCGTCTCCGCGGCGAGGAGGCGGAGATCGCTGGAGACCGAGAAGATCGGCACGTCGCCGACATCGCGGAGGTGTCGTCGGTCGATCTCCTCGACCTCCCGCCATTCCGGGTACAGGTCGGTCTTGGCGAGCACGGCGGCGACGTTCGGAGAGATGCGCATGGCGTGCCGGAGGAACTGCACCTCGGGCGCGGTGTACTCCTGCGACGCGTCCGACACCATCAGCACCGCGTGCGCCGAGGCGATCGCGGCGAGAGTCGTGAGGGCGTTCGTCGATTCGAAACCGCCGACTCCCGGAGAGTCGACCAGCTGCAGGCCTCCGCGCAGGATCTCCCGGGGAAGCAGCACCTCCGCGGCGAGGATGCCCCGCTCGTTGTCGGGGTTCCCCTGCGCGGAGATGTAGTCCGCCAGCGCATCGATCGGGATCTCGTGACGCGTGACGGGAGGCTCTCCCCGGCTGGTGGGCGCCGACGTCGACCGTTCGAGGATCCACGCGGACGGCTGCGGCGCGTAGCCCACGACCGTCGGCACCGTGGTCGCGATGTCGTCGTCCACCGTGCACGCGGGGGCATTCACCAGCGCGTTGATCAGCTTGCTCTTACCCTGTTTGAACTCGCCGACCACGACCACACGGATGTCCGGATCGAGCAGACGGCGGTGCGTCTGCTCGAGGCGCGACGCGAGGTCCGCGCGTCCGGCGGATGCCGCGAGCCTGCCGACGTCACGGACGGTGTCCGCGATCGATTCCCCTGCGCTGGCTGCCTCCGACACCCGGCCCCCTCTTGCCCATCGTCCCCGAGCCGAGGGGTGGTGCACCACCCCTCGCTTCCCCAGTGTGGGAGATCAGACCCCGAAGTCCGCTCCCAGTGATCCCCCGTCGACGTCGTGGGTCGGCACCGAGTCATCTCCCCAGATGATGTCGGGGTCCACCTGCCAGTCGGAGGAGTTCACGTTCTCGATCTCCGCAGTGAACATGTTCGACCCCGTGGGGTCGGCATCCGCCGCGGTTCCCGTCCAGAATCCCTCGTCGAAGTCATCGAGATCGTCCGGCGTCGCTGCCGGATCCGTCGGTGCGTCGTAAGACATGTCGTCACGACCTTCGTGTCGGGTGATTCGAAGTGTAGTGGTGTGCCCGGCTGCCTTCCAGGGGCAGCCGGGCAGGTCGTGCTCAGAACGCGACGTCGTTCAGGTCGCCCGAGGGGCTGCCGACACTGGAGTCGGAGACGTCCACGTTGAGCGACTCATCCGTCGTCGAGTTGTCCTGGAACGAGTCGTCGACGCTCCAGTTCTCCGACAGGTCCGTCATCGAGTTGTCCTGGAAGGAGTCGTTCACCGACCAGGAGTTGTCGGTCCACGAGTTGTCGGAGTTGTCCGAGTTGTCCGAGTTGTCGGAGTTGTCGGAGTTATCCGAATTGTCGGAGTTGTCGGTCATCGAGTTGTCCTGGAACGAGTCGTTGATCGACCAGTTCTCGGAATAGTCCTCGTTGAAGGAGTCGGTGTAGGACTCGTTCCCGATCGACACGTCGCCCATGGTGATGGAGGTGTCGATGTTCGTGATGGCGCCGTCGTTGCCCGCCGCCACGGATCCGTCTCCGGAGACGATGACGCTGCTCTGACCGAAGGTCTGCGTGACGTCTCCGCCGCTCGCCGGGGTTCCGCCCCCACCGTAACCGAGGCCCGCCAGACCCGTCGCGCCCGCCGACGCAGCTGCACCGCTGGCCGAGGTGGTGATGTTCTGGTTGACCGACTGGTCGTTGACGGTCGAACGAGCGTCGATCGTGAAGCTGCCGCCACCGGTTCCGCCGAGTCCTCCGCCGCCGATCGTGACGTCGTTGAGGCCCGAGTTGAACTGTCGGGTGCCGATGCTGATCGAGTGGTCGTTCAACGTCGTGTTCCCCGAGTCGTTGACCGAATTGTCCTGGAACGAGTCGTTGATCGAGTTGTCGGAGTTGTCCGAGTTGTCGGAGTTGTCGGAGTTGTCGGAGTTATCCGAGTTGTCGGAGTTGTCCGAGTTGTCCGAGTTGTCGGTCGTCGAGTTGTCCGAGTTGTCGGAGTTGTCGGAGTTGTCCGAGTTGTCGGAGTTGTCCGAGTTGTCGGAGTTGTCCGTCCACGAGTTGTCGGAGCTGTCCGAGTTGTCCGAGTTGTCCGAGTTGTCGGAGTTGTCGGTCGTCGAGTTGTCCGAGTTGTCGGTCGCGGTGTTGCCGTTCGCGACGTTGTCGAGGCCCAGATTCCACTGAGCACCGAGCGTGTTGTCGTTGTCCTGCACAGCCATGATGTTCCCCTGTTCGTGAGTGCCGAGTGGCGCGTGCAAGAAGTCTGCTCGCCGCCTCTCCGTCGGACATCGGGGGGCGGCCCTGCGCTCGGGGGGCGTGCAGTGGGGATCAGGGGGGAGGTCTCGGCATCCGATAGGGGATGCACGCAGAAAGGGCCCGGGTGCGATGCACCCGAGCCCTTTCGAAGACGCTGTCTCAGCGGACGACGACCGCCAGCACGTCGCGAGCCGACAGGACGAGGAACTCGTCTGCGCCGAACTTCACCTCGGTGCCGCCGTACTTGCTGTAGAGCACACGGTCGCCCACGGCGACGTCGAGCGGAACGCGGTTGCCGTTGTCATCGATGCGGCCGGGGCCGACCGCCACGACCTCGCCCTCCTGGGGCTTCTCCTTGGCGGTGTCGGGGATGACCAGGCCACTCGCGGTGGTCTGCTCGGCCTCGACCTGCTTGATGACGATGCGGTCCTCGAGCGGCTTGATGGAAACCGACACGGTCTACCTCTTCTTTCTTGACGCTGACACGAAAGACTTGTTCGCACTCTCAACCCGAGAGTGCTAATCCAGTGTAGGTGGTCGGCTGGCACTCATGCAATGCGAGTGCCAATCGATGACGCGTATGCGACCCGGGCCGGCCGAGCGACGCCGCCTAAGCTGGACGGGTGGAGATGTCCGAGCTGCGCGTACTGCTCACCCCCGAGGGTCTGGAGCTGCTGGACGCGCTCGGCCCCATCGAGCAGAAGTCCGAGGTCGCCCGGGCGGTCTCCCGCCTCCGATCCGCCGGCCACTCCCCCGATCTCGTATCCGCGGTGGTGGGTCAGGCGCACTTGCGCGCGAAGGCGGTCGCGAAGTTCGGCGGCTTCGCCGCGCGGATGCTGTTCACCCGGGCCGGGCTCGAGCAGGCCACACGGCTGGGCGTCGCCGCACGGCACGCCCAGCGGATGCGGAGCGCCGGAGTCACTACGGTCGCCGACCTCGGCTGCGGCATCGGCGGCGACGCACTCGCCTTCGCGGGCGCCGGGCTCGATGTCGTCGCGGTCGACGCCGATGAGGTCACCGCCGCGATCGCCGCCTACAACCTCGCGCCCTTCGGCGACAGCGCGACCGTGCGACACGGAGTCGCAGAGGACAACCTCCCGGAAATCTCCGCCGGCCAGGCGGTCTGGATGGACCCGGCCCGTCGCACCTCGGGCCACAGCGAGACGCGACGCGTGCAGGCCGACGACTACTCCCCCTCCCTCGACTGGGCGTTCGACGTCGCCGCGCGGATGCCGACCGGCATCAAACTCGGCCCCGGTCACGACCGCGACGCCCTGCCGGAGGACGCCGAGGCGCAGTGGGTCAGCGCAGACGGCAGTGTCGTCGAGCTCGTGCTCTGGACCGGCGCCCTCGCACGCGAGGGCGTCCGCCGAGCAGCCCTCGTCATCCGCGGCGAGCGCTCGCACGAGATGACGGCAGGAGCGGATGCCGAGGACGCACCCACGCGCGACCTCGGAGCGTTCCTCCACGAGCCGGACGGGGCGGTGATCCGCGCGCGGCTGATCGGCGACGTCGCCCGCAGCCTGGATGCCGGGATGCTCGATGAGCGCATCGCGTACCTCACCTCGGACGCCGCGCTCACGAGTCCCTTCGTGCAGTCCTTCCGGGTGCGCGAGACCATGCCGGCGAACCCCAAGGCGATCAGCGCCGTGCTCAAGGCGAACTCGATCGGAACCCTGGAGATCAAGAAGCGCGGCATGGACGTCGACCCCGCGGCCTTCCGCAAGAAGCTCACGCTGCGGGGCGATCAGAGCGCGACACTGATCCTCACGCGCGTCGGCGACCAGCGTCGCGCGATCCTCGCCGACCGGGTGCCCGCGGCGCAGTAGCGGGTCAGTCCCCGGGGATCGTCACGAGGATGGGGTCTCCGTGCTCGCTCCCCAGCTCGATCGAGTCGCCCGAAGCCGGAGCCTGAAGCACCCCCGGATCATCGCCCGAGATCACGAGATACGACATGCCCGACGAGGTGTAGTCGAGTCTGATGCTCCACTCGCCGACCGCCTCGCCCGTCTCGCCGTCGATCGACGCGCCGGCGACCTCGACGCCGTCCCCGCTCTGCGCCTTCTCCGCGTCCTCGCACGCGGTGGCGCCGACCGCATCGACGATCAGACACTGCTGCGGCGCGCCGCCGTCGGTGCGCATGGCCTGCCAGACGGGTGCACCGCCGAACTCGCCCACGATCGAGAACGAGTATCTGTCGTACCCCGCGGCGAGCAGCTCTTCCGCGCGGGTGCGATCCTCGTCCGAGAACTGCGTGAGCCACGATTCGGGACTCGTGCTCCATCGCTGGATGAACGCGACCATCTCCCCGGTCGCGGCGCGGGCGGCCGTGGCCGACACCTCTTCGGCATCCGGCCCGTCTCCCGCCTGCACCTGAACGCCGAATCCGTAGGCGTAGGGGTTCGACTCGTCATCCGCCCGTTGGCAGGCAGTGCTCGACTGCTCGCCGACATCCAGCACGATGCAGTTCATGACGCCGTCCTGTTTGGTGCCGAACCACACCAGAGCGTCGTCGTCCTTCCCGATCGCCCGGACGCTGCCCGCGTCGAAGTCGTTTCCGGCCTGCAGCTCGCTGCGCCGCTCCTGCTCCGGGCCCGTGAGATCGATTCCCCCGGAGGGGCGGCCGAACAGAGCCCATCCGGCGACGAGACCGACGACGAGGAGCAGAGCGGATGCCGCGGACACCGCCTTCACGTGCTGCCGGAGTATGCCTCCCAGGCCGGAGGCCACGGAGGCGCCCGCCTGCGCGTCGGCGGCCTCAGGCTCGGACGCCGTGTCACCCCGCGAATCATGGGCATCGACGGTCGGGGCGACGTGCTCGTCGTCCGGAGTCGCCCCGTCCGCATCCGCCGGGGCCGTCTTCTCCGCCGGCTCGGGGGTCGACTCGACCCGCGCGGCTTCGAGCTCCCCCAGCCGGCGCGCCTCGCCCTCGCTCAGACCGCCGTCACGCCCGTAAGCCTTGACCTGGAGCGACCGCAGCTCTGCGGCGTCGTCGGCGTTCAGCATTCGCTATCCCAGCCTCTCGAACTGCATGCCCGCCCAGACCAGCCAGCCGAGGCTGTACACGGTGGCGCACAGGCCCAGCACGAGGGCCCATCGCGCGACGGCGCGGTTCTCGACCGGTCGGCGCAGCGACATGATCGAGGCGATCACCGCGACGATCGCGATCGGGATGCCCCATCCGACGAAGAACGATGCGCCGAGTGCGACGATGGCCGCCATGAGCGCCCAGGGCGCGAGCCTCGTGTCGTCGACCGCCTGGGCGTCGTCGGCGGTCGGCTCCCACTCGGCGGAGGTCTCGAGATGATCGGCGTCCGGGCCGCTGACCATGACGGGTTCGATGCCCACGGGACCCGTGGGGAACTTGGTGTAGCCGTCGCGTCGCGCGCCCGGGATCCGAGCGGTGCCGGTGTCGCGCTCGACCTCGCTGCTCGCCGCCTCCACGCGTGCCTGCGGTGCGACCGGCGCGCCCTCGCGCGGCGTCCCGGCGTCGGCCGGTCCGTGGCTGCGCGGAACGTCACCCATCACGCCACCGCGACGCGTTCGTCGACCTGGATCTCGGTGACGGGGAGCGTCGAGTCCGCACCGAACGCCAGCGTCGAGGGACGCCGACCCGAGGAGATCAGCTCCGCCGCGAGGGCCGCGATCATCGCGCCGTTGTCCGTGCAGAGCGACAGCGGGGGGATGCGGACGGTCACGCCGGCCGCCTCGGCGCGCTCGAGCGCGACCTCGCGGAGCCGCCGGTTGGCGATCACGCCGCCCCCGAGCAGCAGGCGGGGCACACCGAGGTCTGCGCACGCAGCGAGGGCCTTGGTCACGAGCACGTCGACGACCGCCTCACGGAAGCTCGCGGCGACGTCCGCCACCGGGACGGGGACGCCGTCGGCCTCGCAGCGCTCGACCCAGCGCGCCACGGCCGTCTTGAGACCGGAGAACGAGAAGTCGTACCGGTGCTTCGCCATGTCGGATGCGCGCGAGAGCCCGCGGGGGAAGCGGATGGCCCGCGGATCGCCGTTGATCGCGGCCTTGTCGATCTCCGGACCGCCCGGGTACGGGAGCGAGAGCAGGCGCGCGACCTTGTCGAACGCCTCCCCTGCCGCATCGTCCATGGTCTCGCCGAGCATCTCGACGTCGGTCGTGAGGTCGCGGACGTGCAGCAGCGAGGTGTGCCCGCCCGACACGAGGAGAGCGATGGTCGGGTATTCGAGCGGATCCGACTCCGGGGTGAGGATGTCGGCGGCGATGTGCCCGACGAGGTGGTTCACGGCGTACAGCGGCTTGTCGAGGGCGACGGCGAGGCCCTTGGCCGCACCGACTCCGACCATGAGCGCGCCCGCGAGACCGGGGCCGCTCGTCACGGCCACCGCGTCGAGGTCGGTCAGGCTCACACCCGCTTCGGCGAGTGCCGCATCGATCGAGGGCTGGAGCGCCTCGAGGTGCGCGCGGGCGGCGACCTCGGGCACGACACCGCCGTAGCGGGCGTGCTCGTCCATGCTCGACGCGATCGTGTTCGAGAGCAGCGTGCGCCCGCGCACGATGCCGATCCCCGTCTCGTCGCAGCTCGTCTCGATGCCGAGCACCAGAGGCTCCGTCATGCCTTCGCCTCCTGGTCGATCTGATCTCCGCCCACACCGTGACGACGCTGCAGCGGCAACCGCATCACGATCGCGTCGACGTCGTCCGGCTGGTAGTAGCGGGGGCGCCGGCCGATCTCCTCGAATCCCTCGGAGAGGTAGAGGCCCTCGGCACCCGGGTTGTCGGCGCGCACCTCGAGGAAGACCTCCCTGGCGCCGCGCTCGACGGCAGCGGCGAGCAGAGCCCGCAGGAGCGCGCGCCCCCGGCCGGCTCCGCGATGCTCGGGATCGAACGCGATCGTCTGGATGTCGGCATCCGCACTGCCCTGCAGGGCACGCACCCCGCCGTATCCGACCACGCCGCCCTCGTGCTCGTCGACGAGGTAGCGTCCGTGCGGGCTCGCGAGTTCGAGCGCCATCGCCTCGGCGCTCCAGGCGTCCGTGGGGAAGGATCGATGCTCGATCGCCATGATGGCGTCGAGGTCGTCCGGCGTCGCGATCCGCAGGGTCATAGCCCCACCTTCTTCGGCGCACCGGGGAGCGTCACGTCGGGGTGGCGCAGGTATAGCGGCTCCTCCCCGGCCAGCGATCGTCCGGCGGCGAGCGCGCGGGCACCCACCCGGGCCAGGTCGAGCGCGGACAGGGTCTCGACGTCGATGCGCGGGATCCCGTCCAGGTGCGCGTCGGCGTCGACGCGGGGCACCAGCACGGTCTCGGCGACGGTCGCGGGGATGCCGTCGGCATCCGTCTCGTCGAAGACCGTGATCGCGACCTCGCGGCGACGTGCGTCGGTGACGATCGCGAAGGGTCCGGTCACGGCATCCTGTTCGATCGCGGTGAGCGCGGCAGCGAGGTGACTCGGCACGGCGATCACCGGGATGCCGCGGCCGAGGGCGAACGCGCGGGCGGCCGCGATGCCGATGCGGAGTCCGGTGAACGGGCCCGGGCCCATCCCGGCGACGACGTGCGTGACCGCGGTGGCCGGCGCGTCGCCGACGACGGACGACAGCAGATCGCCGATGACCTCGGCATGCCCGAGCGGATCGACGGCTGCGGCGTCGGACACGCGCGAGCCGTCGTCATCGATCAGCGCGACGGCTGTGCCCAGGGAGGTGTCGACGGCGAGAATCACCTCTCCAGGGTAGTCGGGGTTCAGTGCTCGATCGCTGTGCGCTCGCCGCGCGTGATCGTGACGTGCCGGAGCGCGTCGGCGTCGAGCTCGGACGGATCCAGATCATCGCCGCCGCCGACCGGACGCTCGAGCTCGATGTCCCACCAGCTCTCGGCGAGCTCCTCGGCCATGCCGCGACCCCACTCGATCACGACGACGGAGCGCGCCAGGTCGAGGTCCAGGTCCTCCAGCTCCGCGCCGGAGCCGAGCCGGTAGGCGTCGACGTGCACAAGTGGCGCGCGTCCGACGAGCGAGGGGTGGGTCCGCGCGATGACGAACGTGGGACTCTGCACGGGCCCACGGACGCCGAGTCCCTCAGCGAGGCCGCGGGTGAAGGTCGTCTTCCCGGCCCCCAGCGGACCGGTGAGAATCAGCAGATCGCCCGCTGTGAGCTGCTCGCCGATGCGGAAGCCGAGCTGCTCCATCGCGTCGGAGGTCGCGATGTCGTGGCGGCCGAGGAAGGCCGGGTCGACGCTCATGACGACCTCCGCGGCACGCGGGCGCCGATCCTCGTGACGATCTCGTAGTTGATGGTCGAGGCGGCGTTCGCCCACTCGCCGGCGGACGGCACGCCCAGCGTCGGGTCGCCGAACAGCACGACCTCGTCGCCGATCGACACGGAGGCGTCACCCACGTCCACCACGAACTGGTCCATGGCGATCCGGCCGACGTTCGTGTAGCGCCGACCCGCGATCGACACGGGGAGCCGACCCGAGGCGTGACGAGGCACGCCGTCGGCATAGCCGAGGGGGACGAGGACCAGCGTCGTGTCGCGCGGAGCCCGGTGGTCGTAGCCGTACGAGACGCCCGCGCCCGCCGGCACACGACGCACAGCCGCGACGGCGCCGCGCAGGGTCATTGCGGGGCGGAGTCCGAGCTGGGCCGACGAACGGTCGTCGAACGGAGAGAGGCCGTAGATCCCGACGCCGATGCGCACGGCATCCAGTCGGGTCTCGGGGAGGTCGATCGCGGCGGCCGTCGCGGCGATATGGCGGATCTCGGGTCGGATGCCGAGTGCCGCGGCCACCGCGACGCCCTCCTCGAACTTCGCGAGAGCGTCTCGGTCGTCCTGCGGGGAGGTGTTCGACAGGTGGCTGAAGAGCCCGACGATCCGCAGGCGTCCGATGCGCTCGAGGCGCGCAGCCTCGGCGAGCACGCGACGCCAATCGGCCGGGGCGATGCCGTTGCGCGACAGCCCGGTCTCGAACTTCAGGTGCACGCCGACCGGGCGATCGACGCTCGCCGCGGCACCCGCGGCCTCCAGCTGGTCGAACGACGAGATGCCGACCTCGATGCCCTGCTCGGCAGCCTGGACGAAGCGCTCGCCCGGGGCGTGCAGCCACGCGACGATCGGAGCGGTTATGCCCTGTCGGCGGAGCTCGAGCGCCTCCGGGATCTCGGCGACCCCGAGCCGGGTGGCACCGCCCGCCAGGGCCGCGACGGCGGCGGATGCGACCCCGTGCCCGTACGCGTTGGCCTTGACGACCGCGATCACGTCGACCCCGGTCAGACGGCGGAAGTGGCGGACGTTGTCGGCGATGGCGTCGAGGTCGATCGTCGCCTCTCGGAACGGCACGGTCACAGCGGCTCTCCTTCCGCGACGACGAAGGCTGCGGCGAGCCCCGCGTCGTGAGTGAGGGTCAGGTGGAGTCTGGTGATGCCCCGCTCGGCGACGACGTCGGCGGTCGTGCCGGAGAGCACGAAGTGCGGGCGGCCGGATGCCTCGGAGGCGACCTCGATCTCGGTCCAGTGGACGCCGTCCGAGCCGCCGAGCGTCTTGATCAGCGCCTCTTTCGCGGCATACCGCGCGGCCAGGGACGCCAGCCGCAGCTCCCGCTCCCCCGGGGCGAACAGCCGCTCCCTGAGTCGCGGGGTCCGCTCGAGCGTCCGCTCGAACCGCGGGATATCCACGAGGTCGATGCCGGTCCCGATGATCACCTGTTCAGCCTAGTCGCGCGGTCTCCGCTGCCCGCGTCTCCTCCCACTGGCACACACCTGCGCCCACCTCGTCGCGTCCCGCCTGCGCGGCGGATGCCGAAAATACAGATGGATGCCGAAACTCGCCGTTTCGGCATCCATCTGTCATCTGAGCATCCGTCGCGTACGCCAGAGAGGGCGGGGCGGATGCCGGAGGCTACTCGACCGTGACCGACTTGGCGAGGTTGCGCGGCTGGTCCACGTCGAGGCCCTTGGCCGTGGCCAACGCCATGGCGAAGATCTGCAGCGGCACGACCGCGAGCAGCGGCTCGAACATGGCACCCGCGAGCGGGATGCGGATGACCTCGTCGGCGAACGGCAGCACGGCCGCGTCGCCCTCCTCCGCGATCACGATCACGCGTGCGCCGCGGGCGCGGATCTCCTGGATGTTGGAGACGACCTTGGCGTGCACGAGTGCGGAGTGACGCGGCGACGGCACCAGCACGAACACCGGCTGGCCGGGCTCGATCAGGGCGATCGGACCGTGCTTGAGCTCTCCGGCCGCGAAGCCCTCCGCGTGGATGTAGGAGATCTCCTTGAGCTTGAGCGCACCCTCGAGGGCGATCGGGTAGCCGACGTGACGACCGAGGAACAGCACCGAGCGGGTGTCCGCCATCCAGCTCGCGAGCTGCGTGACGTGATCGTTCTCCTCCGCGAGGACCTTGGCGATCTTCTCGGGGAGCGCCGTGAGCTCAGCGACGTCGACGGATGCGTCGGCCACCTCGCCGCGCACACGTCCCATGTGGAGGCCGAGCAGCAGCAGCGCGGTGATCTGGGCAGAGAAAGCCTTGGTCGACGCGACGGCGACCTCGGGACCGGCGTGCGTGTAGACGACGGCATCCGACTCGCGCGGAATCGTCGCACCCTGCGTGTTGCAGATCGACAGCGTGCGCGCGCCGCGTTCGCGGGCGTACTTGACGGCCATGAGCGTGTCCATCGTCTCGCCCGACTGGCTGATCGAGACGACGAGCGTGTCGGCGCCGATCACGGGGTCGCGGTAGCGGAACTCGTGGGCGAGCTCGACGTCGACGGGCACGCGGGCCCACTGCTCGATCGCGTACTTGCCGACGAGAGCCGAGTACGCGGCCGTGCCGCAGGCGGTGACGATGATGCGGTTGATGCCGACGAAGAGCTCGTCGAGACCGTCGAGCTCGGGGATGACGACCTGACCGTCCTGGATGCGTCCGCGGATGGTGTTCGCGACGGCCTCGGGCTGCTCGGACACCTCCTTGGCCATGAAGCTCGACCAGCCGCCCTTCTCGGCGGCGGCGGCGTCCCACGAGACGTCGAACGGCTCGGCCTCGACCGGCGTTCCCGCGAAGTCGGTGACCGTGACGGCATCCGGCGTGATCGAGACGATCTGGTCCTGTCCGATCGCGAGCGCCTTGCGGGTGTGCTCGACGAAGGCGGCGACGTCGGATCCGAGGAAGTTCTCGCCCTCGCCGAGGCCGATCACGAGCGGCGAGTTGCGGCGGGCTCCGACCACGAGGCCCGGGTGGTCCTCGTGCATCGCGAGGAGCGTGAACGCGCCTTCGAGACGGTTCACGACGCTGCGGAACGCGAGCTGCAGATCGCCGCCGTTGCCGCGGTACTCGCGGCCGAGCAGTGCGGCGGCCACCTCGGTGTCGGTCTCGCTGCGGAAGGCCACACCATCGGCGATGAGCTCGTCACGCAGCACGGAGAAGTTCTCGATGATGCCGTTGTGGATCAGCGCGAGGCGGTCGTCGTCCGCGAGGTGCGGGTGCGCGTTGACGTCGGTCGGGCCGCCGTGGGTCGCCCAGCGGGTGTGCCCGATGCCCGTGCTGCCGTCGGGAAGGGCCGCATCTGCGAGCGAATCGCGCAGGGCGGAGAGCTTGCCCGCCTTCTTGCGCATGCCGAGCGATCCGTCGCCGTCGATGACGGCGACGCCCGCAGAGTCATAGCCGCGGTACTCGAGACGGGCGAGTCCGGCGAGCAGGATGTCCTGGCTGGGCCGCGGGCCCACGTATCCGACGATTCCACACATGCGCTCAAGGGTAGAACCGATTTTTTGCGAGCCGTCCGAACAATCATCGGACCCCGCTCAGAGCTTGCGCAGCAGCACGCTCTCGACGCTGTGATCGACGCCCTTCTTCAGAACCAGCCTCGCCCGATGCCTGGTGGGCATGACGTTCTCGACGAGGTTCGGCATGTTGATCTCGTTCCAGTACCCGAGCGCCGTGGTGACCGCCTCGTCGTCTGTCAGATGCGCGAAGACGTTGAAGTACGACGACGGGTTCGAGAACGCGCCCTCGCGCAGCGCGAGGAAGCGGTCGACGTACCAGCGCTCGATGTGCGAGGTGTCGGCGTCGACGAAGATCGAGAAGTCGAACAGGTCGCTGACCGCCACGTCGTTCGGCGCGGGCGGCGGCTGCAGCACGTTGAGCCCCTCGACGATCACGACGTCCGGACGCCGGACGACGACGTGCGCGTCGGGGACGATGTCGTAGCGCATGTGGGAGTAGAAGGGGGCCCGAACCTCGGCCGCGCCGCTCTTGACCTCGGTGAGGAACTCGATGAGTGCGCGCCGGTCGTACGACTCGGGGAAGCCCTTGCGGTCCATCAGGCCCCGGCGTTCGAGCTCGGCGTTGGGATAGAGGAAGCCGTCGGTCGTGACGAGCTCGACGCGCGGAGTGCCAGGCCACCGGCTCATGAGCTCACGGAGCAGGCGGGCGATCGTCGACTTCCCCACGGCCACGGACCCGGCGACGCCCACGACGAACGGAGTCGTGGTGTCGTCCTCCTGCAGGAACGAGCTCGTCGCGGCACCCAGCCGCTTGGTCGCGGTCGCGTAGAGGCTGAGAAGTCGGCTGAGGGGCAGATAGACCTCGCGCACCTCCGTGAGGTCCAGGCGATCCCCGATACCGCGGAGCTCGACGACCTCGGTCTCGGTGAGAGGCTGGTCGAGGCCGGATGCCAGTCGCGCCCATTCGTCGCGGCCGATCTCGCGATACGGGGACAGCGGCAGCATCGGGTCAGCAGTCACGCGCTCCATCGTACTAACGGCGGCGAACGCTAGCCTCGTCTCGATAACCCCTTTGCTCCGGCGACGGCGCCTCACCCAGTCCGCGCGCGTCGCCCTCCTCCCCTATCTCGCTGCGCTCGCACTGATCGTCTGGCTCCCCGGGCAGGATGCCGAAGCCGTCACCGGGATCGTCGCGACCACCGCACGGATGCTGGAGAGCTTGGGGGTTCCCTTCGGAATCGGTTACCCGGTGCTCGAGTTCACGGCGAACATCGCGCTGTTCGTACCGTTCGGGGTGCTGGTCGCTGTGGCGTGGCCGGCGCTGCAGGCATGGAAGGTGGTCGCGGCCGGGGCTGCAACCAGCATTCTCATCGAGCTCGTGCAGATCGCACTTCCCACGCGCTATCCGACGGTGTCGGACGTCATCGCGAATACGTTGGGCGCTGCAGTCGGCTGCGGGGCGGCCTGGTGGCTGCGGAGGCGTAGCGGCGCACGACGAAACTGAGGAGCACGGCCAGTTGCCCTGGCTAGCATGACGACATGCCCTCCCCCGACCGCGTTCGTTCTCATGCGGTCCGCCCGCGAGTCGCCCTGGCGGCGTACCTCCTGTTCGTGGCGTTCACCGTCTGGCTGCCGGCCGCCATCTCCGGCAAGGTGGTCGGGCTGGTGCTTCTTCTCGCGCGCTGGGTAGCGGATCACGATATAGCGACGTATCGATTCAGCGCCATCACCCTCGAGTTCGCCGCCAACGTGATCTTTCTAATTCCCGTGGGCATCCTCCTCTCGCTGGGCTGGCCGCGATTGCGCTTCTGGCACATCGTCGTCATCGGCGCGTCGATGAGCGGTCTCATCGAGGCGGGCCAGAGCCTCATCCCGTCGCGCGCGCCGTCACTCTCCGACATCCTGGCGAACACACTCGGCGCGCTGATCGGAGCGGCGATCGGCGCCGCAATCCGCCGGCAAATGAGCCCACGGACAGCGACGGCGGCGCGCATTCAGGGGCCATAGCGACGAGACCCGCTGCAAGCCTCCGCGTGCTTCGCTCCTACCCCGTCGCCTCCGAGATTCCGCTCATATACCCGCCGATAGGATCGAGACCATGACTACGAGAGCCGAACTCCGCGCCGATACGACGTCTCGCCCTCGGCGGCGTGGTCCGGGCTTCTGGATCCCCGTGACCATCGTTCTGCTGCTCGTCGTCATCGCCGCTGCCGGGCTTCTCGTGGGCAAACCGGTCTACGATCGCGCGATGTCGGCCAAGGCGTCGCTCGAAAAGGCGCTGCCTCTCGCCGCCGACGCGAAGGCTCAGATCCTCTCGGGCGACAGCGAAGGCGCTCAGGCGACTGCGGCGCGACTTTCGTCTCTCACGGCTGATGCGCGAGCGCAGACAGATGACGGGCTGTGGAAGAGCCTCGAGTGGATACCCGTGGTGGGGCCCAATCTGCACGCGGTACGCACCGCCGCCGTCGTCACGGACGACCTCGTCACCGGAGCGGTCACCCCTATCTCCAGCATCGGACTGAGCGCGTTCGCGCCCGTGAACGGCGCGGTCGACATCGCCGCAGTCCGCGACCTCCAGACAGCCGTGCAGACAGCGGCTGAGACCGTAGACGCGGCGGTCGAGGATCTCGACACGATCGATCACAGCGCTCTCATCCCTCAAGTCCAGGGCGCCATCGAAAAGCTCACCGTGGCCGTCGACGAACTCGAGCCGGCCGTCGGCCCCGCGTCAGAGATTCTCAGCGTGCTCCCTGCGGCGCTGGGCGCTGACGGGCCGCGGAACTATCTGGCGATCTTCCAGAACAATGCGGAGGCCCGCAGCGCCGGCGGCAATCCAGCGGCTCTCGTCCTCATAAGTGTGGATCAGGGGAAGATCACCCTGGGCCAGCAGGCGTCGAGCAGCATCTTCAAGAACGGACGCCCCGACACCGTGACGACCCTCAACCCCGAGACGGTTGCGATCTACGGAGACAACGTCGGGCGCTGGATCCCCGACGCCACCATGACGCCGGACTTCGCAGAAACGTCGACGATCATGCGGGCTTGGTGGGCGGAAGAGATCGGCACGCCCATCGACGCCGTCATCTCATTCGATCCTGTGGCGCTGAGCTACCTTCTTGAGGCCACCGGGCCGGTGACGATCCCCGCTGAACCCGTCGACGTCCGAGGAGAGACGATCCAGGTGATCAAGGATCCCCTGACGATCGACGCACAGAACGCAGTGCAGCTGCTGCTGAGCGACGTGTATTGGGAGTACGACACGGGCTCGCTTCAAGACGCGGTGTTCGCCGCGACGACGCGTTCGGTGTTCGAGGCCCTGATCTCCGGTAGCGCGCAGCCGATGCCGCTGATCGACGGCCTCACGCGAGCGGTCGACGAAGGCAGGCTTCTCTACACCCCGGTGTCTGAACAGGAAGCGGCACTCGTCGGATCGTCGAAGCTGTCCGGCCGCCTCCCGGAGACGAACACGGAGAGCACCGTGCTCGGCGCATACGTGAACGACACCACGACGAGCAAGCTCGATTACTACGTTCAGCTGGACGTTGCGGCCTCGAGCTCGCAGTGTGCCGCCCCGGAATCTCCGACCTTCACGCTGTCCACGACTCTGACCAACACCCTTGCACCGGAACTCGTCAGCAGCCTTCCCTACGCGATCGCGCCGGGGCGTTACTACCCCAAGGGCGACGTCGCGACCAACCTGGTCTTCTACGGCCCGGTCGGTGCATCCGCTGCCTCGGTCACGATCGATGGCGCTACGACTGACGCGGAGGTGTTCACGCATCTCGGCCGCCCAGCCGTGAAGGTTCCTGTCTACAACAATCCAGGGCAGAGCCACGTGGTCGACGTGCAGTTCAGCGGCGCAGCGGGCGAGTACGGCCCTCTGGAGGTGCGTCACACCCCGATGGCGCGAGCATCCACCCTGAACGTGGACGCGCCCGGCTGCGGCTGAGAAGGAGCTGACGGAGCGACAACCACAGGCGTCCCGGAGGGACGCCCGGATCAGAACACCGCGGTGCTGATTCCTGTCTTGCGAACGCAGACGACATGGAAGATCCATCGGGAAGCGATGTTCGAGACCGCGGCGGCGATTGCGGCCCCGAGTATCCCCGCGTAAAGGATTCCCACGAAGCTCAGGAGCAGGCTCACTGCGAGCACCGCGACGAAGAGCACCACGACCGAGCGCCGGCTCTCGCTCAGAGTCAGCACAGTGATCGGGAAACCGAAGAACAACCCTCCGGCGAGACCGACACCGAGGATGATCAAAGGCAGAGTCGCATCTTCGAAACCCTCGCCGAAGATGGAGAGGATCAGATCACCGAAGGCCGCGAAGAGCAGGATGCAGAGCACCGAGAAAGCGAAGAGGCCCCTGCTGAGACGTTTGATGCCGCGATCGAAATCAGCCCGATCCATCTTGTTCGCGAGCATGGACGCGATCAGCGGGAGTGCGAGCGCCATCGCGGCATTGACGGCATAGTTGGCGATGTTGAGGATGTTCTGCGCAGCGGCGTAGTAGCCCGTTTCTGCGGCACCGAGCATCTGCAATGTCAGCAGTCGATCCGCCTGCGAGAACAGGATCGGGTAGAGGCCGATCACCACGTATGCCCAGGAGGCGGCCCACCACTCCTTCGAGTAATAGGCGCCCAGCCCGATCCCCCGCAGCGGCGGCGCGCAGAGGATGGCGACCGAGATGAGAGCGACGATCGCGAACGACATCGCCAGCGAGAAAGAGAGTGAGAACGCGAACCCGAGTCCGAGGAGTCCCGCCCCGAGCGCCAGCCCGAAGAAGAGGAGTGGCCTCGCGATGAACGCCAGGATGCTGTTGAGTACCTGCCTGTTCTGCGAGACGAGAATGCTGCTCGCCACGGTGACGACGGCCATGAAGATCAGCGCGCTCGTCGCCCCGAGGAGATGAGGCACCATGAAGAAGATGAGCAGACCGAACAGTGGCGTGATCAAGAGGCTCTGACACACCACGGCGACGATGACCTGTGTCGCGTAGGTCTTCTCCTTTTCGAAGGTGACACCGACGACCTTCGGAGCAGTCTCGATATAGCGCATATCTGCGCCGAACACCGCGACGACGGAAGCGACAGTCAGCAGAGTCAGGAAGACCGAGTAATCGCCGAGCGCCGCTGCCCCCCACACCCGCGCCACGTATGTGCTCACGGCGACGAGCAGGAGGGCGTAGAACCCCTTGGACCCGTACACGACGAGTAGTCGCATGATCACAGCCATACCGACGACCTAGATCGCCGCGCGAAGCGCCGAGTGGATCTGCGAGCGGTCGAAGATCGCACGCCACGAGTAGCCGCTCATATCGGGAACGACGAATTCGCAGTCGAGCGTGCGTGCGCTCAGCTCACCGATATCCGTCAGCTTCGCGATCCGCGCCCCTGTGGCAGCTTCGAAGTCCCTGACCCAGCGGTAATCATTCGAGATGACAGGAAGCCCCAGCGCGAGATACTCGACGACCTTGGTCGACGTCTGGAAGTTGTAGGGAGTGATGTCGGGCGTGAGGTTGATGCCGAAACGGCATCGCGCCGCGAGTTCGGGGATGTCCTCGAACGGCACCGCCCCCGCGAAGGTGACGTGGTCCGATGCACCGAAACGCTCAGCCATGTCTACCGGAACGTGGCCGGCGGCGAGGATCGTGAGCCCGGCCCGCTCGACCGCGGCGAACAGCTCGGCTGATCGACGTGCGGCGGATATCGAACCCGCGTAGAAAAGATCGAACTCCTCCGTGGTGCGGCGTAGCTCTCCGGCCCGGAGGAACGCGTCAGGCACACCCATATCGCGAAGCACGGAGGGAACTCCGTCCTTGAACCCGAACCGATTCTGAACCGCCTCCGTGAGGAAGCTCCGCAGCACTGGTCTTCGCGACAGATGGGACTTCACGAAGTCCTTCGTCCCCCTGAAGCGTCCGGTCGAGGCCGACGAGTAGTCGTGAATCTCCGGAGTGCCGCCGGCCTTCCAGCGCGGAGCGAACCCCATCTTGATGTAGACGCCATCGAAACCTCTGACCTCGGCGGGATCCTGGGAGGGGAGCAGCTCCACTCTCAGATCCGGGGTCTCCGCGAGGTAGTCCCTCAAGGCGTAGAGCTCGGGCGCGTACGAGCGTTCCGGTATCAGGGCAGCGAGCGTCTTCATCGCGATGCCACGAAGTTCACATTCTCGCTCGAGGACATCGAGTACTCGTAGATTCCCCGGATCTTGGAGTTGGAATTGTTCACAAAGAGGACTTCCTTGCCCAGCAGGTACGCACCGATGCCGACATGCAGCCTGTCGCTGGTCACTGTCGAATATCCGTCGATCAGTTCAAGCAGCAGCTTGCCTGTGTTCCGCACCGTCGCTTCATCGTAGCCACGGAACGCCGAGACGAAGGAGAGGTCGTTGTACACGCGGGGAGACTTCGCGCCCCCGGCACTCTCGACGTCCTTGCGGCGAACGGTTATCCCGTCGAACAGGCGACTGCGCACTTTTGCGACGGTGTACAGACCGAACCGGACAGCGTCTTTGGCGCTGCGAATTCGCGGCCTGCGAGCCCGCCCCTCGTCGAGAAAGCGACGAGCGTTCAGATTGAACGCCATGTCGTGGTCCAGCAGTACTCGTGCTCCGCCGGTCGCATGGACACGTGCGTGCTCATACGATTCTCGTTCACGCGTGAAGAAGGTGACGTTCGGGCCGAGCGACGCCAAGAAGGTCTCATTGCCCCTCACTGTCTGCGGGAGCACGATGAACGGCGCTGACATCCGGTGGAGACCCTCGATGATCCTGCGACTCCCCGCCTCGCCCCATTCGTCGACGAGTCCCCCACCGCCGCTGAGGACCAGCGGTCGGGTCGGATCGACCCTCGCCGCTTCGACTACCTCGTAGTCGAGACCCGTTTCCCGGGCGAGGTCGAAGAATCCGAGATCGATCAAAGCGTCGCCGGCGTTGCCGCCGAGGATGACGTACTGCAAACGTCCGTGGTCTCGTGCCACGTCGGTGAGAACCTGGTGTACCTGCTCTGTCAACATCTCGTTCCTGTTCGAAGGTCGGCGCATACTCACGATGAGCGTCGCGCCGGCGGGTCGGTGGCGCGCAGAGAAGTCAGAGAAGGACGACGTTGTCGCCGCGCTCAACACGGTTCTTGGTATCGAGCACCCGGGTGGGGGCCCCCGGGAGTATCCCGAAGTCGAACTCATCATGGTCGGTGATCACGATGACGATGTCGTGCGAAGCGATCGCGTCCTGGCTGTACTCAAGGCGTTCCACGCCCGCGGGCCAGTGGCGGGCGGGCACATGCGGGTCCACCGCCGCCACCTGCGCCCCGAAACCGAGAAGCAGGTCGATGATGCGGAGAGCCGGCGATTCGCGACTGTCGCTGGAATTCTTCTTGTAGGCGATCCCGAGGAGAAGCACCTTGGCACCGTTGAGCGCCTTCTTCTCTTCGTTGAGAAGCTCGATCGCTCGCTGCACCACGTAATCGGGCTGATGTTCGTTCACGTCGTTGGCGAGCTCGACGAAGCGGAAGCTCTTCCCCAGGCTGCGGCGCACCTGCCACGAGAGATAGCTCGGGTCAACGGGCAGGCAGTGTCCGCCCACACCCGGACCGGGCGTGAACCGCATGTATCCGAAGGGCTTGGTCGAGGCGGCATCGATCGCCTCCCACACATTCACGCCCAGCTGGTTCGCGTAGATTGCCAGCTCGTTGACGAGCGCGATGTTCACATGTCTGAAGGTGTTCTCCAGAAGCTTGGTCAGCTCCGCTTCGCGCGGCGTGCTCACAGGGACCGTGGTCTCCACCAAGGAGTCGTAGAGGCCCCGCACCGCTGCGAGCGACTCGTCGTCGATGCCGGACACGACCTTCGGGGTGTTGACCAGGCCCCACTGCGGATTGCCCGGGTCGATACGCTCGGGGCTGTAGCCGACATGGAAATCGACGCCTGCTTCGAGGCCCGAGGCACCCTCCAGGATGGGTACGAGCAGCTCCTGGGTCGTTCCCGGGTATGTGGTCGACTCCAGGACGACGGTGGCACCTCGTGTCAGATGACCGCCCAGCGAATGCGCCGACGCTTCGATGAAGGACAGGTCGGGCAAGGACTCGCGAAGGGGAGTCGGAACTGTGATCACAGCCGCATCGAAGTCGGCTGCGGCGTCATAGTCCGCGGAAGCCAGGTACCGGCCGGAGGCGATCGCCGCCTGCAGCTGCTCCGCGGAGATGTCCTCGACGTAGGACTCTCCGGCCTTGAGCGCTTCGACTCTCTGCGTGTCGAGGTCGATGCCGACGACGGTGTGACCGACCTCCACTGCCCTCATGGCCACCGGCAAACCGACATAACCCTGACCGACAACCACAAGCTTCATTGATGACACCCATCCCCCTGCCGGCGTGTGCCAGTCAAGGCCTAAATTTATCAGAATCGGAACTGCGGACCAGACTCAGAGGCGCTGGCTCACCTGCCGTTGCCGCGCGTTCAGGAAGTGCCGTTCGACCAGCAGGTAGAAGAGATAGCAGAGTCCGACCACGACCGGAAGCGCGACCCCGGTCATCAGCAGGTAGTGCGCGATGATCGGCAGCCCAAGGGGCAAGAGCAGGAAGTTCGCGAGCGCCAGGAGAGGGCTGTGCAGCAGATAGACGCTGTACGAGATCAACCCGAGGAAGACGAGTGGCTTAGACGACAGCAGCCCGACGGCGCGTGGGGTCATCCCCCGCGCCGCAGCGGGTCCCACCGCCGCGAGGAACGCGGCGAGGCCGATCCCGACCACCGTCTCCAACGCGAAGTAGGCGAGCACGCCCCCCGCGACGACCACTCCCACGACGACCATCACCGCGCACGCCGCAACCCCGATGAGGACGACCGTTCGGACCGAGAGTCTCCCCCGGACGGTGTGCTCGGCGGCGAGCATCCCCGCGGCGAACAGTGTCACGAGCCACGGATGCGCGAAGGTCCCGACGTCGAGGAGCGCGAGGACGAAGGTCACTGCGAACGCGATCGCCGTCGTCATGAAGCCGCCGAGGCGCCTCCACAGCGGCAGAAGCACGAAGGGCAGAAGGAAGTAGATGTGCCATTCCACCGCGACGCTCCAGAGCGGGCCGTTGATCTTCACGATCCAGTCCGCCGAGAAGTCATGAACCAGGAGCAGGTGAGACACCACGTCCGGGACGGTCACCGGCACCTTCGAGTCCCACTGGGTCCCGGAAGGTTGCTGCATGACGGGAACGAGCAGGATCAGTAGAAGCGACAGCGCGAGTGCTGCGTAGTACGGCGGCAGGATGCGGCGAGCTCGGTTCCTGAGGTACCGGCGAGTGCCGCGCGGGAAGCGGAGTTCGTTCTGGACGACCGGCAGCATCAGAACGTATCCGGACAAGACGATGAAGATCGGGACCCCGAGGAAACCGAACTGCAGAACGGACCCGATGAGCGGAATCGATTCGGCTTCACCGCTCAATCCCGTGAACTTGTAGGCATGATAGATCGCGACCACCATGGCGGCGACTCCGCGGAGGCCATCGAGATAGGGAAGACGTATCGGTGTGCGGACCAAGCTGCTCTGGCCGACCGTCACAGCGCCTCTACCCTCGCTGCCGGTCGCCGTCTCGTTCCGCCGCGTGATTCTCGTGCAGCCTTGGCTCGTGCGAGCCCGGCTGCGGCTAGAGGGATGAGCAACACCGCGACCTGGGTGCGCAGGCGGATCATCGTGCCGTAGTTGCCGCTCGTCATCGCGAGCACATAGATGAGAACCAACGCGGGCACCACCAACACGTTCGCCGATCGCCGATCGGTCAGACGAACCCAACCGCGAATAGCGAGCACGAGAAGGATCAGCCACAGCATCCCCTCGATGACCCCCATTGGGCCCACCGAGTTGAACTCCCATACGAACGGCCCGGCGAGCACGCGAGGCAACACGGAGATCGCGACGAGGAATGGGGCGCCGGACCCCGTCGAGAACCCCGTGTCCCCGGTGCGCTGCAGCGCCTCGCGACTGATCTCGAGGCGCTCAAAGGTGTACCGCTCGAAGATCCCCTCGATCTGAGCGGAGAGAGGAGTCGCATAGGCGACGACCAGCACGAGCCCGACGACCACATAGGTCATGAGCTCCTGTTTGCGATCTCGTCTTCTGGAGAGCACGATGGCCGCCAGTGAGGCCACGAGGACCGCGATTCCGATGCTCCCCCGGAAGGCGAGCAACGCGGCGAAGGCGACGATCAGCAGTATGACGTTCCACCCTGCCTTGCCGACGCTCTTCACGATGCCCGCCACCGCGAAGACCAGCACCGACAAGCAGAGCCACACCATCGCCTCTCGCAGGAGGAGCGTTCCCCATACGACGAATGCGGGGTACACGGCAGCGATCCACGACGCGCTCTTGATCGGCATGCCTAGGCGCTGCGCGATTCCGCCCATCATCGCGACGACGAGGGCGCAGGCAATCGCGTTCAGCCACAGACCGTAGACCGGGTCATGGCCGAACACCGAATAGATGAGGGCCAGAGTCTGCGACAGGCCTTCCTTGCCTGCAGAGATCGCCGCGGACGTCTCTCCCTGAGCCATCGCCGCCGCGATCTGGTCGTAGTAGACAGCGTCCGGCGCATCGAGCCCGAACTGTGCGTATCTAAGGAGGGTGGCGATCACGACGACCAGGTACGAGAACACCGCCGGTGCTACGACCCTGAAGCGACTCGCGACGATCAGGATGAGAGCCAGGCCGTACACACCGAAGAATGCGTACCCGATCGGATCAGCGAACACGAGCGCGCTCCACTGACTGACGGAGGAACGTACCGAGATCCTTCTGCACCCGCTCCCGCGAATAGTTCTCGACGACCCACTGACGCGCACTGCCCGACCGTCGCGACAACTCGTCCCTGTCCGAGAGTGCTTCCTCGAGCGCATCCGCAAGCGCCACGCTGTCTCGCACCGGCACGATATAGCCGGTTTCTCCGATCACGACCGAGTCGACCGCCCCGGTCGCGTCGGTGGTCACGGAGGCGACACCAGAAGCCGAAGCCTCGAGGACGGCGTTCGGAAAACCCTCGCGCAAGGTGGGAAGACAGTGAATGTCCATCGCTTGGTAGAAGGGCGCTGAGTCCGACACGGACCCAGGGAGGGAGACCGCGACCGGAAGGCGCTCGAGGCGACTCAGCATGTCGTGCGCGGAGGGATGGTCGGTACCGCCGACCACGAGCAGCTGGTGGTCGACGTCGCGCGCACTGAGGAGATCGCTCGCGGCGATGAGATCGTCGAGGCCCTTGTCGGGGTGCAGGCGTCCGACGTACCCGATGACAGGCGCGTCGCCGTCCAGTCCGAGCCGCTCGCGCAGGGCGAGGACGTCAGCAGAGTCCTCGGCCGGGCGGAATCTATCCACGTCCACGCCGTTGGAGCTCCCGTGCCCCAGGACCACGACCTTCTTCGATCGTCCGAGACGAAGGGCCGAGATGCGGCGTTTGAGGCTGGCGCTCACGGCGACAGTCGACGTCGCGGCCGCCAGCGTCAGAGCTTCCACGGCTCGGAACACGGCTCTGCTCACACCGCTGGCGGTCTCGAGACGCAGACCTCGCAGATGGTAGATACGGACGGGAACACCCGCAAGAAAACCCGCGAGGACCCCCAGCATCCCCGCCTTGGGTGTGCCCACAAGGATCACCTGGGGTCGAAGGCGGCGAAGGAGACGCCACCAGTCGAGCAGTGCTCTCGCATCCGGGAGGAGCCGGGGATCGCGCGCCATCTCGACGCTCTCGACGCTGACGAGGCCCGATCGGCTCAGTTCCGCCAGCTCGTCGCCGGGTGCGGACACGACGGTGACGTCCCATCCCTCTTGCGCGAGGCGCTCAGGGAGACCTCTCATCAGGATGAGAGAGATCGGCGAGGTGACGCCGATGACGATGCGATGTCGGGATGAGCTCATCTCGAAGCGGGGACCGTTTCCTTGAACCAGGCGACGGTCTTCTCCAGGCCCGCCTCGAGCGAGACCGGCTCCAGCTCGGGGAACAGCTCTCGCACGCGGATGCCGTCGGCTTGCGACGCACGTACGTCGCCGATGCGCGACTCGACGTGCTCGAGGTCGAGGTCGAGCCCGGTCGTGGTGCGGATCAGGTCGATCAGCTCGAGGAGTGTCGTGTTGGTGCCGTAAGCGAGGTTCACCGGATCACCGACGACGAGCCTGCGGTCGACGGCGGAGTGGAGAACCGCAGCAACCGAGTCCACGAAGGTGAAGTCTCGAGACTGGGCGCCGTCGCCGTGCACGGACAGAGGAACACCGCTGTACGCCGCTTCGAGGAACTTCGGGATCACGGCAGCGTAGGCATGCCCTGCGGCCTGCCGGGGACCATAGACGTTGAAGAAGCGGAACGCCAGCGTGGGCAGGCCATAGGCATGCTGGTAGGCGAGCACGTACGCCTCGGCGCCGAGCTTGGTGACAGCGTACGGACTCATCGGTCGAGTCCAATCGAACTCGTTCTTGGGCAGCTTGGTGTTCGTGCCGTACACAGAGCTCGACGAAGCGAAGGTGACGTAGGCATCGTTCCTACGAGCGGCCTCGAGGACGTTCAGTGTTCCCGTCAGGTTCGCGACATGACTCGCTACGGGATCCTCGACGGACCGGGGCACACTGCCCAGCGCACCGAGATGGACGATCGCATCCACGCCCTCGGCCGCCGCGGTGATCGCGTCGACGTCGGCGATGCTGCCGATCCGCAGGTCGACGTCCACGCCCTGCAGATTCTCGATCGATCCGGTGCTCAGATCGTCGAGCCCGATCAGTTCCCACTCGGGACTGTGCTCCGCGGAGTAGCGAAGCAGATTGGAGCCGATGAAACCAGCTGCACCGGTAACGAGTACTCGCATTTACCTATTCTCCATTTTCCGTGCAGGAATGCCGATCACCGTTGTGGTGGTCGGGACGTTGGTCGTGACGCACGCGGATGCCCCGACGGTGGCGCCGATGCCGATCCTCAGGCCCTGAAGGACAACCGATCCGGCCCCCAGAAGGACCTCCGACTCGACCGACACGTTTCCGGAGACGATCGCCCCGGGGTTGACGGACACGAAGTCGTGCAGGACGCTGTCATGCCCGATGATCGCACCGGGGTTGAGGTGCACGTGGTCGCCGAGAGTGACGTTCGTTGAGACCTGCACGCCCGAGGCGATGACGACGCCGTCGCCGATCACCGATTGCGATCCGATGACGGCGCGAGGGTGCACCACGGATCGCGCACGCAGGCCGGATGCGGAGAGACGTTCCGCGACGCGAGCGCGCACACCGGGGTCTCCGATCGCGACGACGTATCGAACGTCCGACGAGGCGGACTCCAGCCAGTCGTCGGTCCCAAGGTACGCAACGCCTCTCGCCGCGAGACGCTCGAGGTCCTCTTCCCGTGGGCCCGAGTCAACGACTCCGAGCAGGCTGAGGTCATCACCGGCGGAGATGGCAGCCTCGATCACGTCGAGCGTCTCGCGCCCGAAGCCGCCCGCGCCGATGACGACGATGTCCTCAGGCATCGACCTCTCCGAACTTCCGCATGGTCGCGTGCCCCTCTGCCGAGATCCCCTCGCGCCGCACGACGGAGCTGACCGTGGCGACGAGCACGCGGGCGTCGAGGGCGAGGCTCCGGCGATCCACATAGTCGACGTCGAGCCTGAACCTGTCCTCCCATGCGACGGCGTTGCGACCGCTCACCTGCGCCAGGCCCGTGACGCCGGGGCGCACGTCGTGACGCCGGGCCTGCTCGGGGGTGTATCGCTCCAGGTACTCGACGAGCAACGGACGTGGCCCCACGAAGCTCATGTCGCCGCGGAAGACGTTCCACAGCGAGGGGAGCTCGTCGAGGCTCGACGAGCGGAGGAGCTTTCCGAACCGCGTCAGTCGCTGCTCATCGGTGATCAGTCCACGAGCCTCATCGATCTCGCGCATCGAGCGGAACTTGTACAGCGTGAAGACCCGGCCACCGCGGCCCGGTCGAGGCTGCGAGAAGATGACCGGTCGACCGAGGTTGACGGCCACGACCAGCGCCGTGATCACGATCACCGGCGACAGCGCGACGAGCGCGACAGCGGCACCTGCCGCATCCAGGAGGCGCTTGGCCAGGTCGTAGGGTCGGGAGCCCGCTGAGTTCATGCCGCACGCTCGTCGAGAAACCCGAGGATCCTCGACGTCACCCGGTCGCGCTGGGGGTCGGTCAGGGCAGAGCCGCTGGGCAGCGTCAGCCCCCGCTCGAACAGTCGCTCGGAGGCACCGCTGATCACTCCGCGCGAACCGGCGAACACCGGCTGCAGGTGCATGGGCTTCCACAGCGGTCGGCTCTCGATGTCGTCGCCGGCGAGGTGCGTGGCCAGATCGGCGGGCGTCCATCCGGTGACCGCCTCGTCGACGAGGATCGACGTGAGCCACACGTTGTCGTTCGCATCGCCCTCGGCGCCGAACACCTCGACGCCGTCGACAGTGGCGAACAGCTGTGTATAGAGCTCGCGCATGCGCCGACGAGCGGCGATCATCCCATCCAGGCGCGAGAGCTGCGCGCGTCCGAGGGCCGCGAGCAGATTGCTCATGCGGTAGTTGTAGCCGATGTCCGTGTGCTCGTAGTGCACCACGGGCTGCCGGGCCTGTGTGGCCAGATACCGCACCCGGTCCGCCAGCGCCTCGTCGTCGGTGAGCAGCATCCCGCCGCCCGAGGTGGTCATGATCTTGTTGCCGTTGAACGACACGATCGACGCGCGTCCGAAGCTGCCCGCCGCACGCCCCGCGTGCGTGGCGCCGAGGGACTCCGCAGCATCCGCGAGAACGGGGACTCCGAATTCATCGGCGATCTCGAGGATGCGCGTGTAGTCGACGGCCTTGCCGAGAAGGTCGACAGGGACGATCGCCGAGACGTTCTCGCCGGCATCGCGCAGCTGAGTCAGAGCCTCTCGGAGGAGCTCGGGATCCATGTTCCCGGTGGCGGGGTCGGCGTCGACGAAGAACGGCTCGGCGCCCGTGTACGTGATGGCGTTGGTCGTCGCGGCGAAGGTCATCGTCGAGGTGACGACGACGGAACCCGGCGTGACGCCGAGCGTCAGGAGACCGAGGTGCAGGGCAGCGGTTCCGGTGCTGAGCGCGACCCCGCGTGCCACACCGACGCGATCGGCGAGCTCGCGCTCGAAGGCGTCGACGTCGGGACCGAGCGGCGCGATCCATCCTGACCGCATCGCCGCGACCACCGCATCCTCCTCCAACTGACCGACGTCGGGCGAGGACATGTAGATGCGTTCCGTCACGACGTGGTCTCCGGGTCGAGGTGCAGGGGGCTGATCATGGCGGTGTCGTTGATCCGGGGCTCGGCGAACATCCGGGCTTTCCAGCCGTCCTTGTCCAACCGTTCCGGGGGGATCGGATCGGCGCGCGTGTGCGACACCTTGGGGTGGAACGGCCTCTCGAGGTTCTCGCGGTCGCCGACCAGCTCCTCGTGCAGCTTCTCGCCGTTGCGGAGCCCGGTGAAGACGATCTCGACCGCCTTGCCGGACATGGCGATCATGCGCTTGGCGACGTCGAGGATCGAGACCGGTTCCCCCATGTCGAGGATCAGGACCTCGCCGGCACGCCCCACCGCACCCGCCTGGATCACCAGCTGGCACGCCTCGGGGATCGTCATGAAGTAGCGCGTGACGTCGGGGTGCGTGACGGTCAGCGGGCCGCCCGACTCGATGAGCGCCTGGAACGTCGGCAGCATCGATCCTCGGCTGCCGATGACGTTGCCGAAACGCACCGAGAGATACCGCATGCCCGTGGCCTCGCCGGCCCACGCCGTGATCTTCTCGGCGACGCGCTTCGAGTGCCCGAGCACGCTGGTCGGGTTCGCGGCCTTGTCGGTCGAGATGTTGATGAACGTGCTGACGCCGGCGGCGCGAGCTGCCTCGACGACATTGAGCGTTCCGAGCACGTTCGTCTTCCACGCCTCGTCCGGGTACTGCTCGAGCATCGGCAGGTGCTTCAGGGCTGCCGCATGGAAGACGACCTCAGGACGACGGTTTCGGAACAGAGTGGTGAGGGTCTCGGACTCGCGGATGTCAGCGAGGACGACGTCGTTCGTGTCGAGCAGCCCATGACCGGCCGTGCCGATCTGCGCGAGCTGGAGGCCCGTCTCGTCGCGGTCGAGCATGATGAGCTCGCTCGGACCGAACTTCGACAGCTGACGGCAGAGCTCGGACCCGATGGATCCGCCGGCACCGGTCACCAGCACTCGACGGCCGGTGATGTACCCCGCGATCAGCTCGATGTTGGTGTCGACAGGGTGGCGTCCGATGAGGTCTTCGATGCTGATGTCGCGAAGATCCGATGGAGCCTCTTCACCCGACATGATGTTGGTCACCGTCGGAGTGACGGAGACCCGCATGCCGGCCTCCTCCGCGAGATCCGTCAGCTCACGCAGCTTCGCGCCGTCAGCGCTGCCGATCGCGATGACGAGAACGGTCGCACCGGTGCGCCTCGCAGCCCCCGCGATGTCGCTCGTGTTGCCGACCACGGGCACGCCGCGCAGTCGCAGATTCTTCTTCGCCGCGTCGTCGTCGAGGAGTCCGACCGGGCGGATGGGCGACGAGGGGTCGGTGAGGATGCTGCGCAGCACGTTGTCGCCGAGGTAGCCCGCACCGGCGATGAGCGCGGGCTCCGCCTCGTCGGCAGGCTTGCGAGTGCGGTCGATCACGAGTCGTGCCATGTAGCGCACCCCGAACATGGTCAGGAGCACGAACGGGAAGGCGAGGAAGATCGTGCCCCGCGGGATGCCGAAATAGTTACCGAAGATGACGACGAACACCGAGAGCAGCAGCGCTTCGGCCGTGACGAACAGTGCGAGCGTGCGGACCTCTTCGAAAGATCCGTAGGAATGCCGACCGCGATAGATCGCGAACTGAAAGCCGAAAAGGACCTGGATCGCCGCGGCGATCGCCGCGAGCGAGAGCGTGGCGAACCACATCTGCGGCGTCATCTCGAACTCGAATCGCAGCACGACCGCTGCGATCACGCCGAGGAACCACGCACACGCGTCGACGACGGCGGCGGCCACTCGCCGACGATGCTGGGCCACCGACACTCCGATCGTCGGCCTGTCATCCGCAGTCAATGCTGTCACCCTCCGTGAACACGCCCCCCGCGCAGAATGCCGGTATACATCCAGCGTATTCATATCGTCGCATACGATTCGACGCCTTCCCGACCTCGCGACGGCCCGGCGGCGAACGGTTACAGTGGCGTGACCCCCGCATCGTCCGAGAGGTTCGTCGTGTTCGAGATCATCACCGTGTGCACCGGCAACATCTGCCGCTCTCCCCTGGCCGAGCAGCTGCTGCGTCAGCGGCTCGCCGATCTGCCCGGCGCAGTGCGCAGCGCGGGCACCTACGGACTCGACGACGTCGCGATGCCCGCCGAGGCGCAGAAGCTGGCGATCCAGTACGGAGTGTCGCCCGACCTCGCGGCCGCGCACCGCGCGCGTCCCCTCACCGCCGCCGTGCTCGGCTCGCCCGACCTCATCCTCGCCATGGCTCGCGAGCACCGCCGCAGCATCGTCGAGATCGCGCCGGCCCGGTTGCGGTCGGCATTCACCCTTCGCGAGTTCGCGCGCCTCGCGGCAG
>JAZBLS010000010.1:0-35025 GCA_037033365.1 Actinomycetota bacterium | reverse complement strand
GGTGATCCCGTGGACGTAGGGGTGGGCGGCGGGGATCGACGCGACGCGGAGGGGGGCGGTCTCGGTTCGGATGTGCGTCTTCCTTGCATGACTGAGAGCTCCGTGGCCACGAATCGCCGGGGCGGGATGCCGCGAGGCGGCGGGGGCGGAGCAGGGGAGAAGAGGGGGTACGTTCGAATCATGAGCCCTACCCGCGAGAAGCGCACGACTCTTGCGCCCGCCGGTTCTCCGGTGCTAGAGCGTCGGAGGCACTACGCGGAGTTCTACGGCCTTGAGGCTCTGCCGGAGGAATTCGGCGTGGTGCTCGGCAACTGCCAGGCCGAATCCCTGCGGATCGTGATGGATGCTCCGGGCCGCCGCTTCGTGCGCGTGCCGCCGGTGCACGAGATGACGGCGGAGGATGCCGAGCGCCTCCACGCCCTGGTCGCCGAGGCGCACTCCGTGGTGACGCAGCCGATCCGCGACGACTACCGTGACCTGCCGCTGGGGACGGCGCAGGTGGCCGCCGCGACGAACGCGCGCGTCCTGACCGTCCCGCCCGTGCGGTTCGGTGGTCTCCACCCCTTCCAGGCCGCGATCCGGGTGCCGGGTGTCGACGAGGATCCGCCGCTGGTGGCGTATCACGACGTCCGGACCCTCGCGGCTGCCGCGGGCCTCTCGGTCGTCCCCGCGCTGTCTCCGGAGTCCGTGCGGACAGTCGGGCGCACCTCGATCGACGTCCTCCGCGACCGGGAGACCAGGGCCGACGTGCCGGTCTCCGATCTCTTCGACACGGTCACGGCCGACCATGCGCGCACCGTCAATCACCCGGGCAACGCGATCTGGCTGCCGCTCGGTGCCCGCATCCTCGAGGCGCTGGGCGCCTCGGGAGCGGTGACCGACCCGGGCCGCCCGCTCCTCGCGGCCGTGCGCGCGCCTCTCGAGCCGGAGGTCGTCGAGGCGTGGTCGCTCCCGGACGCCCCGCGCGCGCACTGGCTCGTGAACGGCGAGGACATCGACGACGCCGAGATCCGTGCCGCGCACCTCGCCTGGTACGCGGCACACCCCGCGTTCGTCGCCGCCGCGGTCGAGCGCCTGGCGTCGCTTCTCGCCGTCTGGCGCGCCGCATGACCGGTGATCCGCTGCTGCTCGTCCACCCCGGCGACCACGGCGTCGCCGTCTACGCCCGTGAGCTCGCCTCGGCGGTCGCCACGCGGCATCCGCGGTTCCGCACGGTGGACCCTGAGGGTCTCGACGATCTGCCCGACGGCACCGCGGTGCACGCGCAGTTCACGGATCGCCTGTGGGCCGGCTCCCCGGAGGAGGCCTCGCGCGTGTTCGCCGAGCTGGCTGCGCGTCTGCGGGTGAGTGTCACGCTGCACGACATGCCGCAGGAGTCGGACGGGGAGCGGAACCTCCCGCGTCGCCGCGCGGCGTACGCAGCCGTCGCGGCCTCATCCACCGGAGTCGTGGTCAACAGCGACCACGAGCGGGCGCTGCTCGTCGAGGCGGACGTGTGGTCGGGCCCGGCCGCTCGGATCCCGCTCCCGGTCGAGCTGCAGGCCGAGCCGGATGCTGCACAGCCGCTCGACGGCTCCGTCGGCGTCCTCGGCTACTTCTACCCGGGCAAGGGCCACGACGAGGCGGCCGTCGCCGCGGCGGCCGCGGGCGTCTCGAAGCTGACCGTGCTCGGTCGCGCGTCCGACGGGCATGCTGAAGAGCTCGAGACCTTCGTCCGACGTGCGGAGGCCCTGGGTGTCGCGGTCGAGGTGACGGGATGGCTCGACGATGACGAGATCGCCCGTCGCGGACGCGCCGTGTCGGTGCCGCTGATCGCGCACCGGCACGTGTCGGCATCCGGCTCGCTCGCGTCCTGGATCGGATGGGGCCGACGCCCCGTCGCGATGCGGAACCGGTACATCGATGAGATGGCAGTGTTGCGCCCCGGGACTCTGCAGACCGCCGACGAGGTCGATCTCGCGGCATCCGTCCGGGCCGCCGTCGAGCATCCGGAGACCACGTGGCACGGCCTCACCCGACTTCCGCACTCGTGGGACGAGGCGGCGGACGCCTACGTGCGCTGGTGGGACGGGGTGCCCTCGTGACGAAGCGGTGGGTCGTCGGGAACCGGTGGGACTCCCTCGACGGTGTCCGCCCCGATCCGCTGCCGCGGGTGTCGGTCATCGTGGCGCACTACGACCAGCCCGCGGAACTCGCGCGGACCCTGCACGCCCTCGCCGCGCAGGACTACCCGCCCGAACTGCTCGAGATCGTGGTCGCCGACGACGGGTCGCCCGGTGCCGTCGATGTGCCCGAGGGCGTGACTCTCGTGCGCCAGGAGGATCGCGGTTTCCGCCTCGCGGCCGTCCGCAACCTCGGGGTGCGAGCGAGCAGCGGTGACGTCCTGTGCTTCCTGGATGCCGACACGGCCCCCGAGCCCGGGTACGTCCGTGCTCTCACCCGGCTCCCCGCCCAGCTTCCCGAGTCGGTGACCGTCGGTCGACGCCGACATGCCGACTTCGGCGGACTCGCGCCCGACATGCCGGTGGTCGACGCGGCGGCGGGCCGCGAGTTGGACGAACCGTCCTGGCTCGCCGACCACTACGCCCGCACAGGAGACCTTCTCGACGCCGACGATCGCTCGTACCGATTCGTGATCGGCGCGGTGATCGCGTGCTCGCGGTCGCTGTTCGACGAGGTGGGCGGGTTCGACGAGTCGTTCACCTCCTACGGCGGCGAGGACTGGGAGTGGGCGCACCGCATGTGGCAGGCGGGCGCCGTCCTCGCGCATGCGCCGGACGCGGTCGCATGGCACGACGGGCCGGAATGGGCGGGGCGCGACGGCTCGGGTCTCGACCGCGCGAACGCGCAGACCGCGCGGCTGCTCACGGCGATCCCCGTGCCCGGGTCGTCTCCGCGGGCCCTGCTCGCCGGTCCGCCCGACCTGGTCGTACGGTTGGGCGGCGCGCACACTCCGGCGGCGCTGCTCATAGCGGCCGACTCGCTGCTCGCGGCCTTCCCCCGTGCCCTGCTTGTCCTGCACGACGGAACAGAGATGCCGGCTGAAGACCCGCGCGTCGTCGTCGGTGGGGCTGCACCGGATGCCCGTGTGACGTGGGACCTCGAGCATCCGGTCGTGATCCTCGACGCCACGGAGCTGACGGATGCCGTGGCGCGACTCGGCACGGGCGACGTCGGCACGGTCGACCTCGTCGACGCCGGCGGCGCATCGCTCGGACGGCTCCGCTCCCGTCGCGCCGAACGGCGGGCAGCGCGGTGGGGCGTCGAGGACGCGTTCGAGACCCGCACGCTCGTGGCGCCCGGCATCCATCGCCTTCGTGCGGATCCTCGGCTCGAGGCGTGGGTCGGCGGATGGGGCGGCGCCGACTCGTTCCGCTGACCGGGTCGACGGAGCGTCAGGTGCTCGCGGTCGTCAGCACGCCGGTGTCGACTGCGGCGAACGACACGACCTTGTACCCCTCGGTCTCGAAGTAGATCGTGGCGCGGTCGGGCTCCACGCTCGTGACCGTGCCGGGGCCCCACTCGCTGTGCTCGACCTGCTGATCCACGGCGACGGGCGCATCGGCGAGCGCCGCGTCCTCGGCCGAGGTCTCGGCGGCATCCCGCTGCTCGCAGCGATCGCAGTTCTCGCACCACCGCGGACCCTCGACACCGAAGTAGTCGAGCAGGATCCGCCGGCGGCAGTGCGAGGTCTCGGCATACGAGCGCATCATCGCCAGGCGCGAGTCGGCCACGCGCTCCCGGGCGTCCAGCGTCTCCCGCACGGCTCGCGCCGCGGCATCCGGAGCGACCTTTCGAACGACGTGCACGCCGTCGGCCGTCTCGACGAGGCCGGCGTCGACGAGATCGTTGACGAGGCGGGTGACCGTGCGCAGCGGGCGGTCGAGCGTCGTCGCGAGGTCGGCGACGACACTGCCCGGCGTTCTCGCGATCGCCTTCCACAGCGCCCGGATCTCCGCCGGGCGAACGGAGCGCCGCGTGAAGAAGCGCCGCAGGCCGAGATCCTTCGCGTGATAGTGGAGCGCGGTCGTGGCCGGTTCGCCGTCGCGGCCGGCGCGCCCGATCTCCTGGTAGTAGGCGTCGAGCGATTCCGTGACGGTCGCGTGCAGCACGAACCGCACATCCGCGCGGTCGATCCCCATGCCGAACGCCGACGTGGCGACGACGACATCGAGATCGCCGTCTCGCCAGCGATCCTGGATGCTCGCGCGCTCGGCGGCCTTCATCCCGGCGTGGTACGCCGCGACGCGACGGTCCGCTTCCGCGATCTCCACCGCGTAGGTCTCGGTCTCCTTGCGCGTCGCGACGTACACGAGACCGGGGGCGGTCCAGGTGCGGGCCTCCTCCACGACGGCCGCTCGCTTCTGGGCCTCGCTCTCGTGACGGTGGACGACGAGGCGGATCTCAGGACGATCCACGCCGTGCACCTGCACGTCGACGTCCTCCATCCGCAGCTTGTCGATGATCTCGGCGCGCACAGGTTCGGACGCCGTGGCGGTCATCGCCAGGACGGGAGGGTCGCCGAGTTCGCGGCGAACGTCGGCGAGTCGCAGGTAGTCGGGCCGGAAGTCGTGACCCCACGACGACACGCAGTGCGCCTCGTCGACCACGAGGAGCGAGACACCCGCCGCCGCGAGACGCGTGACCGTGTCGTCATGGCTGAGCTGCTCGGGCGCGAGCAGCACGTACACCGGCCCGCCCTGCTCGATCAGCTCCCAGGCATGCGCCGTCTCGGCCGCGGGGATCGACGAGTTGAGAGCCACCGCGGGAGGAGCGTCCGGCGCGGCGGCGATCGAGGCGATCTGATCGGCCTGGAGCGCCACGAGCGGCGAGATGACCAGCACCACGCCGCCTCGCCGCGCTCCCGCGATCTGGTACACCGCCGACTTGCCGCCGCCGGTCGCGAGCACGAGCAGCGTGTCCCGCCCCGCGGACGCCGACTCGATCGCCTCGCGCTGTCCTGGCAGGAGCGAGTCCCATCCGAAGCCCTCCCGCGCGATGCTCTCGACCGAGGTCGTGGCTGACGGGCTCATGCCTGCGCCCCTTCGACCTCGAGGACCGCGAGGGGCAGCTCTCGCACGAGCTCGCGCGCGAGGAAGCCCAGCCCCATCCGCTCGGAGAGGAGGTCGCCCGCTCTGCCGTGACTCCAGGCACCCCAGACGGCCGCGCGCTCGGGCGCGAGGCCGCGGGCGGCGAACCCGGTGATCGCTCCGGCGACGACATCGCCGGAGCCGGCCGTGCCGAGCCCTGCGCCACCCGACGTCAGTCCCCACACCTCGCCCGACGGGGCGGCGATCGCGGAATAGCAGTGGATCACGGCATCCAGATCGCGGGCCAGCCCAGGCAGGTCGCGGAAGAGGTCGTCGATGGGGTGGCCGAGGAGGATCTCCGCCTCCTCGAGGTTGGCGTTCACGATCAGAGACGACGGCAGCTCGTCGCGCGGCACATCGCGGAGGACGCCGACCGCGAAGGCGTCGACCACGAGGCACTCGATGTCCCGGTCGGCGAGGTGGCCGAGCCACTCACGCGCATGCTCGGCGTCGTCGAGGCCCGGTCCGACGAGGACGGCATCCGCCTTCTCGCAGGCGGCCGCCCAGTCGGCATCCACCGGCTTCCCCGGCACCGGAGCGTCGTAGACTCCGGCCTCCGGGAAGGCGCCCCGCACGACATCCGTGAGGGCCGCGTCGATCGTCACGGCGACCTTGCCCGCCCCGACGCGCAGCGCGGCCTCGCCGGCGAGGATCACGGCGCCGGTCGACAGGCGGGATCCGCCGATGACCATGGCCGTTCCGCGCGACTTCTTCGAGTCGCCCGGGTCGGGCAGACCCCACTCGCGGAGCAGCTCGGGTGTGACCTTCGTCGGCTCAGGCAGGCTGGACATCGGGGCTCCCCGGGTGGACCGTGACCTCGGCCCCGAGCTGCTCGAGGTGGCTGACGTCGGAGAACTCGACGAGCTCCCATCGCTGCCCGTCGAAGCGCAGGCGGGTGATCGAGGCGTTGAGCACGGTGTTGGCCGAGGCGAACTGCAGGATGCCGGGCTCGTCCATCCCGGTCAGCAGGGCGACCAGGAGCATGACGACGGCGTCGTGCGCCACGACGAGGCCCACGCGGGCATCGACCGTGGACGCGTCGTGGAGGAAGGACCTCAGCCGCAGCGAGACGTCGGCCCACGATTCCCCGCCCGGGGGCCGGTGGTAGTACTTGCCCAGTCGCGAGCGGCGCTCGGCCTCCTCCGGATGCCGCGCAGCCACGCCCCACCGGGTGAGGAGGTCGAGGATGCCGAGCTCCCGATCGCGCAGTCTCTCGTCGACCAGCACCCGGGTGATGGCCGGGCCGTTCTCGACTCCGATGGCGAACGTCTGTCGTGCGCGTTCGTAGGGCGAGAGCCAGGCGATCTGCGGCGGCTGCTCCGCGGCGAGAAGGGGCGCGGCGAGTGCCTTCGCCTGCTCGATCCCCGTCTCCGAGAGGGGGACGTCGGCGTCGCGCATGTCGATCGCGATGGCCTCCGCGCGGGCCTCCTCCGCGGCCGTGGCCGCGACGTTTCCGATGCTCTCCCCGTGACGCACCAGCCACAGCTCTTCCAACGACGCCATCTGTGTCTTCCCTCCGACGAACTCCGAGGTTGTCATACGGCGTCGGGATCCGTCGCGGGGTTGACCCGGCGACATGCGCGGGGTAGCCGTAGAGGAGTGGCCGATTGCGCGGGGGCAGGTTACGCGCCCGGGCTCTCGAGGGCAAGCACCGTGTCAGCACGAGGCGCGACCCCTACCTTCTCGGCATGAGCACAAGCGACAGCACTCCCGAACCCCGCATCGTGCGCGAGCCGCGCCCCACCGACCACGTCGTTCCCGCCACCGATCGCTCTGTCTCCGCCACGGACGAGACGCGGCCCTACACGCCCGTCGCGGGTACCTCGCACCCGGTGCACGATGACGACAACGTCGTCGTCCGCGACGCCGACGACCGGTCCCTGCACGAGGTGCACCGTCGCGAGAAGGCGGAGTTCGGGGGCTTCAAGTTCGGCTCCGCGTTCTTCGGTTGGCTCTGCGCGATGGGCACGACCGTGCTCCTCACAGCCCTCGTGACGGCGATCGGCGCCGCGGTCGGCGCGAGCAACGGCGCGACGCCCGAAGAGGCAGCCGACACGGCCATGGGGCCGCTCGGCATCGTCGCGATCGTGGTGATCGCCCTCGTCCTGTTCGTGTCGTACTTCGCCGGCGGTTACGTCGCGGGGCGCATGGCGCGCTTCAGCGGTGCCAAGCAGGGCATCGCCGTCTGGCTGTGGGCCGTGATCGTCGCGATCATCGTGGCCGTGGTCACGGCGATCGCCGGATCGCAGTGGGACATCCTCGGCACCCTGCAGGGCTTCCCGCGGATCCCGGTCACCGCCGAGACGGCGACCACCACCGGCATCCTGACCGCCGTCGGTGCCGCGGTCGTCACCCTGATCGGCGCGATCCTCGGCGGGCTCGCCGGCATGCGCTACCACCGCAAGGTCGATCGCGTGGGTCTCGCGCGCTGACGCGAGGGTCGCCGCGGCATCCTCGACCGGCCGCCTCCGCGCTGTCAACCCCCTGCGCGGAAGCGCTCGGGGTCGCGGATCGTGCTGGAGACGACGAGTTGTCGACGACCGCCCCGACCGAGAGGAACACCCATGCGCGCCATGACCTACCGCGGGCCGTACAAGATCCAGGTGACCGAGAAGCCCGAACCGAAGCTCGAGCATCCGAACGACGCGATCGTGCGGGTGACGCACGCCGCGGTCTGCGGGTCCGACCTGCACCTGTATCACGGCATGATGCCCGACACGAGGATCGGCCACACGTTCGGCCACGAGATCGTCGGGGTGGTGCACGAGGTGGGGTCTTCCGTGCAGAACCTGTCGGTCGGCGACCGGGTGATGGTGCCGTTCAACATCTACTGCGGGTCCTGCTACTTCTGCTCGCGCGGGCTGTTCTCCAACTGCCACAACGTGAACCCGAACGCGACCGCAGTGGGTGGCATCTACGGCTACTCGCACACGACCGGCGGGTACGACGGCGGTCAAGCGGAGTTCGTGCGCGTGCCCTTCGCCGACGTCGGCCCCGAGATCATCCCGGACTGGCTCAGCTCCGAGGACGCGCTGCTCCTCACGGATGCGTTCTCGACCGGGTACTTCGGCGCGCAGCTCGGAGACATCGCCGAGGGCGACACCGTCGCGGTGTTCGGCGCGGGGCCCGTGGGTCTCGCCGCCGCACGGTCGGCGTGGTTCCTCGGGGCGGGTCGCGTGATCGTGGTCGATCAACTCGACTACCGCCTCCAGAAGGCTCGCGACTTCGCCTATGCCGAGACGATGCACATCGAGCAGGACGGCGACGTGGTGCTCGCGATGAAACGCGCCACCGGCTATCTCGGCGCCGACGTCGTGATCGACGCGGTCGGGGCCGAGGCCGACGGCGGAGTGGTGCAGCACGTCACCAGCGCGAAGCTCAAGCTGCAGGGCGGGTCGCCCGTGGCCGCGAACTGGGCCATCGATTCGGTCCGCAAGGGCGGAACGGTCTCCCTGATCGGCGCCTACGGCCCGCTCGTCTCGTCGGTGCGGCTCGGCGACGCCATGAACAAGGGCCTCACGATCCGCGGCAACCAGGCGCCCGTCGCCCGGCAGTGGCCGCGACTGCTGGAGCACATCCGCGAGGGGCACGTGCGTCCGAGCGAACTGCTCACCCACAGCTTCCCGCTCGAGCACATCGCCGAGGCGTACCACGTCTTCTCGTCGAAGCTCGACGACATCATCAAGCCCCTGATCACCTTCGGAGAGGACTGAGACCGTGCCGTACGAAGCCAGCAAGCCCCTGCTCGCCCCCACAGCAGACGAACTGCGCGCCCGGATCCCCGGCTGGGGAACGGATGCCGCGCCCGAGCACCGCCGCACCTGGCAGCAGCGCGATGACCTCGGCGACACCGGCGCGCACTGGACGCTGCCCGACCGTCAGCCCGGCGGCGAAGGACGGGAGCGCTCGATCGAACACGGGATGCTGCCGCCGGTGTTCGGCACCGCCCAGCCCCTGCACGGCATCTCCGGCGCGATCCGACGCTTCGCCTACGACCACTTCAGCGAGACCAAGAACACCCGCTGGCTGCTGCTCGTGGTCGGCGACCGTGTCGAGGCGGTCGGGGCGCACGCGCGCTCGCTGTTCACGCCGCACCCGGACAACCCGGTCACGCAGACCGGCGTCCTCGCCGAGTTCTCGCACCACCCTGTGCGCTCCCGCTTGGGGCGCGGACGGGTCGACCTGCGTCACACCTGGCTGGATCCGATCATCGTCGCGGGGCCGTGGATCGCCGCGGTCGTCCTCGGTGTCTCTGTGACGCGGCGTCTGCTCGGGCGGCGCTGATCCTCGACCTGCCCGCCGGCCGCAACGGCATCATCCTCAGAGACGGGGCGGCTCGGCGGGCGGGTCGAGCAGACGCAGCTGGTACCTCATCATCGCGATCACGACGACGCCGAGCACGGCGAAGAGCAGACTGCCGATCGCCATGACCCAGCCGATGACCGACGCGACATAGTTCGACGGGTCGTTCGCGCCGATGGCGATGAAGACGATCCCCACGACCAGCACCGCCACGGCCAGAGCGAAGATCCCGATCGTGATACCACGCAGTGCTTTCTTCGTCTGCGGCCCGTGGAACGTCGGGCGGATGCCGAATCGGGAGTTCGTGTAGCGACTCCAGCGTGCCCCGGTCCACCACCGGTTCACCGTGGGCGACACCGGGTACCAGCCCGCACCCGCGGCCTCCTGCTCACCGGGCAGGGGGCGGAAGACGTCGAGGGTCAGCGGCGCTGACGTCGGCACGGGGATCCGCAGCACCATCGTCGTCTGGATGGCGATGCCGAGCCAGAGCGCGGCGACGAGGAGCATCGGCACGCCCGCGAAGGTCACCCCTGGCGTCATCGTGCCGAGCACGAGCTGCACTGCCGCGAGGGCGAGGAAGACGGCCGCCAGGACCCAGGCCGCGCTCACCTGCTCGGCGTTGGCCCAATCGGCCACCGGGACGCCGTCCTTCGTGCGGAGTCCGGTCCACTTCTTGCCGTCCCACCACCGAGCCGACTCGGGGGACGTCTCGTACCACCCCGGCACGGGGCCGGTCTGCGCTGCCTGCGGCGCGTCGGCCTCGTGTGCCGTCCACTGCGATCCGTCCCACCAGCGCACGCGCCCCGGCGTTCCCGCGTCGTACCAACCCGGTGCTGTACTCATCCTGTGGCCCCTCTCCAACCGATGGTCGCGGCACGAGCGTACCGCCGAACACGAGCTGGAGGGTGCGCGGCTAGCCGGTCGCGCCGGTCCCGTCGGTGGCTCGCGGCTGCGCCGGCTCGGGGACGAGATACAGCCCGACCGGTGAGTTCGCGGCGAAGGACAGTGCCTCGATCCACTGGCGGTTGATCGCGGGCTGGCCGCTGCCGTGGTACTTGAATGCGACGGCGCTCTGCTCATTGAGCCAGACGGTGGTTCGACCACCGCCGATGCTCATGTCCTCCTTCCACGAGAAGGCGAAGGGCTCGCTGCGGCGGAGCTTGGCAGAGATCACCAGCTGCAGGTGCGCCAGGGCGCGATCCTCGATCTCGACCTTGGTGCCGCGCTCATAGATGAAGCTGCCCATCGTTCCTCCTGGTCGAGATGTTGATCAGTGCGCCCCGCGCCGGCGCGCCTCAGCGACATCCGCGCGCACGCCGGCGCGCGACGGTTCCCCATGGCCGGGCAGCACCAGCGCGGCATCCGTCTCTTCGAGCACGTCGAGGGAGTGCAGGGCCATGGCGGTGTCGGACGTCGCCGCGCTCGCCACGATCTGCGCGCCCGCCTCGCCCGTGTACGGGTCGAGGGTGACCAGCGCGTCGCCCGCGATCAGGATCCCGGCATCGCCGAGCAGGTAGGCGCAGTGCCCGTCGGTGTGCCCGGGCGTCCAGAGCGCGATCGGTGCACCTGGCGCGTCGACGGCACGCCCGTGCGTCACGTGCGCCGACGGCGAGACGCCCTTCACCGCCAGCGCGCCGTTCGCCGCCATGCGCGCGATCACGGGGATGCCCTTCGGATGCGTCAGCAGGTAGGGGATCCGGGGTGCGGCCGGGCGATAGCTGTACGGGTGTCGGGCGAGCTCTGCGTCCCTCGGATGGACATGCACGACAGAGCCGTTGGCCCGGAGTCCTCGGGCGACGCCGACATGGTCGAAGTGGCCGTGTGTGAGCACGAGCGCATCGATGTCGGAGAGGTCGGCCCCGAGGTGGGTGAGCACCGCGCTCAGCGGGCCCTTCGTGGCGGGGAGCCCGCCGTCGAACAGCGTGATCCCGTCGGCGGTGCGCAGCAGGTGGCAGTTCACGTCGGCGACGCAGATCCGGAAGAGCCCGGGCGCGACCTCCGACCACTCTCGCTTCTCGGTCATGGCTCACGGTAGGAACCGCGAGCGCGAGAAACGCAGGGCGTTGACATCGCTCGTCCTCCGCCCTATGCAGCCACGCGAGTACCATCCCGGCCGACGCGGAATCAATCCCCTCCCACGGCTCCCGACGCCGGAGCGATGGTGTGGCCATGCCGCACAGCCCCACCGCCTCGGAGACCGCCGACGGGGTCCGCGAGTACCTCGTCGCCGAGACGCCCGCGCTCCTCGACCGGCTCTCGGCGTGGGTCTCGATCCCCTCCGTGAGCGCCGACCCCGACCGCCGTCAGGACGTCATCCGCTCCGCGCACTGGCTCGCCGGCGAGATGCGCGACATCGGCATGACAACGCAGGTCTGGCCCACGGGCGACGCGTGCGCGGTGTACGGCGAGTCGATCGTCGACCCGTCGGCGCCCACGGTTCTCGTGTACAGCCATCACGACGTGCGTCACGCCAAGGCCGAGGAATGGCGGGAGACCGAGCCCTTCACGCCGGTGCAGCGGGATGGCCGGCTCTACGGGCGCGGGGCATCGGATGCCAAGGGGCAGGCACTCGCGCATGTGTGGGCGCTGCGGGCTCTCGAGAGTCTCGGCCACACCGACCGCGTCAACGTCCGCATGCTCGTGGAAGGCGAGGAGGAGATCGGCTCACCGCACCTCCAGGACCTTCTTCGGGAGCATGCCGACGAGTGGGCATGCGACCTGATCGTCTTCTCCGACACGGTGCAGTGGAAGCGCGACGCTCCCGCCCCCGTGACCTCGATGCGGGGCACGGTGAACGCCACGCTGACGATCTTCGGGCCCGAACGCGACGTCCACAGCGGTGTGGCCGCCGGCGTCACCGTGAATCCAGCGACGGTGCTCGCCGAGGTCATCGGACGCCTGCACGACGACCGAGGCCGAATCGCCGTTCCCGGCTTCTACGACGACGTCGCCGAGCTCAGCGACCGGCGCCGCCGCGAGTTCGCCGACCTGCCCGTCGACGCGGACGAATGGGTGCGGCGCACCGAGACGCGGACCGTCGTGGGAGAGAAGGGCTTCAGTCTCGTCGAGCGCCTCTGGGCGCGGCCGACCATCGAGGTGCTGTCGCTGCTCGCCGGTGATCCGGAGGGCATCGCGCGCTCGGTCATCCCTCGCGAGGCGGCGGCGACCTTCAGCATCCGCACCGTCCCCGATCAGCGCATCCCGACCGTCTCCGACCGGCTGAGGGCGTTCGTCGCCGACGTGATGCCGGTCGGCGCCGAATACACGCTCGACATCGACGAATCGCTCGGCATGGAGTCATACGTCTCCCCGGAAGGCCCGGTGCTGGAGGCCCTCGAACGATCCCTCGAGCGGGGCTTCGACGCGCCGGTCCGCGGCCGCATGGGCAACGCGGGCGCCGGCCCCGCCGACCTGCTGTCGCGCGAGCTGCGCGCGCCCGTGTACCTCCTCGGGACGGGACTCCCCGAGGATCACTGGCACTCGAGCGACGAGAGCATCGACGTGTCGACCCTGGTGAGCGGAACGGCCACGATCGCGCATCTGTGGCGTGAACTGCGCTCTGTGACGCCCCCCTGATCGACCGGTGGGCAGGTTACGCCCATCGGCGGGCCGGTACCAGCCCCCTCGCCGAGATGCGTCCCTGAACGTACGTTTGCCGCCCCCACCACAGCCAGTGGTCCCCACCAGAAGGAGTGCTCCCGATGTTCTTCCACAAGCAGGAGATGCAGTTCAACGCCAGTCCCGCGAAGCCCGACGCGATCTTCGCGCGGCGGATGCAGGAGGTCCTCGGCGGCCAGTACGGCGAGATCACCGTCGCCATGCAGTATGGCTTCCAGGCCTGGAACTCGCACCTCCCCGGCAAGTACCGCGACCTCCTCTACGGCATCGGCGCCGAGGAGTTCGGCCATGTCGAGATGCTCGCGATCATAATCGCCCAGCTCCTCGAGAAGGCACCGGTCGAGCAGTCCGAGGCCGCCGCGGCATCCGACCCGGTCCTCGGGGCCGTGATCGGGGGCATGGACGTGCAGGCGGCGATCGTCGCCGGTGCCGGCGTGCGCCCCGTCGACAGCAACGGCAACCCCTGGCAGGGGTCCTACGTGACCGCGAGCGGCAACCTGCTCGCCGACTTCACAGCGAACGCCAACGCCGAGATGCAGGGTCGACTCCAGGTCGCGCGGATCTACAACATGACCGACGACCACGGCGTCCGCGACCTCCTGTCGTTCCTCCTCGCCCGCGACACCATGCACCAGAACCAGTGGATCCGCGCGGCCCAGGAGTTGCGGGACGAGGGCGTCGAGGACATCCCGGTGCCGAGCAACTTCCCGCTCTCGCAGGAGGCGCGCGAGGTCAGCTACGAGTACATCAACTTCTCGGACGGACCCGCCGCCGCAGAGGGCTCGTGGGCCTCGGGCCCGACGCCCGACGGCAAGGGCGAGTTCACCTACCTGGACGGCCCCGAGACCGCGGTCCCGATGCCTGCGCCCACGCAGCCCGATCCCCGCTTCTACGGGACGGACGCGCGGCCGAACCTGATCGACAAAGCGGAGGGCGTGATCAAGGACAAGTTCAGCAAGAAATGACCCCCCGCAGGAAACCACGTATCAATCGACACCCACGAAGGAGAGACCATGTCGGATGACACCTACGCCACCAGCGGTGGCACCTCGCACGACGCGAGCGGCGACTCGCACAAAGTCGACGCAGTGAAGCACGAAGCAGCCGAGCTCAAGGACACCGCGACGGGCGCCGCCGCGGACGTCGCCGGAACGGCGAAGGAAGAGGCGGTCTCCGTCGCGCAGGAGACGAAGGCCCAGGCCATCGACCTCTTCCACCAGGGCCGCGAGGAGCTCACGGATCAGGCCTCCAAGCAGCAGCAGCGCATCGCGTCGGGGCTCGACTCGCTCGGCAGCGAGCTCAGCACGATGGCGAGCAGTTCGCAGGGCAGCGGCATCGCGAGCGACCTCGTGCAGAAGGCAGCCGACAGGGTGTCGGGTGCGGCCTCCTGGCTCAGCAGCCGCGAGCCCTCGGGCGTGCTGCAGGACGTCAAGTCGTTCGCGCGGCGGCGGCCCGGAGCGTTCATCGGCGGGGCCCTGCTCGCGGGGATCGCGGCCGGACGGCTCACCCGGGCGCTCGCCACGAACGCCAAGGAGTCCGCGGGCACCAGCCACGGCACCGGCGCGCGCACGACGCCATCGACGCCACCGGCACCTGTCACACCGCCGGTCGCCCCCGCCTCGCACGAGACGCCGGTCTACGCGGACTCGGCGGCCCGATTCGGCGGCCCGACCGGTGGTCAGGGGGTGGCAGATGAGCGACCCGACACCCTCTGAGGAGCGCGCAGCGAACACATCGCTCGGCGAGCTGCTGGGCGAGGTCACTCGTGACCTGTCCACGCTGATGCGGCAGGAGCTCGCGCTGGCGAAGGCCGAGCTCAAGGAGTCCGCGACCGAGTCGGCCAAGGGGGTGGGCATGCTCGGCGGCGCCGGGTACGCGGCATCCATGGCCGTCCTGTTCCTGTCGATCGCCCTGTGGGCGGCACTCGCGACGCTGATCGGCGGTGGATGGGCCGGCGTGATCGTCGCGGTCATCTGGCTGATCATCGCCGCCGTGCTGTTCGTCGTCGGCAAGAACCAGACCAAGAAGGTGAAGGGGGCACCGCAGACCGTCGAGACGCTGCAGGAGATCCCCACGGCATTCCAGCGAAATGAGGAGAACCGATGACTGATTCAACCGATGAGATCCGCGCCGACATCGAGCGCACCCGGGCAGGGCTCGGGCTGGACGTCGACGCGCTGGCCGACAAGGTGACGCCGTCGAAGATCGCGCACCGTCAGGCCGACAAGGTCCGAGGAGCTCTGGGCTCGGTGCGCGACAGAGTGATGGGCGTCGCAGACGACGCGTCGTCGTCGGCATCCGGTCTCGCGCACGATGCGGGCGATGCGGCGCACCACGCGAAGTCGAAGATCGAGGGCGCACCGCTGGCCGTCGGGCTGATCGCCTTCGGCGCCGGCCTCCTCATCTCGTCGCTGATCCCCGCATCCCGCAAGGAGAAGGAGCTCGCCGACTCGGTGAAGGATGCCGCGCAGCCGCTCCTCGACGAGGTGTCGAATGTGGCCAAGGAGGTCGCGGGCGACCTGCAGCAGCCCGCTCAGGAGGCGGCCGAGGCCGTCAAGGACAGGGCGACGGAGGCGGTGGACGCCGTGAAGTCCGAGGCATCCGACGCGGCCGACACCGTGCAGGGTCAGGTCCAGCAGTCGAAGGACAACGTCGCGGGCTGACCCCGGCTCCCTCACGGTGACACGGTTGCGTACGTTCGTACGCAGCCGTGTTACCGTGAGGATATGACGGACTACTTCGCGGGCGATCCCCGGTCGAACCGGGAGCGGATGCTCGCGGGCGAGCTCTACATCGGCGACGACCCCGAGAGCGCGGCGCGTTCCGCCAGGGCCGCGCGCCTCGCCGATCTGTACCAGCGCCAGATCCACTCCGGCGACCCGGCGGCGCGGGGGTGGCTCGAGGATCTGATCGGCGATCTCGGCGCGGACGTCGTCATCCGTCCTCCTCTGTTCGTCGACTACGGCGACCACATCTCGATCGGTGCCCGCACCTTCATCAACTTCAACCTCACGGCCCTGGACGTCGCGCAGATCACGATCGGTGAGGACTGCCAGATCGGTCCGAGCGTGCAGCTGCTCACGCCGACGCATCCGATCGACCCCCAGCCGCGCCGCGACAAGCTCGAGGGTGCGCAGCCGATCACGATCGGCGACAACGTCTGGCTCGGCGGGGGCGTGATCGTGTGCCCCGGCGTCACGATCGGCGAGAACAGCGTGATCGGCGCCGGATCGGTCGTGACACGGGACATCCCCGCGAACGTCGTCGCGGTGGGGAGCCCTGCCCGCGTGGTGCGGCAGATCGGCGAGGCGAGCGATGACTGACGCGTCAGGCTCCCGTCGGGGGCGCCAGAACGACCCCGAGCGTCGCGATCGGATCATCGACGCGTGCCTCGACGTCATCGCCGAGTCCGGCGTCGCCGGGGCATCGCACCGCCGGATCGCCGCGGCCGCGGGCGTGCCGCTGGGGTCGATGACCTACCACTTCGCCGGCATCGACGAGCTGTTCCGCGAGGCGTTCACCCGGTTCTCGCAGACCATCAGCGCGCGGTTCGAGCGGCGCATGGCGGCAGCGACGGATGCTGAGGAGGCGCGCCGCGAGGTCGTGGCCATCATCGTGGAAGACGTCTTCGGCGACCCGCGGGAGCTCGTGCTCTCGCACGAGCTCTACACGCTCGCCGCCCGGGAGCCCGAATACCGGTCTCTGACGTCGGAGTGGATGCGTCGCAGTCGCATCGCGCTGGAGCGGCACTTCGACCCGCAGACCGCCATGATGCTCGACGCCCTGATCGAGGGGCTCGCGATCCACGGCGCCCTCGACCAGGACGAGCGCGATCCGCAGCTCATCGAGCGCGCGGTCGCGCGGATCACCGCGGTCTGATCGCGGGCGCGACTCAGGTGATGTCGCGGATCGACTGCCGGACGATGACGGGCATCGGGATCAGCTCCGCGCCCAGCGGGCGGTCACCGAGCAGCATCTCGACGGAGGCGCGCCCCATCACGTCGTACGGCAGGCGTGCGGTGGTCAGGCCCGGGCGCTGGAAGCTCGCGAGCTCCTCGTCGTCGAACGACGCCACCGAGATGTCGTCTCGCACGCGCTTCCCGCGCTCCGCCATGGCCTGGTACACGCCGAACGCGACCCCGTCGTTGCCGGCGAGGATCGCCGTGATGTCGGGGTGCTCGTCGAGCATCCGCAACGTGTTCTCGTAGCCGATGTCCGGATTCCACTCGGGAACGTCGACCATGTAGGGGTCGACCCCGGCGTCGTCGAACGCGGCGCGGATGCCCTCGAAGCGCAGTCCGATCGTCACGGAGTGGCGGGGGGACGACACGGCGCGGGGGTTGTTGCCGATCACGCCGATGCGCCGGTGTCCGGCGTCGGTCAGGAGTCGCGCCATCGCCTCACCTGCCGCGCGCTCGTCGGGGAGCACCGAGGCGTGACCGCTCGTGGACGTCCCGTTGACGATGACGACGGGTACATCGTGGGGCGTCTCGGGGACGTCGATCATGCGCGCGCCGAGCAGCCCGATCATGATGCCGTCCACGCGCCGATCGATCATCGCCCTGATCGCGTCGGCGATCATCGAGTCATCGCCCTCGGTCTCGGCGATCAGCACGGTGTGGTCGTGCTCCTTCGCGGCGGAGAGCAGGCCGCGGATCATCTCGGAGGCGTATCGCGTCACCGTGATCTGATCCGAGATGAAGCCGAGCGTCCGCGTCCTGCCGAGGCGCAGACTCTGTGCCGCCGGGTTCGGGCGGTAGCCGAGCTCCTCCGCGGCAGCGCGCACTCTGCGAGCGGCATCCGCCGACAGACGGGAACCGGGGCGGTCGTTGAGGATCATGCTCACGGCGGCCTTCGACATGCCGGACAGCTCTGCGACGTCGGCGAGCGTCGGTCGCCGCTCGGCGTTCTTCGGCATCCGGTCCTCCGTCCCTGGCGATCCCAGCTTAGAAGGTGTGCGCACTCCGCGGCACCACTCGTGATGAATTGATTTAGCAGAATCCTTGCCCCACATCCGGGGCGGTGCTATCGTCGGCGTGCTGAATCAATTTAGCTCTCACCGTCGCGATGCTCGATCCGTGGCCGAGGGAGTGATGGACACAGGAGAGACATCGTGGTTGATCTCACTCGCCGAGCGCTGCTCGGCGCGATCGGACTGGGCATCGTGGGGACGGTGGTCTCCTGGCCCCGACTCACGGGCACGGACATCCCGGGGCGGGGTGACGACACCCTCACCGTCGCCCTCTTCGGAACACAGCAGGACGCACTGGCGCGTCAGTCGCTGATCGAGGGCTTCCAACGCCGGCATCCGAACATCGAGGTTCGTATCGTCGCGATCCAGGGACAGGACTGGAGCGAGTACTTCGCGAAGATCCTCACCATGATCGCCGCCGGTACGCCGCCTGATGTCGTGACCGTCGCCACAGAGGGGGCGCAGCTCTTCGCCTCGCGCCTCGCGCATCCCCTCGACGACTTCGTGCGCAGGGATGCGGCCGAGATGCAGGAGTACTTCGACGACGTGCATCCCACGCTCATCGAGGCGTTCATGTACCAGGGGAGCCTGTTCCAGCTGCCGGACAACTTCAACGCCGCGAACGTGTTCTACAACACCCAGGCGATGGAGCGCGCGGGGCTCGAGAGGCCCGCCGACGACTGGACGTTGGAGGACTTCTTCTCCACGGCGCGTGCGATGAAGAAGAACGCCCCCGGTCAGTTCCTGCCGTACTTCTGGAACAACCGGCTCTGGGGCGGCGTCGTTCCGTGGCTCTACGTGAACGAGACGAGCTTCCTCCGCGAGGAGAAGGCCGGCGGCGGCGACTGGTTCTGGAACCGCTTCTATCCCCAGGAGACGGGCCGCAGCGGAGGATACGTCTGGCAGCAGGCAGATGCCCTCAACGACCGCGCCGTGGAGAGCTTCTCGGTGCTGGAGCGCATGGTCTCGGAAGGGCTCGCAGCCAACCCTGCGCAGGGCGGCGGCAACGAATTGGTGTCCCTGTTCTCCACCGGTTCGGTCGGCATGACCCCGGCCGGAGGATTCTGGGTCCGCGGGCTCGCGGAGGCCGGCGTGGCGAACGATGCGTACGACGTGACCTACTTCCCCCGCATGGCGGGCCAGCGACACCAGTTCGGTGCCGGCGGGTACGCGATCATGGAGACCTCTCCGCGCAAGGACGAGGCCTGGGAGTGGCTCAAGTACTGCGTCTCGGTCGAGGGGATGGGCATCGCGCACCCGCATCCGGACTCGTCACTGCCGCGACGCTCGCTCAACACCGAGCGCTACGGCGCGGGGGTCGGCCCCGCGCACTGGGACGTCTTCTACGACACGCTCGAGCGGTTCCCCGACACGGGCCCCATGCCGGCTCCGCCGCAGCAGGCCGCAGTCGAGTCCGCGCTCATCAAGAACGTCGTCTCCACGATCACCAACGGCCCCACCGGCGTCAAGCGCGGGCTGGAGATCATGCAGCGCGACCTCGAGATCGCCCTGGGAGGACGATGATGTCCACGACCATGCGCTCCGACGCCCCCACCGGCGCGAGCACCCAGACCGTCACGATCCCCGCCGCGGTTCGGACGCAGACGGGCACCGCCGCCCGCTCGGGGAGGCTCATCGTCTGGGTCTTCCTGGCCCCCACGCTGATCGGCCTCGGCCTCTTCAGCGTCCTGCCCATCATCGGATCCTTCGTCCTCGCGTTCTTCAGATGGGACATCATCTCCGACCCCGAGTTCGTGGGCATCGACAACTTCGTCGACCTCGCCACGAACCCCACCGTCAGCGTCTCCTTCCTCAACACGATCGGGTTCGTCGTCGTCGCCGTCGTGCTGCAGCTCGCAGTCGCGCTGGGCCTCGCGGTTCTCGTGCAGTCGAAGATGCCCACGTGGCTGCGGAGCTTCTTCCGGTCGGCGCTGTTTTTCCCCCTGATCCTCTCCGCGGCGTCGGTGTCGCTGATCATGGCCTACCTGTTCAACCAGGAGTTCGGTCTGGTGAACCAGACGCTCAACCTTGTCGGCATCGCCGATGTCGGGTGGCTGACCACGGGGCTGGGCGCGAAGGTCGTCGTCCTGCTCGTGTACGTGTGGCAGAACTTCGGCTTCACCTTCCTGCTCTTCATCGGCGGTCTCGCGGCCATCCCCAGCGACGTCTACGAGGCCTCGTCTCTGGACGGGGCGACCGGATGGAGCCAGTTCCGCATGATCACGCTGCCCCTCGTCAGCCCCACGCTGCTGGTGGCCTCCGTCATGGCGATCATCAACGCGCTGCAGATCTTCGACCAGCCGTGGGTGCTCACCCGCGGCGGCCCCGGCGACGAGACGCGCACGGCGGTGATGGTGATCTACGAGTCCGCCTTCCGGCAGCTCGACTTCGGCGGGGCCTCCGCGATCGGCATCGTCCTCACGCTGCTGATCATGCTCGTCACCGCGATCCAGTTCCGGCTGAGCCGGCGATTCGTCTTCTACGGGTGAGGCAGACATGACAACGACAACGACATCCGACACGCCCCGAACGGCCCCGTCGCGATCCTGGGTGCACAGCCTCGGCGCGGGCGGCAAGTTCGTCATCCTCGCCGTGGCCGCATTCCTCACCCTCGGCCCGGTGGTGTGGACGCTCTTCACGGCGTTGACCCCGACCGACGCGGTGACGCAGGAGGTGAACGTGGGGTTCGGCGCCTTCGCGGACGTCTTCACCAAGATCCCCGTGTGGCTGTACGCCTGGAACAGCGCTCTGGTGGTGCTGCTCGTCGCCGCAGGGCAGATGCTCTCCGCGGCCATGGCCGGGTACGTGTTCGCGCGGTTCGAGTTCCGCAGCAAGAAACTTCTGTTCGCGCTCGTGCTCGCCACGATGATGGTGCCCCTCCAGGTCACGATCGTGCCCGTCTTCATGCTCGTCCGGGGCATGGGGCTGGCCGACACGCTCCTCGCCCTGATCGTCCCGGCGCTGCCGACGGCCTTCGGCACATTCCTCATGCGCCAGTACTTCCTCGGCATCCCTGCGGAGCTCGGTGAGGCCGCACAGCTCGACGGGGCGGGTCCGTGGCGCACGTTCTTCCGTGTGTACCTCCCCCTCTCGACACCGGCGCTCGCGATCGTCGGCATCCTGGCCTTCAACTATCACTGGAACGAGTTCTTCCGGCCGCTGATCATGACGATCAGCGAGCAGAACTTCACGCTCCCGCTCGGCCTCGTGACGCTCCAGGGCAATCTCGGGACCGGCAGCATCTCGACCGTCCTCGCCGGCGTCATCCTGTCGATGATCCCCGCGCTGCTGGTGTTCTTCTTCGGACAGAAGCCGTTGCGCGAGGGCCTCACGGCGGGCGTCGGCAAGTAGGCGCACCTCGCTCACGACCACCCCTCACCAGACACCCACAGAAAGACGGACCGCCCGGTGACCACCACTGCACCTCCTTCCCTCACCCACGCGCAGCCGCGGATGCACTTCGCTCCCCGGCACAACTGGATGAACGATCCCAACGGGCTCGTGCACCACGACGGCGTGCACCACCTGTACTTCCAGTACAACCCGCAGGGGAACGCGCACGCGAACCTGAGCTGGGGGCACGCCACGAGCACCGACCTGGCCGTGTGGACCGAGCACGCGCCCGCGATCCTCTGGGACGACGATGCGCAGATCTTCTCGGGGTCGACGGTGGTGGATCACGGGAACACGTCGGGGTTCGGGACGGCGGATGCCCCGGCGCTCGTCGCCTTCTACACCGCGGCCGCACCGGGCCACCAGGCGCAGTCGATCGCGTACAGCACCGACGGAGGTCACTCCTGGGAGAAGTACCACGGCAACCCGGTGCTCGACCGGGGCACGAGCGACTTCCGCGACCCCAAGGTCTTCCGATACGACGACGGCGCCGACGGATACTGGGTCATGGTGGCGGTCGAGGCGCACGACAGGCAGGTGCTGTTCCACCGCTCCGACGACCTGAAGACATGGACCTTCCTGTCGGCGTACGGTCCGGCCGGCCCCGTGGGCGGGGTGTGGGAATGCCCCGACATGTTCCCCCTCGCCGTCGATGGAGACGAGGACGACGTCCGCTGGGTGCTTCTCATCAGCCTGAACCCTGGCGGGATCGCGGGTGGTTCCGGCACGCACCACGTCATCGGCGACTTCGACGGGGTGTCGTTCCGACCGACGACGCCCTATCCGCCCGCCACGCCCGAGACGCTCGTCGAGCGCAGCCAGACGCGCGAGCAGCTGGAAGGGTTCGGCTGGATCGACTTCGGCCGTGACTGCTACGCGGGCGTCACCTTCGACGGGCTCGCCCGCCATGAGCGGACGCTCATCGCCTGGATGGACAACTGGGAGTACGCGGGCAGCATCCCCGCAGACCCCGAGGCCCGGTATCGCAGCGCCATGACCCTCCCGCGGCGGCTGTCGCTGGTCCGCGACGGTGAGGGAGTGGTGCGGTTGCGCCAGACGCCGGTGGCGACGGGGATCACAGAGGAGCGTGTCGTCGACCTCGGCCGCCTCGAGCGGAACTCGTCGCCGACGCAGGAGATACCGACGTCCGGCCGGATTCGGATCTCGGCGCGGCTGGGCACGTCGCAGGGGCTCGAAGTCCGGCTGGAGGGACAGGACGGGCGCGGCGGGGCGGTGCTCCGCTACGACCGGGGAGCCGCGCGGATCGAGCTGGACAGATCGAGGGGCGTCGAGCACCTGCCGACCGCGTTCGGTGGTGTGCAGACCATGCCAGTCGCGGATGCGGAGGAGTTCCGCTGCGATGTGTGGTTCGACTCCCTGAACGACGAAGTCTCGGCCGTCGAGGTGTTCGCCGACGACGGCGATCGCGTGCTCACCTCGCTCGTCCCGGCGTTCTCCGGCGGTGTGCTGCGCATCTCGACAGTGGGCGGACCTGTCGAGGCCGTCTCGCTCGGCATCGCGGAGGCGCGATGACGATGACGTCGCCGGTGACGACGCCGCGCTGCGTCGTCGTCGGCGAGGCGCTGGTCGACGTGGTCGAGGGGGTCCCGCGTCCCGGTGGCTCCCCGATGAATGTGGCGATCGGACTCGCGCGCCTGGGTCTGCCGACGACGCTGCTCACCCACATCGGCGACGACGCGGAGGGGCGTCTTCTCGCGGCGCACATCGCCGATGCAGGGGTGGAGATCGCAGACGGCAGCGTCCAGGCGGGAGCGCAGACGTCGCGGGCCCTCGCAGTGATCGGTGTCGACGGCGCCGCGTCGTACGAGTTCGATCTCGACTGGCGTCTCCCGCATGCTCCCGCCACGAGCGCCGCCCTCGTGCACGTCGGGTCGCTGGGCGCCGTCGTGGAGCCGGGGGCGGATGCGGTGCGGTCGCTGTTCTGCGGGGCCGACACCGTGGGCATCCGCTCCTTCGACCCGAACGTCCGACCCGCGCTCATGCCGCAGCGGTCTGCGGCGATCGCGCGGATCGAGGAGCTGATGTCGGCCGCCGATGTCGTCAAACTGAGCGACGAGGACGCCGCCTGGCTGTATCCCGAGCTCGACTCCGTCGAGGTCCTCACCCGCGTGGGCGCTCTCGGTCCGGGCGTGGTCGCACTCACGAGGGGAGGGGAGGGTTGCGTCGTCTCGGTCGCCGGGCTCGACGAGCCCCTCGTGCGCAGCGCCGCCTCGGTATCGGTCGTCGACACGATCGGCGCGGGAGACGCGTTCATGTCGGGGCTGCTGTTCGGCATGCTCGGGTCCGGTGCAGCTCTCCAGGACCCGGACACGATCGCGCGGTGGGGTGTCGTCGTCGACACCGCGGTGGCGAGCGCGGGTATCGCCGTCTCCCGGGCGGGAGCCGCCCCGCCGCATCCTGAGGAGCTCGCCCGGCTGCTGGGCTCGTGTGAACACCGCCCCTGCGCACACGGCGTAGCCTGGGGCGCATGACGACCACCCGCACCGCCCTCGACGTCGTCGACTGGCGTCGTCGCGTCTTCGCCCTCTATGACGCGGTGCGCCGCTCGGCATCCCCGGAGGAGGCGCACGAGCTGTGGCGCATCGAACGGGATGAGCTGATGCTCCACCACCCCGCCACCGCGCTCCTGCCGGAGGACCGGCCGCTGTTCGAGGGGCTGCCGATCGCGTCGTACGACCCGGCGTGGCGATTCGAGGTGCCGATCCTCGAGGCCGAGCCCGGCGGCTTCGACTTCGCGACGGGAACCGATGGCGTCGTGCCCTTCGAGCGGATCGGCCGGGTCGAGATCCCCGGCGTGGGATCGCTCGACGTGTGGCGCCTGATGTCGTACGGGGGCGGGCTGTTCATCCCCGTGCGCGACGGCCTGGCCGGAAACCCGGGGGGCACCTACGGCGGAGGCCGCTACCTGATCGACACGATCAAGGGCGCCGACCTCGGAGCGGATGCCGAGCGCGGCACCCTCGTGCTCGACTTCAACTTCGCCTACAACCCGTCGTGCGCGTACGACCCGGCGTGGGCCTGCCCGCTTGCGCCTCCCGGTAATGTGCTGTCGGTCCCCGTGCCGGTCGGCGAGCTGTACGCATGATCTGAACGTCGATGCAACCCCCTGTGGGGTATCGATGCGACGTGCGTACGGTGCCCGGGTGCACGCGATGAACGTGGTCCAGACGGATGTCATCCTCGATGGCGTCGTCTACACGCTCGCGTCCGCCGGGGATCCGAAGGTGGTCCGAGACGCCATCGAGTCGGCGGTGGCGACGGAAGGGACGTTCGTCGACATCACGGTCGAGGGGAACGCGACAGTCAGCATTCTCGTGACCTCTCATTCGCGGGTGCAGATCGTCACCCGCACCGTGACGACGGATGCCGGGGACATTGTCCTCACCTTCCCGGAGATCGGCGAGGCGGAGATGCTCTAGCGAATCCGGTGCCAGGCCGTCACGAATGCGACGGTGGTTCGAAGTGCGGGATGGGATCGGGGCGCTCGCCACGCTGCTCGTGATGCCGCGCTCGCGCGTCGTCTGTGATCGGCACCGCGTAGACGGGGGGAGTGTTGCGCCCCGCCTTCGGGAATCTGCGGCCCGTGACGACGCTGACGCTGACCCGGAGCACGAACTGCTTCGGTGTGGCGGTCCACGATCGGAAATGCTCGACCCCGACGCGATGAAGCTCTTCTTCGCTGGTGACCTGCTCGACCGTGCCGCGGGCGACCACGCTCCAGTAGTCGTCGTCCGCGCCATCGACTTCCACCGCGACCCGGGACTCCGACGCGACGGTCAGGAATTTCGAGTCGACCGCCGAACGGATGTAGATCGTGCGATCGACGGCGAGGTGGTTCACCGGACGGATGTCGGGGAACCCCTCGGCATCCACGAATCCGAGTCTGCAGAGCTCCGTCGCTTCGAGCAGGCTCCAGCATTCTTCCTCGCTGAGTACCACCGGCTGGATGCCTGGTTCGATGTGTCCGGATCCTGCGGTCGTCACGAGTCCCCCTCGGGTCGGATTGCTTCTCCGTTTCGATAGTGCTCCTATCTCGACTATCCCACCAGGCCTCCATCGGGCGTACTGTGACCGCATGGTCACCGACGATCCGACTGTCACCAACCCCGATCACTACCGCATCCTCTGGGAGAACGACCTCGTCCGGGTACTGGAGTACACGGATGTGCCGGGCGACCGCACGACGCCTCACGACCATCCGAACAGCGTCATGGTCACGCTCAGCGACTTCTCGCGTCGCCTCTCGGCCGGAGATCGGGTCTTCGACACTTCGCTGGCCGCCGGGCAGGCCGTGTGGCTGCCGGCTCAGCGGCATTCGGGCGAGAACACCGGGGCGACACCGACGCATACGATCCTCGTCGAGCTCAAGGGCGACGCGGCGGGCGAGGCCGACGGAGGCGCGCTCGGACCCCGAGCCTGAGTCCGGTCGTGGCACGAGTGAGGCGCGATAGAGTCCGCCCATGCGCAGCCGCCCGCTCGATCTGGTCGATATCCTCGTCTACCTGATCGTGCTCGGTACCTTCAGCCAACTGTTCCCCGCCGTGATCTCGGAGTCGTTCCTTCTCTCCCTGTTGACCGCGGTGCTTCTGAAGGTGATCCTCGAAGCGGTTCTCTGGCTGAAGAAGCTCATGCTCGAGCGTTTCCGATCCGACCGCCGCGTCGCATCCCGACTGTTGAGCGCGTTCACCCTCGTGCTCATACTCCCGGGCAGCAAGTTCCTCGTCTTGGAGGTCGTGGCGTTCGTCTTCGGAGACGCGGTGCAACTCGGAGGCTTCTTTCTCGTGACGCTCCTCATCGTCGTGCTGATGCTCGCGCGCGGACTGGTCAGGCGCCTCTTCAGCCCGTCGGGGCAGGTTGCGACCGACGAACCCTGACCCTCGGAATACCCCCCGGGGGTATGCTGTTCTCGTTCGCGACGGATGCGAAGGAGGCTCCCCATGAGTCAGCACGACCACACGGCTATGCATGATCACGACCACTCCGGCCACGCCGGGCACGGCGACCACGTCGCGCAGTTCCGGCGGCTGTTCTGGATCATGCTCGCCCTCGCCGTTCCGGTGGTCGCGTTCTCGACGATGTTCTCGATGCTGCTCCGGTACTCCCTGCCGGATGCGGCATGGGCGGGGTGGATCTCCCCGGTCCTCGGCACGGTGATGTACGTCTGGGGCGGAGCCCCGTTCCTGACCGGCGCGGTGAGCGAGCTGCGTTCCCGCACGCCCGGGATGATGCTGCTCATCGCGCTCGCCATCACCGTGGCGTTCTTCGCATCCTGGGGTGCCAGCTTCGGCCTGCTCCACCACGAACTGGACTTCTGGTGGGAGCTGGCACTGCTGATCGTGATCATGCTGCTCGGGCACTGGATCGAGATGCGCTCGCTGGCCCAGACGACGTCCGCACTCGACTCGCTGGCCGCTCTCCTGCCCGACGAGGCGGAGAAGGTCGACGGTGACGGCACTGTCACGGTCGCTCCGTCCGACCTGCGGGTGGGCGATGTGGTCGTGGTGCGTCCAGGGGGTCGCGTTCCGGCGGATGGACGGATCGTCCAGGGGTCCGCGAGCATGGACGAGTCGATGATCACGGGTGAGTCGCGGCCCGTGCGCCGTTCTGCCGGCGACCAGGTGATCGCCGGCACGGTCGCCACCGACTCAGGGGTGCGGGTGGAAGTCACCGCGGTCGGGGAGAACACCGCCCTGGCCGGCATCCAGAAGCTGGTCACGGACGCGCAGAACTCGTCGTCCCGGGCTCAGCGCCTCGCGGACCGGGCCGCCGGCTGGCTGTTCTGGTTCGCCCTCGGCGCGGGCGTGATCACGGCGATCGTGTGGACGGTGCTCGGGATGCCTGATCAGGCGGTGGTTCGCACGATCACGGTTCTGGTGATCGCCTGCCCGCACGCGCTCGGTCTCGCGATCCCGCTCGTCGTGTCCATCGCGACCGAGCGCGCCGCCAGGGCAGGTGTGCTGGTGAAGGACCGTCTCGCGCTCGAGAGCATGCGCACCGTCGACACGGTGCTGTTCGACAAGACCGGCACGCTCACCAAGGGCGCTCCGGCGGTCACGGCCGTCGAACCTGCCGGGTCGTTCAGCGCGGACGAGCTGCTCGCGCTCGCCGCGGCAGCCGAGGCGGATTCCGAGCATCCTCTCGGCCGTGCCATCGTCGACGCGGCGAAGGAGAAGGGCCTCGACATCGCTCCGTCGCAGGACTTCGAGTCGTCCCCGGCGGTGGGGGTGACGGCACGCGTCGACGGTCGCACCGTGCGGGTCGGCGGCCCTTACCTGCTCGAGCAGGAGCACGCGGTGGAGCTGGGCGTCGTCGACGAGTGGCGCGAGGAGGGCGCGATCATCCTGCACGTCCTCGTCGACGGCGCGGTAGCCGGCGCCCTGCGGCTCGCGGACGAGGTCCGCCCGGAATCGCGCGAGGCGGTCAGCGCGCTGCGGGAGCGGAACGTGCAGGTCGTCATGATCACCGGCGACGCCGCAGCGGTCGCGGCATCCGTCGCCGCCGACCTCGGGATCGACAGATTCTTCGCCGGCGTCCGTCCGGAGGACAAGGCGTCGAAGGTGAAGGAGCTGCAGAGCGAGGGGCGGAAGGTGGCGATGGTCGGCGACGGGGTGAACGATGCCCCAGCGCTGGCGCAGGCCGACGTCGGCATCGCCATCGGAGCGGGCACGGATGTCGCGATCGCCTCCGCCGGGGTCATTCTCGCCAGCGACGACCCCCGATCAGTGGTGTCGGTCATCGAGCTCTCGCGCGCCAGCTACCGCAAGATGACGCAGAACCTGTGGTGGGCGGCCGGATACAACCTCCTGTCGGTGCCGCTCGCCGCCGGTGTGCTCGCGCCGATCGGCTTCGTGCTGCCCATGTCGGTCGGTGCGGTGCTGATGTCGCTGTCCACGATCGTGGTCGCCCTGAACGCGCAGCTGCTGCGACGGCTGGACCTCCGCCCGGACACCTCACCAGGGTGCAGGGGATAGGCTCCGGCCGAGGATCATCTTCGGGAGGCGGGGGCATGCGACGAATCGGCGCGTTCATCATCGCCACGGCTTTCGTCGTTGTCGGTCTGACCGCGTGCAGTCCGGCCGACCCGTCGCCCGAGGAGCGCGCGCGGGACATCGCGGAGCAGTGGGCGGAAGCGAGTAACCGCGGCGACGAGGACTCCGCCCAGGCGCTGTCGTGCGGGCCCGTCCTCGGGGGCGTCAACTCCGACACGGCAGGAGCGGAGGATTACTCGCTCGACATCACTCCGCAGGACGGCGGCCAGTTCATCGTTCAGGTGACGAAGACGTATCCGGACTACCCCGATCTCGTGTCGGAGCTGGGAGTGCGGACCGACGGCGAACTCTGCATCTCGTGGGTTCGGTGACCGCGGTCCCGTAACGGAGGGGATGAGAAGAACGATGAGATCCGATGCGCCGATCGCGGGAGATCCGTGGCCGCACGACATGTCGATCACCGTCGAGGATCAACCTCACGCCCTTATGGAACTGCTTTGGATCAGGGAGGCGTATGGCCTTCGGCCCCGAGGGGAAGACCTTCCGCCGCTGCTGCTCGACTCGCCCCGTCCGGCCCGAGGCGCCTCGGCGGGCGTCGGGGCGCGCGAGCAATGGGAGCAAGAGTGGCCCGCGATCTGGCGGGCCGCCGTGGCCCACGCGGGACGGGACAGCGACCCGCGGCTGTTCGATGAGCTCCGAGCCACCCCGGACGGATCGACTCGCCGAGCCGACCTTCTCCGGCAGATCGGCGGGCCCGACTGGCGTGAGAGTTTCGGAGGTGATGCGCTCGACGACGACTCCTACAGGGAGTGGGTCGAGCGGCTCAGCGACGCGCTGCCGACGGCGATGCCGCGTCGGCTCGAGGAACAGCCCGAGCGGCGGGATCTCTCTGCGTTGATTCCCGCGTGGCGAGCGGGGCTGACGAAGATCGTGACGATTCCCTGCATCGGTGAGTTCACGCTCAGAGTCGGAGAGAACGCCCTTCTCACGACCGCCCGAACGAGGGAGAACAGCGACAGTTACCGGCGGGCGCTGGGCTCGTTCATCTAGGCGGCGAAGCCGAGAACAGGGAACAAGGGTCGTGTGATGGGGGAGCATCGGCAGCACGGGGATGAACTGGATGCGCAGCGACCCTCGGCGCAGATCAGCTCCACCGGTGAACTGCGTCGGCCAGACGGTTCCGCGTACTGGTCGGAACCGGAGCCGGCGACCCGTGTCGAGCGCGTCGTCGCGTGGGGAACCGCAGTCGCCGTGGCGCTGCTGCTTCTGTGCGCAGTCGGACACCTCTTCCTTCTCGGCAGCGGCCTCGTGCCCTTCAAGGCGGGCGAATGGGAATTCCCGGACTACAGCTACATCGCGTTGATGGTGGCGATGTCGGCCGTTCTGATGACACATTCGAGTCTGTCCGAGGACGCACTGCGGCCCCGCACTTCGGAGTAGTCGCCACCAGCATCCTGCCCTTCGCGCTTCCTTTCGCGGTCGGCATCATCCTCTTACGCAATGACTTCGAACCCGCGCGGTGGCGTATTCGCGCCGTCTCACTCGCGGTCGCGAGCTCGGCAGCGGTGATCGCGCTCGCCGCTATGGTGCCGCGCTGGGCAGGGTTCTCGTGACTTCGCCCCAGGCATAGCGCGATCCCCACCGCCAGGGCAGACGGTGGGGATCGTGGTCACTTCGTCACTTCGTCACTTCGTCACTTCGTCACTTCATGCGCCCGAAGGTGGCGTCGATGTCTGCCATCTCCATCGCTGCGGTCGCTTCGATCAGCGCCCGGAGTTCCTTGTCCGCCCCGGGCGAGAACTCCTCGAGCCTCTCGGGGGAGATCGTCATCGGTGCCCCGACGGGAGCCTGCTCGCTCGCGTCCAGAGTCGTTCCATCGTTCGACGGAGACGCGCCCTGGAAGATCTTGCCCGCCTCGGAGGCATCGGTGAGGTCGAACGAGTACTGCTTGCTCTGCAACCCGAGGTCCAGAAGCTTCTTCACCTCGGGGAACTGCTCGGCATTGGTCTTGGGGATGGGCAGCGAGGTGCGCCAGTTCACGCCCAGCGTCTCGAGCGCCTTCGCGTAGGCGTTCTCATGAGCCTGGTCGCGGACGATCAGGTAGGAGATCGTGCTGCGAGCCGTCTTGTTGTCGGTCATCTCGTAGAGCCGGCACTTCTGCAGGCGACCCGTCGACTCCAGCATCAGGTTGTAGAGCAGGTCCAGAACGAGGTTTCCGGAGTTGTAGACGTAGCTGCCCATCCACGGGTTTCCCGCCGCGTCGACCGGGAGAGCGCCCTGCGCTCCGACCAGGTAGTGGTGGATGTTGCTCGTGTCGAGCGCGATGTTCAGGGGCGTGGCACCCCCGGCGCCGGGCTTGTCCACCGGATCGGTCGGCTTGCCCTGATACGCAGGTGATCCGTCGAGGAGACGGGAGATCGTCGTGCCGATGAGCTCGACGTGACTGATCTCCTCGGTGCCGATGCCCTGGATGAGGTCCTTGTAGGGCTTGCCATCGGGACCGCGGAAGTTGATGCTCTGGAACAGGTACTGCATCATGGTGCGCATCTCGCCGAACTGGCCGCCGAGACCCTCCTGCAGCGCGTTCGCCGCGGCAGGATCCGGCTCGTCCTGTGCGATCTCGTTGATGAACTCTTGAACGTGGAAATACATGAACGGCCTCCGGTGGTAGTCAGCGTGTAGGCCTATGGTGCGCCGCCTCCGGGCGCTGACCTGCCCCCTCGACCGCAGCCGAATTGCCGCGTAGGATTCCGCGCGCGACGAACGCGGCGCGGCTGGCGACTACCGGTCGACGGTGACCGACCGATTGCTAGGGGGTGACACCGTTCACACCAGGGCACATGTCACCGAGTTCAGCGAGTGCGGTGGTGGTGGCCTCATCCGCGGCTGCGATCTCGGCGTCCAGAGATCCGTCCGTCCAGGTGTCGGGATTCTCGGCGGCTCTCTCCCAGATCGGGATGAACTCCGCGGAGGTGTCACGCACGGCGATGACGGCGTCTTTCACCTCGGCGTCCTCGAGCGTCGCAGCAACATCGGTCAGCTTCTCCACTGCCCCGGTGTGGAACGAGAGCAACGTGGAGGGGCCGTACGTGCTGAGGCCATCTGCACTCTCAGCGAGCTGGGCGGTGTACTCCGAGAGGTCGGCGACGACGATGCCACAGGACGCGTCTTTCTGGGACACATCGGATTCGTCTGCCGTCTCAGCCGTCGTGCCGACGCACCCGTAGAGGGGGAGCGTGGCCAGCAGAGCGACGGCAGCGCCGACGAACGCGCGGGTTCTCATGATGTGTCTCCTTGCGAAAGCTGCCTGAAGGCCTTGATCGTACGACATGGCGCGGATTCCAGTTTCGGCGCCAGGCCCGATATGCCTCTGGGCGAGAAGCGCCGGCGGAGCTACCCTGGCTGCATGGAAGCCTTCGTGGTGAGTCTGGCAATCGTCGTCGCGTCGCTCGTCGGCCTCCGCCTTCACGCCCGCCGAGCGGGTCGGCTCGTTGACGACGGGCCGACGGCAGACCCGGCTGAGGCGGCCGCGATGAGCGGCCTCGCCTCAGATCCGGCCCGGATACGCAGCACCTACTGAGCCGCCCTCGCCTCAGTGCGAGCCGACCGCCCCTTCGAGGGTCTCGGTCACGACCTCCTGCGCGGTGTGCGGTCGCGCCGCGCGCAGCAGCAGGCCCGCGAGTACGGCGACGACCGCCGTGACTCCCGCACCGACGAGCATCGCCTGGTGCAGTCCCGACAGGAAGGCATCCTGAGCGGCCGTGGCCGCGGCGTCGGACAGGCCGTCCGGCACGATGCCCTGGGCGAGAGCATCCGTCTGCGCCTCCGTCAGGCCGAGGCCCGCCGCGCCGCCCGCGCTGCCGGCGCCGACCACGACGGCGAACACCGCGGTGCCGAGCGCGCCACCCAGCTGCAGCATCGTCACCTGGACTGAATCGCGGCCTCCGCAGCACGACTCGCACTTGCAATTGGTCAACCGGTTTGCCAAACTGTACGGCGGGTCGTCATCCGGCCCGACGCAATCACCGTTGATTCAGGAGTCACCGTGGACAACCCCCAGACCGAGAACCCGGTCGCCAAGTCGGCGATCCGGAAGGTCGCGATCCGTCTCGTGCCGTTCGTCGCGTTGATGTTCTTCATCAACTACCTCGACCGCACCGCCATCGGATTCGCGTCGCCCAACGGCATGAACGACGACCTGGGGCTCAGTGCCGCTCAGTTCGGCTTCGCCTCCGGCGTGTTCTTCATCGGCTACATCCTCCTCGAGGTGCCGTCGAACCTCGCGCTGCACAAGTTCGGCGCCCGCCGCTGGCTCGCGCGCATCATGATCACGTGGGGCATCGTCGCGCTGCTCTTCACCTGGGTGCAGAACTTCGAGCAGCTCGTCGCCCTCCGCTTCCTCCTCGGTGTCGCCGAGGCCGGGTTCTTCCCCGGTGCGATCCTCTTCCTCAGCCTGTGGGTGCCGGCGCAGTACCGCGGCCGCATCCTCATGCTCTTCTACCTGGCGCAGCCTCTGACCACCGTGATCGGCGCCCCGCTCGCCGGCGCGCTCATCCAGCAGCACGGCACGTTCTTCGGTCTCGAGGGCTGGCGCTTCATGTTCATGGGCGTGGCACTCCCCGCGATCGTCGTCGGCATCATCGCCTGGTTCTACCTCAAGGACAAGCCGACCGACGCCAAGTGGCTCACGAACGAGGAGCAGGTCTGGCTGACCGGCGCCCTCGAAGCCGAGCGCAAGTCCACCGCCGCCGACCAGGGACACGTCTCCGTGCGGTTCGCGTTCTCCAGCGGACGCGTCTGGATGCTGTCGTTCATCTACTTCGGCTTCATCTACGGCCTCTACGCGCTCGGCTTCTTCCTGCCGACGATCATCGAGGGCTTCCAGGAGCAGACGGGCGTCACCTACGACGTCTTCCAGAAGGGCCTCATCACAGCCATCCCGTACCTCCCGGCAGCGATCGTGATGTACTTCTGGTCGCGTGACGCCGGCAAGCGCGGGCTCAAGACCTGGCACATCGCGGTCCCCGCGCTCGCCGGAGCCGTATCGATCCCGCTGGCGCTCTACACCGGTTCGCCGGCAGCCACGATCGCGGTCATCACGATCACGGCCTGCGCGATCTTCGCCGCCCTGCCGAACTTCTGGACGCTCCCGACGCAGTTCCTCACGGGCATCGCGGCGGCCGCCGGAGTCGCGCTGATCAACACGATCGGCAACCTCGCCGGCTTCAGCGCTCCGTACATCACGGGTGCTGTGCACGACTGGACCGGCGGCTACCAGGTTCCGATGATCATCGTCGGCGGCTTCATGCTCGTCTCCGCGATCCTCATGGTGCTGCTGGCGCGCTCGGGCAGGAACAAGGCGGCGACCGCGCCGGCCGTCGTCGAGGAGACCGCGTCATGACACGCCTCTGGAACGACCCGGCGGACTTCGCCGACGAGATGATCGACGGCTTCGTGGCCGCGAACTCCCGCTCCGTGCGCCGTGTTCCCGGTGGCGTCGTGCGCAGCACGGTCGTCCCCGACGGGCAGGTCGCGATCGTCGTCGGCGGTGGCTCCGGCCACTACCCGGCGTTCGGCGGACTCGTCGGCCAGGGACTCGCGCACGGCGCGGCGATGGGCAACCTCTTCGCGTCCCCGTCGACGCAGCAGGTCTACGCGATCGCGAAGGCGGTCGACCGCGGTGCCGGTGTCTTCCTCAGCTACGGCAACTACGCCGGCGACGTGCTGAACTTCGACGCCGCACAGGACCGCCTGCGGGCCGAGGGCATCGACACCCAGACGGTCACCGTGACCGACGACGTCGCGAGTGCGACCGTCGCAGAGAAGCACAAGCGTCGCGGCATCGCCGGCGACCTCACGGTCTTCCGCGCCGCGGCCGCTGCGGCCGAGGCGGGGTACGACCTGGCCGGCGTCACCCGCGTGGCCGCTCTCGCGAACGAGCGCACCCGCTCCTTCGGCGTCGCCTTCACGGGCTGCACGCTGCCCGGTGCACCCGCCCCGCTGTTCACGGTGCCCGCCGGACGCATGGCGATCGGCCTCGGCATCCACGGCGAACCCGGCATCGATGAGACCGACGTCCCGACGGCCGACGAGCTCGCAGAGCTGCTCGTCTCGCGTCTGCTGGCCGAGGTGCCCGAGGGCATCGATGTGCAGGGTGCGCGCGTCGTCCCGATCCTCAACGGCCTCGGAGCGCTCAAGTACGAGGAGATGTTCGTCGTCTACCGGCGCATCGCGCAACTGCTCGACGACGCCGGTCTCGTCGTCGTCGACCCGCACGTGGGGGAGTACTGCACGAGCTTCGACATGGCGGGCACCTCGCTCACCCTGTTCTGGCTCGATGACGAACTCGAGCGTCTCTGGGACACGCCTGTCGACGCCCCGGCGTACCGTCGCGGATCGGTCGTCGCCGCCGAGCAGGCCTCGCCGGTCCAGGCCGCCGAGAGCGTCGACGACGTGATCACCGCGGGTGACGACGAGTCGCAGGCCGTGGCGCAGTCGGTGCGGCAGGCGCTGCGGATCCTCGTCGACACGATCGACGCGAACGCCGACGAGCTCGGCCGCATCGATTCGATCGCGGGCGACGGCGACCACGGCATCGTCATGCAGCGCGGGTCGCTCGCGGCGCTGGATGCCGGCATCC
>JAZBLS010000009.1:0-36273 GCA_037033365.1 Actinomycetota bacterium | reverse complement strand
CGTCCGCGTGGGTCGTCAGCATCCCGTGCGGGTAGCCCTCGTAGATCTTGAGCGTCGCGTTGGGCAGCAGCTCCGCCTGCTTGATGGCTGCGGCCTTGTAGGGCACGACCTGGTCGTCGTCGCCCTGGGTCACGAGGACCGGGACCGAGATCGCCTTGAGGTCCTCGGTCTGGTCGGTCTCGGAGAACGCCTTGATGCCCTCGTAGTGGGCGAGAGCGCTGCCGGTCATGCCCTGGCGCCACCAGTTGGCGACCACGGGCTCGGAGAGCTCGACGCCGTCGCGGTTGAAGCCGTAGAACGGGCCCGACGCGACGGCCTGGAAGAACTCCGCACGGTTCGCCGCCAGCGCCTCGCGGAATCCGTCGAAGACGGAGAGCGGGAGGCCCTCGGGGTTCGCGTCCGTCTGCACCATGAGGGGCGGCACGGCGGAGACGAGGACGGCCTTCGCGACGCGGCCCTGGGGCTCACCGTACTTCGCGACGTAGCGGGCGACCTGGCCGCCACCGGTCGAGTGCCCGATGTGGACGGCGTTCTGCAGGTCGAGGTGCTCGACGACCGCGTTCACGTCGCTGGCGTAGTGGTCCATGTCGTGGCCGACGCCTGTCTGAGAGGAGCGGCCGTGGCCGCGGCGGTCGCTGGCGACGACGCGGAAGCCCTTGCCGAGGAAGTAGAGCATCTGGGCATCCCAGTCGTCGGACGAGAGGGGCCAGCCGTGGTGGAACACGATGGGCTGAGCGTCGCGAGGACCCCAGTCCTTGAAGTAGATCTCGGTACCGTCATCCGTGGTCACAAAAGACATGAGAAACTCCAGGTTCGTCGAGCCGGGTGGTGCCCGGATTCTGTGGGGGATGTTCGCGCTGGTCGGCGGAACACTCTCAATGTAGCGATGCGGCGGCCCGGGGAACTCAGACTTTTGTCGGAAGCCGGTTCACATCTGATCCCTACCGCGACGGCTCCGACGGGAGCAGACTCCGAGCAGCGTTCGCCCCACGACTCAGGAGGAGCATCCGATGACGACGTCAGAGAACACCCCGGCCGGGCACGAGGTGCCGGCCCTCGGAAACCCCGACCTGCCGCAGGAGGGTGAGGTGAACATCGTCGACCGCCCGCAGAGCAACACCATGACCGGCCCGCAGAACGAGGTCGTCGAGTCGCAGTTCCCGAACCAGATGCACGCGCCCGCGACGGACATCAGCACGCAGCCGTTCTTCTGGTCGTCGTTCAACATCTCCCCGCGTCGCGTGCAGCGCGGCGGGTGGGCGCGGGAGCTCACGAAGCAGGACTTCCACATCTCCGACGAGATCGCCGGCGTCAACATGTACCTCGAGCCCGGCGGCATCCGGGAGCTCCACTGGCACCAGACCGCGGAGTGGGCGGTCATGACCCGCGGCAAGGCCCGCATCACCACACTCAGCCGCTCCGGACTCCCGGCGGTCGAGGATGTGGAGGAGGGCGACCTGTGGTTCTTCCCCGCGGGGACCCCGCACTCCCTGCAGGGTCTGGGGCCGGACGGTGCGGAGTTCGTCCTGGCCTTCGACGACGGCGAGCAGTCCGAGTCGAACACGCTGCTGCTCACCGACTGGTTCGCGCACACGCCGCCCGAGGTCCTCGCGAAGAACTTCGGTGTCGCACAGGAGGTGTTCTCGGACATCCCGCTGCACAACCTCTGGATCTTCCCCGGCGACGAGCCGCCGGCGTTGGACGTCGACCAAGCTGCGGCCGGGGTGGAGTGGGGCATGGAGCCGGTCATCTTCCGCCTGTCGCGGTCGAAGCCGCTGTACGAGAACTCGGGTGGCTCGATCCAGATCGCCGACTCCACGAACTACACGTACTCGAGCACCGTCGCTGCGGCTCTCGTCACCGTCGAACCGGGGTCGATGCGCGAGCTGCACTGGCACCCGAACGCCGATGAGTGGCAGTACTACCTGCGGGGGTCCGCGCGGATGACGGTGTTCAACACGGGGCCGCACGCCAACACCACAGACTTCCGTCCCGGCGATGTGGGTGTCGTGCGGAGGAACTTCGGCCACTACATCGAGAACACCGGTGACGACGTCCTCCAGTTCCTCGAGGTCTTCCGCACCGACAGGTACGAGGAGATCTCGCTGGCGAACTGGTTGGCGCACGTGCCGCCGCAGTTGGTTGCCGCGCACCTGAACATCGACCCCGCGGTACTCGCGTCGTTCCCCCGGGAAGCGCAGGGGATCACTCCTCTCCGCTGACCTCCGAGGTGGTGACCTCCGGGGCGGTGACCTCCGGGGCGGTGACCTCCGGCGCGACCATCGAGGCGAGGGTCGCGCCGGACGGGGCGAAGAAGACCGACCCGGTGAGCGGCGTGGAGAAGTCCAGCAACCGGTCGTGCATCCCCACCGGTTCGCCGACGAACATGCGCTCCAGCATCTTCTGGATGACCCACAGGTCTCGTGAGTATCCGAGGAAGTACGTGCCGAACTCGCCCGCGCCGGGGCGCCCGAACGGCATGTTGTCGCGGATGATGTCGTGCTCGACCCCGTCGGCGTCCACGATGGTCGCCAGCGACTTGTGGGACTTCTGGCCGCTGGGGGCGTCGTCGAGCTCGATGCCGTCGACCTTCGTGCGACCGAGGATCCGCTCCTGCGTCTCGGTCGGCAGCGCGTTCCAGCCCGCCATGGAGTGGACGTACTTCTGTGTGACGACGTATGTGCCGCCTGCGTGGGCGGGATCCTCATGGCCGACGATCACCGCCTCGTCGACCTCGGGGCCGACGGGATTCGCTGTGCCGTCCACGAAGCCCAGGAGGTCGCGGCGATCGAACGACCGGAACCCCACCGTCTCGTCTTCGACGTGCACGGCGTCGCCGAGTGCCTCGAGCAGTCGGGTCTCGAAGAAGAAGCACACGTCCGCGCGCTCGGAGCGGATGTGGAAGAGGAGGTCTCCCGGAGTCGCCGGCGCGGTGTGCGTGCCGCCGACGACGGGGGCGAACGGGCGCAGCTGCGCCGGTGGGGTACTGCCGGTCAGGGGCGTCCACAGGTCGGCGCCGATCCCCACGGTGCACGTGAGTCCCGCATCCGGGAAGCGGAAGGTGATGGCCTTCATCGTGTCGGCGAGGTCGGTGAGCACGTCCCGCACGTCGTCCACCCTCTCCTGGTCGACCGTCACCACGAGGAACACCGCGTTCGAGGTGAGCGGAGCGGCGGCGGCCTGAGTGGGGCCGGGGGATGTCTGGTTCATGTGCTGTCCCTTGCGTGAGCGGTGGCTCCAGTGTCCGCTCCCGCAGCTGCGATGTCATCCGACAGGCGTCCAGTCGGATGGGGACACTCGACGAGGGACGTTCCGCGAGATCGGGCGTAGCGTCGGACCCGGTATCCGGTCGCCGACAGGTCGACCGCGGGAGAAGAGGCTCAGATGACTGACACGCACGAACGCACCGTTCGACCCCGCACGGCCCCGTTCTGGGTGGTGGCCGTCGCCTTCCTCCTGGTGATGGCGTACTCGACGGTGCCGACGCCGCTCTACCCGCTGTATCAGGAGCTCGACGGGTTCCCGGTCGCCGTCGTGACCGTCGTGTTCGCCGCCTACGCGGTGGGCGTGGTGGCGAGCCTGTTCCTCCTGGGTCACGTGAGCGACTGGATGGGGCGACGCCGCATGCTCGTCATCGCGATCCTCGTCTCGGCGCTGTCCGCAGTCCTGTTCATGGTGTTCACCGATGTCGCCGGTCTCCTCGTCGCGCGAGTCGTGAACGGCGTCAGCATCGGCGTCCTCACCGCGACGGCCACCGTCCACCTCGGCGAACTGCGCGCTCGCGCGAGGCCCGACGAGAACGCGATCGTCGCGGCATCCGTCGCGGGTGGCGCCAATCTCGGCGGCCTGGCGCTCGGGCCGGTCATCGGCGGGCTGTTCGCCGACTTCGTCCCGGATCCGCTGCACCTGCCGCACACGGTGTTCGCGCTCGTGCTCATCTGCCTCGCCATCGCCGTCGCACTCGTGCCGGAGACGGTCGCCCCGCGACGACGCCGCTACAGTCCGCAGAGGATCGCCGTGCCGGCGGAATCCCGTGGTGCGTTCGTGGCCGCCGGATTCGCGGCGTTCGCGGGGTTCGCGCTCTTCGGCCTGTTCACGTCGCTGGCCCCGACGATCCTGGTCGGCACGTTCGACGAGAGGGATCACCTCACCGCCGGGTTCACCGTCTTCATCGTGTTCGGTTCCGCAGCCGCGGCGCAGGTGCTGCTCGCGCGGATGCCGCGTCGGACGCAGCTGCTCGTCGCCGCCGTGGCGTCCGGGATCGGTCTCACCGCCATCGCGGCGGGTGCACTGGTGCCCTCCTTCGCGCTGTTCCTCCTCGGAGGTCTGATCGCGGGCGCCGGTGTGGGGGCACTGTTCAAATGCGCGCTCGCCACCGCCTCGGAGGTCGCGGAGCCCGGCCGGCGCGGCGAGACGCTCGCGGCGATCTTCCTCGTCGCGTACTGCGGTCTCGCGATCCCCGTGCTCGGGATCGGTGCCGCATTGACGGTCCTGCCGCAGGTGGCGGTGCTGCTGGCGTTCGTCGTGGTGGTCGGTGTCGTCGCGGTCGTCGCGGCGCTGCGGATGCGACGCATCGCGCGGTGAACGTCAGGAGGCGCGACTCTGCTGCCAGAGTCGGAGCTCCTGCCTCGAGTTCACCCCGGTCTTGGCGTAGATGTGCCGGATGTGGGACACGACGGTGTGCGGCGACATGAACAGGGACTCGGCGATCTGCTGGGTCGTCGCGCCCGTGGCGAGGCGATCGAGCACCTGCTGCTCCCGCGGGGACAGCAGCTGCGGGGTCCCGTGACGGCGGGGGCGTCGGTGCACGCCTCTCGCGCGGAGCGCGCGGAGGACCCGGCTCGCGTCCCGCACCGCGCCTGCTGCCTCGTAGATCCGCAGGGCCTCCTGCAGGGAGGCTACGGCCTGCGCGTCGCTCTCGTTCACGGCGTCGCAGTGCTCGAGCACCTGAGCGAGCACGAGCGGCCGGTCCAGCCCGCGGAGTAGTTCCGTCGCCTCGCCCAGGGCATCCAGGGCGCCGGTGACGCGCCCACGGACGCCCGCGGCGATCGCGCGGCTGAAGGGGTTCGAGGGGTTCGACTCCGCACGCGTCCTGGAGCGGGCGACGACGGCGGCGACCGCATCGTCGTCTCCTGCGCGCAGCGCCAGATCCACGAGGACGAGATCGTCGGAGAAGTCCGACGGGGTCGTCATGGCCGGTATCGGCTCGTCCAGGGAGGCTCTGGCCAGGGCGCTCGACGCGTACGCATCGTCGAGACGCCCCTCGTCCAGGGCTTCCAGGGCCTTCATCCACATCCCGGCTCTGACGACCCCTCCGCCGGAGGCGAGAGCATCCACGATCGGCTGCGACCGCTGGCGGGCGTCGAGATCGCCGGTTCTCAGGGCGACCCGGAAGAGGACGATCCCGGCGGTCGCGTTGGCGAAGTCGCCGAGGTCGAGTTCGTCCGCCAGCAGGAGCACCGATTCGGACTGCAGCTTGGCCTCCTCCAGCCGCCCCAGGTCGTACAGCACGCGCGAACGGACCATCATCCAGTAGGCCTCCGCCACGGCCGCGTGCGCGCGCAGCGCCTCGTTCAGGCCCTCGTCGGCAAGCCGGAGGGCTCGGACAGGATCGCCGGACGAATCCGCCAGGAAGACCGGCCACAGCCCCTCGGGCACCCAGCGCCCCGGGTGGAGCCCCGCGTGCGCTGCCCGTTCGAGGGCGCTGTCGATGAGCGACTGCGCGTCGTCGAAGCGTCCGCTGTTGAAGGCGTAGACCGACTCCGTCGCATCCACGGTCGCCAACGCGAGATGGTCGGTCAGCGGGTCGGCGACCTCGCGGGCGAGCGACAGCGTGCGGGTGAGCTCTGCGAAGTCCGCCTTGTTCGCGCAGTTCAACGCGCGCACGGCGAGGAGCTCCGCTCGTGTGGACCGCTCGATGCCGCGCAGCGCCAGGGCCACGTCACACGTCGCGACCGCCTCGTCGAACGAGGATTCCGTCTGTCGGCGCGCGACGGAGAGGAGAGTGCGGGCTCGCGACTCCGCCGACAGATAGGGCGTGAGGGACTCCGTGGCGGTCTCGGCCGAGCGATGACGGCCGTCAGCCCACAGGTACGGCAGCAGTTCGGTCGCCGCCTCGGCGAGGCGTGGCACGTGACGCGCGATCTCGATCGCCGCCTCCGCGAGGTCGGCCGCTCTCGTCGAGTCGGTCGAGGACAGCTGGCGCGCCGCTTCACGGATGAGATCGAAGGAGTGCTGATCGCCGGGTTCCGCCGACTCCACGAGCGAGCTCGCGACGGCCGACGCGGGCTCCCCCGCATCCAGGCGGAGTTGCGCCACCTCGCGGAGCATGACTCGGCGGACGGACGGCGACAGGCTCGCCTCCGCAGCCTCGCGGATCGTGTCGTGGACGAAGGTGAGCGCATCCCCGTCGTCGGAGAGATAGTCGCCGGCGATCAGCTCTTCGACGGCCGGTCCTGCGGCGACCGCGGTCGCGTCGAGCGTATGGAGGACATCACCGAGACGGAACCGGCGACCGAACAGGCTCGCGATCTGCGCGATGTGCAGCGCCTCGGGGGAGAGGTGCTCGACGCGCTCGCGCGAGGACGAGCCGAATCGCGGGGGCACGCCCGAGCCGATCGCGTCGACCACGGTTCCCGAGCGCCGCAGCAGGTCCTCCTCCTCGAGTCCGCGGACGAGCTCGACGATGAAGAGCGGGATGTTCTCCGTCCGCTGCAGTGCAGCCTCCAGCTTCGGTCCCGGCGGGGCGCCGATGAGGTCTGAGGTCATCTCCCTGACGGCATCCAGGGGCAGCGGCTCGAGGTCGATGAGTGATCCCGTGCGCTGGAAGCGGGTCACGGCTCGGGCGTGTGCGGCGCCGAACGTACCCGTCCGAGTGGTGAACACCCAGCTGACCGGCTGATCTGCGAGCTCTCCCGACAGGGCGGAGAGGAGCGTCGTCGAGGCCGCATCCAGCCACTGCATGTCGTCGACCACGACGAGGACGCGCCCGGCATCCGCTGCAGCGCGCTCCAATCGGTCCAGCAGCAGCCTCGTCACCCAGTACTGCGGCTCGGTCCCCTCGAGTATCGGACGGAGGTCCGCGCCGGAATCGACGTCGGGCGTCACCGTGACGGTGCGCCACCCGCGCTCTTCGGCAAACGCCAGCACATCGGCGACGAGCCGGGTCTTGCCCATGCCGGGACGGCCGCGCAGGACGACCGGTCGAGCCCCCGTGTCCACCGCGCGATGGAGGGAGGATACGATGGCCTCTCTCCCTCTCAGGGGCGTGCCGAGACCGGTGGGCGAACCCGCGAGGAACACTCGGTCAGACTCGGCGGCGGGGCCGGAGGGTCTGGCGGGCATACTTCATTATCTCCGTGCCGATGACGACGCACTCCATCCCATGACGCCCACGCGACGTGTCGTCGTGGTGTGCCTCGAATCGATCGGGGGATGTCGCGTCGAGTGGCGGGTGATGTGCGGGGGATGTCGGGGGTGCAGGCTCGAACAGACCGGAACCATCTCATCGGAGGCATCCATGACCGACGACGCGAACGCTGTGGGCCGATACCTCCGAGCTCGACGCGCACTCGTCCAACCCGAGGACCTCGGGATCCCTCGAGGAGCCGGTCGTCGCGTCGGAGGGCTGCGTCGCGTCGAAGTGGCCGAGCATGCCGGCATCAGCGCCGAGTACTACTTCCGCATCGAGCAGGGACGGGGCTCGCGCCCGTCCGAGCAGGTCCTCCGCTCCATCGCGCGGGTGCTCCAGCTCGACCAGGAGTCGACGAGATACCTTCTCGCTCTCGTCTCGGGGAGCCCGCGGGTCCCGGACTCGCCCCTCTCGGAATCCGCCGACCGGGTCGCCAGGACCCTCGGGCGATGGATCCACACGCCCGCCTACATCTCCGATCCGCATCGCGACATCGTCGCCTCGAACCCGCTCGCCACGGTCTTCGGCCACGGCGGGCTGTCCGCGGGATGCAATCAGGTCGTCAACCTGTTCAGCGAGCGCATGAAGGACTCTCTCGTGGAGTGGGAGCAGATGACGCGGTCGGCGGTGGCGACACTGCGTCGCGACGCCGACCCGAGGTCCCCCCGACTGCGGGAGCTCGTCTCCGAGCTCTCCGCCGACGAGGACTTCGTCCGGATCTGGGCCCGCCACGACGTGACCGGTCCGGAGGACGCGCTCTTCCACATCGAGGTCGAGGGATTCGGCAGCATCGCCGTCGACGCTCAGAACTTCGCAGTACGCAGTATGCCGGGCTACCAGCTGACGGTGCTCTCTGCGCCTCCCGGCGAGGTGACCGAGAAGGTGTTCGCCCACCTCGCTGCGGCGCTGCCGGCAGCCGGCGAACCCTCGCCGCTGAGCCTCAGCGACGTGCGCTGACCGAAAGGGGTACAACCTGGGCCTCTCTGCAGCGACAGGATCGTCCGTAACGTCGGATGGGTGGTGCCCCCCGTGAATCTCCAGCTCCTGGTGGACGAACTCGCCGAGACCCTCGGGCGATCGGTCGTCATCAACGATGCCGCGTACCGCCCGGTCGTGGCGAGCGCGCAGGGTGACGAGATCGACGAGCTCCGCGCTCGGGCGCTCCTCCGTCGGATGACACCCACGCGAGAGCGCGAGTATCTGGAGAGCCTGCACCTCCCGCTCGCGCGTCGCCCGCAGACGGTGGACCTCGCACAGTTCGGTGCGCACGAACGCCTCGCCGTCCCGATCCGTTCCGACGAGGGGCTGCTCGGCTTCCTGTGGCTCATCACCGGGGGTCTCGCGCCGCTGGGAGACGACGACTACCGCGCGATCGACGCGGCCGTCGCGATCGCCCGCGTCGCCCTCTCCGCGCGGTCCGACACCCAGGTCCTGTCGGCGCGGGAGACGGTGATGCGCTCACTGCTGGCGGCCGATCCCGTCGCCCGTCGGGACGCGCTCAGCGTCGCAGTCCGCTCCCATGGCATCGTCCGCGGGGAGGGGACCGTGGTGCGTGCCGTCGCCATCGGCCACGACACGGGTGTCGTGCAGCGCGCCTCTCTCGGCAAGTCGTTGGAGAGCATCGCGCGCGCCACCTTCTCGTTCATCGGCGAGATCGGCGCGGCCCTGATCTTCGTGGGGAGAGCCGGAGCGGACGACGTCGAATCGACCGTCAGCTCGGAGACCGCCCGGCTGGGCATCCTCCTCCGTGCCATCGGCTCCGTCGCGCTGAGCGACACGGACACCGATCTCCAGCCCGTGGCGGAGCGCGCCCTCGCCACGGCGGGTGTCGCCGAGCTGCTCCCGGGACTCGGCACGAGCCTGCGGGCCGAGGACATCGGCCCGTGGCTCCTCATCGCCGATGTCGCCTCCGATCCGAAGCGACTGCAGTGGTACTCACCTGCCGCCCACTCCCTCCTGCACGACGGGGACCCGCTCCGACGCCAGACCGTCGAGGCCCTGCTGGACAACGCCGGTCACGTCAAGCAGGTGTGCGAGGTGCTGCACATCCACCGCACCACCCTGTACTACCGGCTGGAGAACATGCCTCAGGTCGTACGCGATGCGCTCGACGACGGCATGAAGCGCAGCGCGCTCCATCTGGGTCTCAAGCTCGCCGCCTATTGGGAGAACGCCGGTCACATCCGATGAGCATCGCTCACCGCACCGTCCGGACGTCAGACGGCGTCTCCCTCGCCGTGCGCGACACGGGCGGCGAAGGGACGCCGCTCGTGCTCCTCCACGGCTGGTCTCAGACCCAGGGGATGTTCCGCCATCAGATGGTCGGGCTCGCTGCGCGGCGTGTGATCAGCATCGATCAGCGGGGCCACGGCGATTCGGAGAAGCCCGGGCGCGGATACCGCATCGCACGGCTCGCAGCCGACCTCCGTGACGTCCTGGACGAGCTCGACCTCGCCGAGGCCGATGTCCTCGGGTGGTCGATGGGAGCATCCGTCATCTGGTCGTACATCGAGCTGTTCGGATCCGGCCGACTCCGGAACCTCGTCTTCGTCGATCAACCCGCGGCCGTCGTCGGGCAGGAGTGGATGGATGCCGCAGAGCGGGAGCACGCCGGCAGCATCCTTCCCGTCGCGGGTCTCGGTGCCCTGGCATCCGCGATCGCGGGCCCCGGGGGCGACGATGCCGCTCGCGCCTTCGTCCGAGGGATGTTCACGGGCCGTGTCGACGACCGCCTGTGGACGTTCGTGGCGAGCGAGATCGCGAAGACGCCCCGCGAGGCGGCGGCCGCGCTCCTCTTCGATCACGGCGCTCAGGACTGGCGGGACGTCCTCCCCACCATCGACCGGCGGACGCTGGTGGTCGGGTGCGACGGCAGTCACGTCTCACCGCTGTCGCAGCGGTACGTGGCGTCGCGCATCCCGGGAGCGCAGGTGCACATCTTCCCGCGCGACGTGGCGAGTTCCCACTTCCCGTTCCTGGAGAACCCTGAGGCGTTCAACGCCGTGCTCACGGCATTCCTCGATGCGCCCGTCGACTCTTGCGACAACAGTCCAGGCCGATAGCGACAACACGTCGGAGCGGGTCTCGAGCCACGCCGCATAGCGTCGGAGACGTGCCGGATGCGCCGGTGAGAGGGAGCGTGTGATGTCCGAGATGCTGACCGTCGTGCTGGTGCACGGCGCATTCTCCGACGGGGCCAGCTGGTCGCCCGTCGCGATGCGTCTCCTGGGCAGCGGGCTCGATGTCCGTGTCCTCGCCATCTCGAACCGCAGCCTGGCCCGCGACGCCGCATACGTGCGCGCGTTCGTGGAACGCATCGATGGGCCGGTGCTCCTGGTCGGGCACTCGTACGGAGCGACGGTCGCAGCCGTCGCCGGGACCGCGGACAACGTCAGGGGACTCGTCCTGGTCGCCGGGTACGTGCTGGAGGCCGGGGAGAGCGCGTCCGACCTGCATCGTCGATTCCCTGAGGCGGATGCCGTGGAGTTCATCGAGGGCGCGGACTACACGACGTGGGACGGCGAGACGGGACGGGAACTGAGTCTCTCCATCACCGAGTTCCCCTTCCTTGCGGCGTTGGGTGTGCCGTCCGACGAGGCCGCCGTGCTCGCCGTCACGCAGCGTCCGCTCGCGGCCGCGGTCCTCGAGGAGCGCGCGGCCGCCGCGGCATGGGGCGATCGCCCGACGTGGGGCGTCGTCGCGACGCTCGACAGGGTCGTCAATCCCGATGCTGTGCGGTTCGGGCTGGGTCGAGCGGGAGCTCGCGAGATCCGGGAGATCGCGGGACCGCACCTCGTGATGCACACGCATCCCGGCGACGTGGCGCGGCTCATCTTCGACGCCGCGCGAATCGTCTCCTGACCGACAGGGCAGGGGTCAGGCGCGCTCGAGCGGGTTGTCTCGGAGCTTCTGCACCACGCCCCCGGCGACGAGGCGATGTGCCGCGGTGTGCGGCTTCCGGTGCGCCTGATCGACGACCCCGCCGCCGAACTCCTCCGCGAGCTGGAGTCGCGGGTACGCCTCGAGCACCTGGGCGATGAACGCCGCGGGGAGCACGTCGGGACGTGCGCCCGAGATGTCGAGTCCGGTCGCGATCTCGAGCAGGTAGCCCTCGACGTCGTCGTCCGGGTCGACCGACGGCCAGTTGTGCCGGACGATGACCTCGAGGGATCGCGTGCTCCGCGCGGCATCCCACCCGGCTCCGGTCGTCATTGCGACGGCCACGTGACCGCCGGCCTCCTCGTAGGAGATGTGGACGTTGTCGAACTCGGGGGCGAGACCGATGTCGTGCAGCAGCGCCGAGACGTAGAGCAGCTCGTGATCGATGTCGGTGCGTCCCTCGACCGCGGCGAACGCCTCGGCCCAGAGCCAGGAGCGGATGACGTGATTCTGCAGCGATGGCGACTGGTAGCGCTCCGACAGCTCGCGGGCGGCGCGTGCTGCGGCGGTGTCGGGGAACTCGAAGTCGGTGATGTCCACGGGGCCTCGATTCGGAGGGGCTGACGGGAATCGAACCCGCGCTGTCTGCTTGGGAAGCAGAAGTTCTACCATTGAACTACAGCCCCGAACCCGGTCCGGAGAGCGGGTGATCGCAAGCCTACCCGTCGGATCCGTCACGGCCAAAGTGTCGCCCGCACGCGATGACTAGGCTGGGTGCCGTGCTTCTCAGCGATCGCGACATCAAGGCAGAACTCGCAGCCGGCCGTATCGGGCTGGCGCCGCATGAGCCGGAGATGATCCAGCCGTCGAGCATCGACGTGCGCCTGGATCGGTACTTCCGCCTGTTCGACAACCACAAGTATCCGTTCATCGATCCGTCGGTCGACCAGCCGGAGCTGACCCGTCTGATCGAGGTCGACCCCGACGAGCCGTTCATCCTGCACCCGGGCGAGTTCGCACTCGGAGCGACGTTCGAGCAGGTCACGCTGTCCGACGACATCGCCGCCCGTCTCGAGGGCAAGTCGTCGCTAGGACGCCTCGGCCTCATCACCCACTCGACCGCCGGGTTCATCGACCCGGGCTTCACGGGACACGTGACGCTCGAGCTCGCGAACGTCGCCACGCTGCCGATCAAGCTCTGGCCGGGCATGAAGATCGGGCAGCTCTGCTTCTTCCGCCTGACCTCGCCGGCCGACAACCCCTATGGGTCCGGCCCGTACGGCAACCGCTATCAGGGACAGCGCGGACCCACGGCATCCCGGTCGTTCCAGAACTTCCACCGCACCGACGTCGGCACGACCGACGTGGGGGCGATCGGCGGCTGACGCGCCGTCCTGCTCAGCGGCGGCGGGAGGCGAATGCGTAGGCCGGGACCGCCACCGCCACGACCACGAGGTGCATGACCATGAGCGCGATCACCGCGCCCGTGGTCGTGCCGGGGATGAATCCCCATGCGAGCAGCAGCACGTCGGGCACGAACGAGGCGACCGCGACCGCCGGAACGAGGATCGAGAGCGTGCGGCGCGGATCGTGTGCCCTGCGCTGCACGGTGGACCAGCCGATCCATCCGGCGACCACGCCCAGCGCGGTGAAGAGGCCGTAGGCGGGAAGGGTCAGCGGGCCGTAGCCCGCGGGTGCGCCGGTCGCGACGGCGACGGCCGCGACGACGGTATTGGCGACGATCGCGATGACGACCGCGGCGGCGAGGGTGAGGGCGGTGCGTGTGCGGGACCGGGTCGCGGTCCGCTCGGCCTGAACGGTGGTGACCATGACAGCTCCTTCATTGGCGGATCTGAATACGGTACCGGCGAGTACCGATATTCAACGGTACTGCTTGGTCCCGGAACATACAATGGGGAACCATGAGCGCTGACGAGTCGAGCAGGGTGGCCGGGCGTCCGCGGGACCCCGGCGTCGAGGCGGGCATCCTCGTCGCCGTGCAGGACCTGCTCATCGAGAGCGGGTACGCCGGTACGACCATCGCCGCGGTCGCCCAGCGCGCGCACTGCGGGCGCTCGGCGATCTACCGCCGCTGGGAGACCAAGGCCGAGCTGGTGGTCGCGGCCGTCCGCGCGCTCCAGGTCACGACGGCCGCGCCCGACACGGGAACGCTGCGCGGCGACCTGCTCGCCGCGGCGCTCCACTTCGCCGAGGCCGACGAACGGACCGCGAGCGTGCTCGCCAGCCTCCTCAGCGAGATCGGCCGCGACGAGGAACTCCGCGACGTGGCCTACCGCGTGATCGGCGGACCGCCGGTCGCCATGCTCGCGAGCGTCATCGAACGATGGATCGACCGCGGCGAGGTCAGGGCGGATGCTCCGGTCTCCGTCATTGCGGGGATCGTGCCGACCGCCGCGTTCGGCAGCGTCAGTCTTCGCCGCCGCGCGCTCGAACCCGAGGCCGTCACGGAGCTTGTGGATCAGGTCATCCTCCCCGCGCTGCGGTAGTCCGGCCGTCGGTGGTACACGGCCGACGCAGAACGCCCCCTCCGATGTGGAGAGGGCGTTCGAAGAAAGCGGATGCCGTCAGGCGTCGCGTCCTCGGGAGTAGCCGGCGTCGAAGCCGCGCTCGTAGGCGTGCTGCGCCGCGCGGGCCGTGCGGTGGTCGCCGGGTCGGCCGTGGCGGTGCTCGCCGTGGCGGTGCTCGCCGTGGTGGTGCTCGCCGTGGCCACGACCGTGGTGGTCGCAGCCGTGCTCGGCATCCGGTCCGAAACCGTGCTCGGTCTCGGAGTCGGGCCCGAATCCGGGGCGGAAGGGCCCGCCGTGGCGACGCCCGAAGCCGCGTCCGGCGCGAGGACCGAAGCCGTGACCGAAGCCGTGTCCGCCGAAGCCGCGCGGGCCGAAGCCGTGGCGCCGGCCGCGTCCGCGGGGGAGAGGGGTCTCCTCGTCCCAGCCGAAGGCGCGGGCGATCTGCTCGAGGGTGGCGACCGTGGTCGCGAGCTCCTCGGGGCTGACGGCGTCGGTGACCTTGGCGCGGATGCCATCGACGATGCCGCCGAGGCGCTCCTTCGCGGCGCGTCCTTCATCGGTGAGCGCCCAGCCGTCGCCGTCGGCGACGACCCAGCCCCGCTCGACGAGCGAGTGCAGCTTGTGCGCAGAGAGCGGGCGGCGGGCTGGAGCAGCGCCGTCCACGACGTTGAGCAGCCGCCAGTCGCGGCGGTTCGCGTGCTCGCCGTCGAAGGCGGTGGCGAACTCGGAGGCCATCAGGCGGTCGACCGCCTTGATCCAGAATCCGAACGGGCGGGTGGTGTCTGTGTTCTGAGTGTCAGAGGTGTTCATGGGTGAGTCCTTCGATGTCATGGAGCATGTGCTTGTCACAGTGCATGTACATGTAGTGTGACATGGAGATTAGATGCATGTCAAGTCGCATGTAAAATCGATTCGTGAGCTCTTCCGAGAACGACCCCGCCGAGGCCATCGCCCGCGCCCTCTCCCGTCTCCGTGGGCGTCGATCGGGCGAGCGCGGTCGCGGTCCGCGCGGATCGGGCGGTCCTCACGGCTGGCACGGTGGTCCGCATCCGGACCACTTCGAGCATGCTGGACACGGTCATGGCGGGCATCCCGGCATGCCGCCGTGGATGGGTGAATCGTCTGCGCGCTTCGGCGGACCTGCGCGGATGCGGATGCTCGAGGCTCTCGCCGCGGCATCCGCCCCGATGAGCGTGAGCGACCTCGGCGCCGCGATCGGCGTCGATCAGCCGCGGGCGTCGCGCCTGGTGCAGCAGGGAGTCGCGCACGGGTTCGTGCGCCGGGAGGCCGACCCCGATGACGCTCGCCGTACGCGCATCGCGCTCACCGATGAGGGGCGGAAGATCGCGCGGGGCGTCCGGGGGGAGAGGCGCGAGGCGCTGGGCAAGGCGCTCGCCGCCTTCACCGACGCCGAGCGAGACGAGCTCGCGCGGCTGCTGAACAAGCTCGCTGACAACTGGGAGGGCTGAGCGCCTCTCTATGCTCGGCGCTCCAGGCCGTGTATTTCGATGTATCGGAATGCGCCTCTGATCTGGCCTAAATAAGGTCGGTCCGACCGTCTGAATGTCGGTGGTCCGCGGTTGAGTGGGGGCATGTCATCCCGCAGCCGTACGCTCCTCGATCAGGTCATCTCCGACCTCGATGCGGTGCTGTGCGACGACGCGCTGGCCGGGCTCTCCGATGCGGATCGCGTCGAGGTGCTGCAGGCCGCGGGCGCAGCGTTCCGACGGGTCGAGGCGGTGGTTGTCGAGACCACGGCCAGCGCGGACGCCTTCGATTTCCCGCACTCGGCCGGGTGCCGCACGCAGTCCGAGCTCTTTCAACGGACGCTCCTGACCGATGTTGCCGGGGCCACAAGGGTCGGCAAGGTCTCCGACCTCGTGCGTCGCACCCTTAACTTCAGCTCCGGTGAAAGGCTTCCGGCGCGATGGCCGGCTCTGCGAGAGGCGATGCTCGACGGTGCGATCGGAGTCGCGGGGATCCTCGTGGTCACAGCGCCGATCGAGGCGATCTCCGACCGGATCTCCGTAGACGATCGACTGGACGCGGACGAGTGCCTCGCTCGGGCTGCGCGGGGGATCCGGCGAGAGGAGGGGTCCGACGTCGCGGGCCCTGCGCCCACGCTCGACGACCTCAAGACGCTCGCTGAGACTCTGGCGGCGCTCCTCGACCCCGACGGAGAGGTGCCGGGCGACGAGCCCGCTCGACGACGGGGCATCACGCTCGGGCGTGTACGCGATGGTCTGCGCACCGTCAAGGGGTACCTGACCCCCGACGTCGCGGCGCAGCTGGAGTTGATCTTCGACGCCATGAACAACCCCAAGGGCGATGGACCGCCTCTGCCGGGGGTGAGGTTCGACGCATCGGATGGCAGTGACGATCTCGATGCAGCCGCCGCCGCAGACGCGGACTCAGCCGCAGACGCGGACTCTGGGGCGACCGACGGCGACGAAGATCCGTACAACTCCGACCCGAGGTTCGTGATCGATGGTCGCACGGCGGCACAGAAGCGCCACGATGCGCTCGCGGCCGCCCTCGGGATCGCCGCTCGACACCGGGACATGCCGACTCTCGGTGGCGCGAGCCCCGTCCTGGTGGTCACCGTCGACGCTAAGGATCTCGAGAACGGTGCGGGGCGGGCGAGTGTCGCCGGCGCGTGGGGTCAGGTGCCCCTCGGTGTCGCCGCACATGTCGGATGCTCGGGGGTGATCCAGCGGGTCCTGTTCGATGAGGGGCGGATCATCGGGATCAGCAGTACGGATCGGGTGTTCACGGTGTATCAGCGGCGGGCGATCATCGCCCGCGACAAGGAGTGCCTGATTCCGGGATGCCATGTGCCGGCGTCGTGGTGCGAGATCCATCACGTGGTGGAGCACTCGCAGGGTGGTCCGACGCATACCGACAACGGTGTGCCGTTGTGCTGGTGGCATCACCGGAGTCTGGGCAGTTCCGGGTGGGAGATCCGGATGGACGACGGCGTCCCGCAGGTGCGGGGCCCGGAATGGTGGGATCCGGAACAGAAGTGGCGGACACCGAGACTCAGCGTCGCCGACGTCAGGCCCCTGGCTCGGACGGGATGACCCGCATGGCAGGAACGAACGACTAAGGAGTGCGTGTGACGGCCTGCGCGGGACACGCAGATCTACGTAGACCCCCCGGCATGGACTCGGTATCGGCACGCAAGCGCCACGCAGAGACGCTCTCTTCGCATCCTCCTTCCTGTGTGATCTGTGAGGCCCCGCTCGCACCGGGGAACTCGTACTGACGAACACGACGAAGGAATCCTCATGGAACAGAAGCAGAAGAAGAACGGCCGCAAGCGCGGCATCGCCGCAGCCGGAATGCTGCTCGTCGCCGGAGTGCTCGTCACGAGTGCCGCCTTCACCGACTTCGCCAACATCAACCTCAACGGCGGCACGGCAGGCAGCGGCATCGGCCCGGGTGTGGACAACGCATTCGCCCTGATGGTCGCCAAGACCAACCCCGACGGATCGCCCAAGGTCGATGGCTCCGGCAACGTCGCCGACGCGGACTGGGTCCGCGCGAACACGGCGGCCGGTATCGACTACCTCCTGACCGGCATCGACGAGCTCGCCCCGGGCAGCGGCACGGCCACCGTGACGATCCCGCTCAAGAACAACTCGAAGGGCACGATGCTGACGAGCATCACCATCGAGCCGCAGGACGGCAAGACGTCCGACACGACGCTGCTCAACGCCCTGCGTTTCGACGTCATCCAAAACGGCGTCACGATCGCCTCCGGCAAGACCGTCGCCAACATCGGTGATGTCCAGCTGTCCACGCTCGACGGCAAGGCGACCTCGAAGGTCACCGTCGTCGTCAGCATCGCCGACCTCGGTGCAGTGGCGAACAACACCCTCGCCGACAAGTCGGCTTTCGTCACGGCGCACATCGACGCGTCCAGCAACTGATCGCTCCCGAAGGGGCGTCGAGGCGACGCTCTCGACGCCCCCTCATCCTCCGACCAGACGAAAGGGACACGATGCTCCGCTCCCGGCGCCCAGCCGTGATCCGACCGATCCTCTCCGCGGGCGTCCTGCTCGCCCTCGGGACGCTGCTCACCGCAGCCTCACTGACGGATGCGCACGATGTGCCTGTCGTCTTCGACGGGTCCGCGAACTCCTTCGACCTCCAGGTCGCCGCGAGCGCCGACCCCGCGTGGACGCCCAGCGCAGCGGATTGGGAGCAGGGTCGCGACACCGCGGCGGAGCTCGTGATCGACAGCGCCGCAGCTGAGGGCTTCGCGCCGGGCGACGCTCTGGACTTCCGCATCGCTGTGAAGAACGCGAGTCCGACGGTCGACGCAGCGATGACCCTCATCATCGACGACCCCGACCCCCGACGGTCTGAGAAGAACCCCGACGGTGGCTTCGCAGAGCTCTTCGACCAGCTGACCTTCACCGTGAGCGACAGCACCGGTGCCGTCATCGATCACGTTCCCGGCAACGACCTCGCCGCCCTCACGAACACGTGGACGGCCGTCGCCCCCGGAGAAGCGCGGCTCCTGGACGTCTCCGTCCACCTCCCCGCGAGCACGGACAACCGCTGGTCGTCCGCCGCCACCCAGATCCGATTCCAGTGGAGAGGAGAGAGCGAATGAGATCCCTCACCCGTTCCCCCGAGCGCCGTAGCGGCCGCGTGCGGTTCGCCGCGTCGTTGGGCGTCCTCGCGTGCGTGTTCGTCGCCGTGACATCCGCCACCATCACCGACGCCGCCGTCGCGACGTTCACCCCGGTCGGCGGAACGTTCGACGTCGCCTTCGCCAACAGCGCTGGAGCGCTCACCCCGACCGGTGCCGTCTATGCCGTCCCCGACGCGGAGATCGCCGGAGCCATCTTCCCGATGGACAGCCCGGCGACCGCCACGCGCGCTCACTTCCCGCTCCGCGTGGTGAACAACTCCTCGGGCACCGTGGGCGCACACGCCCAGATCTCGATGCAGAATCTCGCGCCCGCGGGCGGGCTCGACGTGTATTCCAAGCTCGAGGTGCAGGTCGTCGATCCGGCGAACCCCGGTACCCCGCTTCTCGCGTGGACGCCGACCACCGCGGATCCTTCCTTCGGCATCGACCTCAACGGCACCGATGCCCGTACCCGCACGCTCGATGTGCAGCTGCGTCTCGTCAGCGCGACGCAGCTCGACGGGCGCTACTACGGCGTTCCGGTATCCGTCGGCTTCACCATGATCGGAGAGAGCTCGTGATCGGCCGCGCGCGTGCGCTGCTCGTGCCGGCGCTGGCCGCCGCGTCTCTCGTCCTCCTCCCTGCCGCGCCCGCGGGTGCGGACGACACCCTCCTCGCGACCGATTCCCCTGCCGTGGTGGTGGCCGTGCCCCCGCCCGGTCACGACAGGGCGTGGCAGCTGTCCGCCGAGAACGTCTCGGAGAACCCCGTCGCCGTGTCAGCCCTCGTCACCGGTGTCGACGGCGAGGTCTTCGATGGCGCGCATCCGTTGACGGTCTCGGTAAGCAGCCCCGACCGCACCGAACTCGCGCTCCCCGCAGAGAACGCGAGCGGCGCGACCACTCGCCTCGCCACGCTGCAGCCCGGCGAGAAGGTCGTCGTCTCGGGCGTCGCCTCACTCCCGCAGGCTGCGGGAGACGAGTACCAGGGGCTGAGCGGTCGTATGACGATCCGCCTCGTCGGAGAGGATCTCGGCGGCCCGCCCTCCGGTTCACTCGCCACCACCGGCGCCGAATCCCTCACGGCGGCTGTGATCGCGGCAGCCCTCCTCGGCTCCGGACTCCTGTTCGTCCTCGCCCGCCGACGCCGGCGCACGAGCGACGACCCGGCGACCGCCACCCCCTCGACCCTCGACATCACCTGAAGGCCATGAAGCTCACACTCAAGCCGTTCGCGGCGCTCTGTCTCACGACGGCCGGAATCCTCGCACTGGGAGTCGCAGCTCCCACGAGCGCCGGCTACGTCGACGATGCCTCCGCCAGTGCCGCAGCGATCACGTCTCCTCCCGGCGCGTACACGCCCACCGATCTCAACCGCTCGACGCTGACGGGAGCTGCCGTCGCCGGCGGTTCGGTCTACCTCTGGGGTGCGCTCGGTGGGGGCCTCGCCGCGAACGGCAAGTGGAACACGGCGGCGAACGGGCCCTCGTCGCCCGACGTCGTCCGCGTCGATCTCCCCGTCACCTCCGACCCCCTGACGACCGCACCGATCCGCGTGGCTCAGCTCGCCCTCAACTCCAAGCTGACCGGGACCGCGGAGTACAGCGCCGGCACCACCGCGATCGCGCTGAGCGAGACCGGCGAGGTGTACACCTGGGGTTCCAACTACAGCTTCAAGCTGGGCACAGGCAACGCCGACGTCACTGCCGTCTGCAGCCGCGGCATGACCGCCGCGTGCTCCAATGGCCCACTCCTCACCGGAGTGAAGAAGATCGCCGCGACCCAGAACTCCTTCTTCGCGCTCACCGAGGCGGGCGACCTCTACGGGTGGGGCAGTGCCCTCTACGGCACGTCGACGCTGAACCCGACGGGGGAGCTGGGGCGAGACGGCACCGGGAAGGTCCGGACCAGTGCGTCGACACCGACCCTCATCAAACAGGGCGTGACCGACATCTGGGCAACGCTGTTCGGTCGCTACGACCAGACCGCGAGCGGGTACGTGTTCAGCGGCTTCGGCAGCCCGGCGATGGGCGCGGCTCCCGGAGCGCCGAATCCGGCGTTCGGGGCCGCAGTCGTGGACTTCGCGATGAGCTCGCTGACGGCGGCGGCTCCTCCCGGTGGCGAACGTGTGATCGACATCCAGGGCGCCCCCAACGCCGCGGGCGCGCTCACCAGCAAGGGGCGGCTGCTCACGTGGGGTTCGGGCGCCAACTATCTGCTGGGCGTCTCCTCCCCGAGCGGCATCTTCCGCACGCCCACCCCGATCACCTCCTTCCCCGCCGGGACCACAGTGTCGGACTTCGGCATGGGCGAGACGCACGGCGTCGTCGCGCTGTCCAACGGCCAGGTGATGGGCTGGGGACGCAGCTACGCTGCGATCGGCAATACTGTCGCAGGCAGTGCCGGCGGCTGGATGTACCCACCGACCCTCGTGACGGCGGCGGGCACGGACAACACCGCGGTCGCGGCCCTGCCGTACACCACGTTCGTCACGAAGAAGAACTTCGGCCTGATGGGGTGGGGCAACGTCGGGACAGTGGCGCAGTCGCTGCTCCCCGGCGCACCCTCCGCGTGGAGCGCCGACGTGTCCAGCCAGATCGCCGGTCCGTCCCTGCTCACCATGCCCGGCATCCGCTAAGGAGAACGCACCGATGACAACTCAGCGCCTCTCACGACGGCACCAGATCTTCGTCGCGGCCTCCGCGGCGGTCGTCGCGGCCAGCCTCGTCACCGTGGGGATCATCAGCACCGTCACGGATGCCGCCTACTCCGACTTCGCCAACGTGAACACGGGCTCGGGCACGGGAGACGGCATCGGCGTCACGCAGAACTTTGACATCGCCCTGATCGACCGCACGGGTCTCATGGCCGCCGGGCTGCCCACCGCGCCGACCACCCTCGCGATCGCTCCCGAGGTCACGAGGAGCCTCACCCCGGGACGCACGATCGAGACCACCGTCACCGCCTTCAACAACACGCCCCGGTGGAAAGCGAGGGTCGGCCTCTCCGTGAGCTCGACGGGCGCAGCTGCGATGCTCGCGCACCTCCGGTTCACCGCGGTGGACGTCGCGACCGGGGAGGTGGTGTTCGGGGACGCGACCGATCCGACCAAGGGGAGGAAGCTCGACGAGGCGAACGCGATGCTCGCCCGCACGCTCGCCGGGTCCGGAAAGGCCCCGCTCTCGGTGGGCCAGGCGACCGCGTCCGTGCCGGCCGCCGCGCGCACCGACATCCGTCTGATCGTGGCGTACGTCGACGATCTCTCGGCAGCCGAGAAGACGTCGCTCAACGGCACCACCGTGCCGCTGAGCGTGACCTTCACGGCCGAGAAGGCGAACTGAGCATGGACGGGCAGGAGAAGGATCCGGAGCGCGACGGTGTCGCGCTCCGGATCTGGATCCCCGTTCGCAGCACCTTCCTCACCCTCGCAGCGCTCGTCGGCGGCATCTGCATCGTCGGCCTCGCGGCGATGCTGCTGCTCGGGCTGAAGCCCCACATCGTCGTGTCCGGATCCATGGAGCCGACGATCCCCACCGGCTCGCTGGCCTTCGCGCGCGCTGTCGACGCGGACACCGTGAAGAAGGGGGACATTGTCACCGTCCCGCGCAACTTCGGATCGGGGCTGGTCACGCACCGTGTGATCGAGATCGAGGAGCAGCAGGGCCTGATCCTGCTCACGCTGCAGGGCGATGCGAACACCTCGCCCGATCCGGAGCCGTATGCCGTCGAGACGGCCGGACTGGTGACATTCCACATACCCATGCTCGGGTATGTCGCGGGCGTGCTGCAGACGGGCTACGGCATCGTCGGCATCGGCCTCGTCGTGCTGTGCTTCGTCACGGCGTTCGTCTTCGACCCGGTGCGCATTCGCCACTGGTACGCCCTCGATGACGACGACGACGACGACAACGACGATGACGAGGACGAGGACGACGCGAAGCCCGTGTCTACCGGGTCGCCTTGACCGGCAGCAGCAGCAGGAAGCCCGCGATCAGCACGAGCACGATGCCCAGGATGCCGAACGCCGTCGCGCCCGAGATGACGATGAGCAGCGTCCACGCGCCCGACGCCATCCAGCTCGCCGCCCGTCCGGTCGTCGCGTAGAGGCCGAAGATCTCGCCTTCGCGTCCGGCGGGGGTGACGCGGGCCAGGAACGACCGCGACGCCGCCTGCGCCGGGCCGACGAACGCGCAGAGCACGAGGCCACCGACCCAGAACACGACCGTTCCGGCATCCACGAGGAAGAACACGGCGAGTCCCGCGAGCACCATCGCCGCGAGCGAGACGAGGATGATGCGCTTCGGGCCGTACTGATCATCGAACCGCCCGGCGATGATGGTCGACACTCCGGCGATGAGGTTCGCGGCGATGCCGAAGATCACGAGCTCCAGGAACCCGAAGTCGAAGACCTGCCCGGCGATGATCGCACCGAAGGCGAAGACGCCGCCGAGCCCGTCGCGGAACACCGCGCTCGACAGCAGGAACCAGAAGGTCTGACGCGTCTCGGGATTCCGGTACAGGCCGATGACGTCCTTCACGAGCAGTCCGTAGGACGCGAAGAAGCCGACCTTGCGCTCCGGGCGGCCGAGCGACGGCTCCGGCACGTTGAGGAAGATCGGGATCGAGAAGACGATCGCCCAGATCGCGCAGCCCAGCGCGATGATGCGGAACGGCAGTCCGCCGTCCTCGGGGAGCCCGAACCAGTCGAGCATGTAGAAGATCACGACGAGGACGAGCGCGATGATGCCGCCGATGTAGCCGAATCCCCAGCCGAGACCGGAGATGCGACCCACGGTCTTCGGGTTCGCGATGCCGATCAGCATGGCGTTGGAGTTCACCGCGGCGATCTCTCCGAAGACCGAGCCGGCCGAGATGAGGGCGACACCGAGCCAGAACAGCGCGGGCGTCGGCTCCACGAACCACAGGCCGAGCATGCAGGCGATGAGCGCTCCGGTGCCGATGCCCAGCCACAGCTTCTGACGCCCTGCGGCATCCGCGCGCTGCCCCAGCACCGGCGCGATGAGGAGGATCGCGATGCCGGCGATGGTCGAGCCGAGACCGAGCCCCGAGGCGAGGTCCGCCTCCGCGGCCTTGCGGATCGGGTCGTCTGCGGCGAGCCCGGCGATGTCTGCCGGCAGGAATGCCTCGGTCGTCAGGTACAGGGCCGTGAAGATGAAGGTGAGGATGACCGTGTTGAACGGCTGCGTCGCCCAGTCCCACAGCGCCCACGAGTAGACCTGCTTCTTCGGTGCGGGCGTCTCGCCGCGGAGGTCGAGGCCGATGACGCCGACCGCGCCGCTGTTGGCCGTCGCGGAGGGCTCCGGAACCACGCCGTCCGGGGAGGAATCGCTCATGCTCGCAGTCTGGCGGCGCACGGTGAACGCACGGTGACGGCGCGCCGCGACCCCGCCGCCGAGGACTCAGTGCCGAGGACTCAGTGCCGTAGCTTCAGAGCCCGGCCAGCTCGGGCTCCCGCAGCGTTCGCGCGTAGTCCTCCTTCAGCACGGCCAGGTGCAGCCACGCCTCGATCCGGGTGACGCCGGGGAGGGAGCGCAGCCGCTCCAGGCTCGCGTAGAGCGCGCCGGCAGACGGCTCCACGAGCGTCGCCACCGCGTCGAATCGGCCGAGGGTCCGCGCGGCGAAGTCGATGCCGCGACCCGTGCGGAGCTCGTCGATCACCGCCTCGTCGTCGTGGCTGAGGTTCAGGCCCACGCCCATCGACAGCTGCCGATGCGCGAGACCCCTCGCCTCGACCGCGCTGATCTTGATGACGCCTCCGTCGATCAGTCGCTGCACGCGTGTCGCGACCGCCGAGGGGGACAGGCGGACCGCTTCCCCGAGGGCGCGGAAGCTCATCCGCCCATCGGACTGCAGGTGCTCGATCAGGTCTTCGTCGACCGTGTCGAGCGTCACATCGCCGTGATACTCCGAGACGAAGAAGCCCTTCACGACCGTGGAGTAGATGATCGTGTTGATGTCGAGCACGCCGTCGATCGCGCGTATCTGCGCCAGCAGGTCGTGCAGCTCCGCCATCGTGCCCAGCCTGACCTCGGTGACGAGGTCGTGCGCGCCTCCCACCGCCGACACCAGCACGGTCTCGGCCATGTCGCGCAGATGCCCGGCGACGAGCTCGACCGTCCCATCGGTGCGGATCGACACATGCGCGAGCACATGCTGACCGAGGAAGACGGGGTCGACCGCCGCGACCACCCGCACGGTCCGGTCGTCGAGCATGGTCCGCAGCCGCGCGGCGACCGCCGCCCGAGACTGTCCCAGACTCCCGGACAGCGAGCGGATGCTGGCGCGACCGTCCTCCTGGAGTGCGAGGATGAGGTCGGCGTCGAAATCCATGGCGGCTCCAGATTCGTCAGTTTCCCGCGAACGCGCACCGGCGCGTGCATATGTGAAGCGTAGAGGCCGTTCAGGCGATCGGGTAGCCCACTATTGCGTGACACGGCGAACAGAAGTCCAGTGAATCACTCGTCACACGGAATTTGTGCAGTTGCCGTGCAGCCGCGGCATCCGTAGCATCCTTCGCTATCCGAACATCTTCCGCAAAGGAGCGGGCACCCTCATGAACTCCACCCACAGCAAGGCGCGTCGCGCAGGCTTCGCCGCCTTCGTCGGGACCACGATCGAGTGGTACGACTTCTACGTCTACGCGACCGCTGCGGCGCTCGTCTTCGGTCCGCTGTTCTTCCCGAGCGGCGACCGCCTTGCCGAGACGGCAGCGGCCTTCGCGACGTTCGCCGTCGCCTTCCTCGTCCGCCCCCTCGGCGGCATCATCTTCGGCCACATCGGGGACAAGCTCGGCCGCCGCGTCTCGCTCGTCATCACGCTGCTACTGATGGGCGCCGCGACCGTGCTGGTCGGCTGCCTGCCGACGTACGAGAACATCGGCATCCTCGCCCCGATCCTTCTGATCCTGCTCCGCGCGATCCAGGGACTCGCGGTCGGCGGCGAGTGGGGCGGCGCGGTGCTGATGAGCGTCGAGCACGCCCCCGAGAAGTCGAAGACGTTCTACGGCGGCTTCACTCAGCTCGGCAACCCGGCCGGCGCCCTCCTCGCCTCCGGCATCTTCGCGATCATGTCGCGCGTCGGCGACGACTTCATCATGAACGGCGGCTGGCGCATCCCGTTCCTGCTGTCGATCGTGCTCGTCGGCGTCGGCTTCTGGGTCCGCTACCGTGTCGAGGAGTCGCCGGTCTTCGAGTCGAAGATCGAGGGACGCAAGCAGTCCATGCCGCTCGCCTTCGCGCTCCGCACCAACTGGCGTCCGATCCTCCTCGGCATCGGCATCCTGCCGATCTCGACCGGCGGTTACTACCTGGCCACGACCTTCGCCACGGCCTACGCGACCGGCGAGCCGATCTCGGTCAGTGAGCAGGTGATCCTCGACGCCATGACCCTCGCCTCCTTCGTCGAGTTCGTCGTGACGCTGCCCGTCGCCTGGCTGGGCGACAAGTGGGGCCGCAAGAACGTCATGTACCTCGGTCTCCTCACCTCGGTGCTCACGTTCGTGCCGTTCCTGCTGATCATGCCGGGGCGCGTCGAGCCGCTGATCTTCCTCTTCGCGTCGCTCGTCCGCATCGCGATGAGCGCGACCTACGCGCCGATCGCGGCCCTGCTCGCCCAGATGTTCCGCCCGCAGTCGCGCTACACGTCGATCGCGCTCTCCTACGGCGTCGGTGCCGCACTCTGGGCCGGTTTCTCCCCGTGGTTCGCGACGCAGCTCATCGCGTGGACCGGCAGCGTCTGGTCGGTGATCGCGATGTTCATCGGCATGGCCGTCATCGCCGCCGTCTGCACCCGCCTGGCACCGCAGCACTCCGATGAGGCTCCGGTCACGGCATCGTTCACCGCCCGCACCGACACGACCGCGAACAGGCTGCCATGAGAAAGCTCACCCCCTTCGACCGCTCGGCCCAGACGACGCCGCAGCTGATCTCGGCTCGTGCGATCCACACGGTGAATGCCGACACGACCACCGCGACCGCGATGCTGACCGACCGTGGGCGCATCGTCGCGATCGGCACGCCGGCCGCGTGTCAGGCAGCGGCCGACCGGTCGGGCCTCGCGCCCGAGCACGTCGATCTCGGCGACGCGGTCGTCGTGCCGGGATTCGTCGACGCGCACGCCCACCCCCTGATGTACGGGCAGCTGATGACCTGGGTCGACTGCGGACCAGAGAAGGCCGGCAGCATCCCCGAGATCGTCGCGCTGCTGCAGGCCGCCGCGGTCGAGGCGCCCGCGGGGCGTCCGGTGCGGGGCTACGGCTACGAGCAGCGCAACCTCGCCGAGAAGCGGCATCCCACCCGCTTCGAGCTCGACCAGGTCGCCGATGACCGCGAGGTGTACCTGATGAACGCCTCCGGCCACGGCGGCGTGGTCAACTCGTTCACGCTCGCCACGAACGGGGTCGATCGCGATACGCCCAACCCCGACGGCGGCGAGTTCTTCCGCGATGCCGACGGCGAGCTGACCGGCGAGCTCTCGGATGCCGCGTGCAACATCCTCACCGGAGTGCACGGCGTGAAGATCGGCCACCACGGACCGAACTTCCACCTCGCCGACGAGCCGGAGGAGCACCTGCGCCAGCTGGATGCCGCGACGCAGCGGTTCCTCGCAGGCGGCGTCACGTCGATCGGCGACTGCCAGGTCACGCGTCGTGAGTTCGACATGTACCTGCGTCTCGCCGAGGCCGGGCGGCTCGAGCTGCGTGTGTCGATGTACCTGCTGTCGCACCTGCTCGACGAGGCGCTCGAGATGGGCCTGGTCGGCCAGTTCGGCAACGCCCACCTCAGCTTCGCCGGCATCAAGCTCTACGCCGACGGCACGCTCGGCGGCTGGACGGCGTACTTCCCCGACGGCTACGTGGGCGACCCCTGTCGCACGGGTCAGCTGTACCACGAGCCCGCCGAGTACGCGGCCCTCATCAGCCGCGCGCACGCCGTGGGCCTGCAGACCGCGACGCACGCGCAGTCGCCGACCGCGATCGAGATGGTGGTGTCGGCGATCGAGGCAGCCCTCGCCGAGCGCCCCGACGCGGATGCTCGGCACCGCATCGAGCACTGCGGCCTGCCGACTCCCGAGCAGATCCAGCGGATGGCCGCCTCCGGCATCCGCCCTGTCAACCAGACCCAGCACTACTTCAACTGGGGCGAGGGCGTCGAGGAGGCCATCGGAACCCCGGGCGAGCGCTTCAACCCGCTCGGCGAGTTCGAGCGGGCGGGCGTGCCGATGACGATCTCGTCGGATGCTCCGGTCGCCGAGCCGATCCCGCTCGAGGCCATCCAGGCCGCCGTGACCCGCGTCACGCGTCGCGGACACAAGCTCGGCCCGGACGACCTGCGGATCACTGCGTCGGCGGCGCTCCGCGCGCACACCTACGAGGGCGCCGTGTCGATCGGGCGCGAGGACGATCTCGGGTCGCTCGAGGTGGGCAAGTACGCCGACTTCGTCGTGCTGTCCGACGATCCGCTCACCGTCGCGCCGGAGGACATCGCGGCGATCGACGTGATCGAGACCTGGGTCGACGGCGCGCGTCGGCACGTCGCGAGCCGCGCCCTGACGACCGCATGAGCACCGGCATGATCGACGGCATGAGTCAGGATTCCTCCATGACCGACCAGTACTCCGACACCGCGGGCCGCGCGGTCCTCGAGACGATCCGCGGCTACGGGGTGGACGCCGTCTTCGGCATCCCCGGCACGCACAACCTCGAGCTGTACCGGCCGCTCGCGGACCTCGGCATCCGCGCGGTGACCAACAGGCACGAGCAGGGCTCCGGCTACGGTGCCGACGGATGGGCGCAGCAGACGGGCCTCCCGGGCGTCGTGATCACGACGTCCGGTCCTGGACTGCAGAACGCGATGAGCGCGATCGGCACGGCCTTCTGCGAGTCACGACCGCTCATCGTGCTGTCTCCCGGCGTGCCGCTCGGTGCGGAGTTCGCCGACGTCGGCACGCTGCACGAGACCAAGGACGCCACCGCCATGGTGGGCGCGATCGCCGAGTGGTCGCGCCGGGTCACCAGTGCCGCCGAGGCCGTCGACGCGGTGCACGACGCGTTCGCGCTGTTCCGCACCGGGCGTCCTCGCCCGGTGCACATCGAGATCCCGCTCGACGTGCTCGAGGCCCCGGCCGACGTGCCGGCCGAGGCTCGGCGTCCGCGCGCGATGCCGACGCGCGCCTCAGGCGACCCGGCGGCGCTGGCAGAGGCCGCGCGGATCCTCTTGGCGGCTCAGCGCCCGGTGATCGTCGCGGGCGGCGGTTCCGTCGACGCCTCGCACGAGGTGACTCTGCTCGCCGAGCGGCTGGGTGCGTCCGTGCTGACGACGCTGAACGGCAAGGGCGTCGTGGACGAACGGCATCCGCTCGCCCTCGGATCGAACCTCCGGCTGCCCGCGGCCCGCGCCGTCGCGGAGGACGCCGACGTCGTGCTCGTGATCGGATCGAAGCTCGGCGAGGCCGAGCTGTGGGCCCCGCGGCTCGAGGCGCGCGGCGACGTCGTGCGTATCGACATCTCGCCGCTCCAGCTCGACAAGAACCTCGCAGCGACCGTCGGGATCGTCGGTGATTCCGCGGCGGTCGGTGCGGCGCTCCTCGAGCTGCTGCCGCCGGAGCCCCGCGCCCCGCGGGACCTGGCGGCCGAACGCACCGCGATCGCCGCCGAGATCCGCGAGGCCGCACCCGACACGGTCGCGCTCGCCGAGATCATCGCCGACGCCCTGCCGGATGACGCGATCGTCGCCGGCGACTCCTCGCAGATCGTCTACATGGCGTTGGGCAGCGTGCTGCGCTCGCGGCATCCGCACACCCTCCTCTACACGCCGACGTATGCGACGCTCGGCTACGGCCTTCCCGCGGCGATCGGGGCGCGCGTCGCCCAGACCGAGCATCCGGTCGTGACCGTGATCGGCGACGGCGCGCTCATGTTCTGCGTGAACGAGCTCGTCACGGCGGTCGAGCAGCGCCTCGACGTGACGATCGTGTGCGTCGACAACGGCGGCTACGCAGAGATCCGCCAGAACGAGGTCGATCGGGGCATGGCGCCCGTCGGCGTGGACCTCGTCCAGCCGGACTGGGCCGCGCTCGCCGCGGCCTTCGGGGCCACCGGCCGTCGCGTCGACGCGCGTGACGACATCGCCCCGAGCATCCGCGAGGCCATCGCCGCCGGCGGCGTGCAGCTCGTGCACATCCCCATGCAGAGACAGGACTGATCATGACCGACAACGTGGGCCCCATCGACGCCTCCGTGAACCCGCGCTACTCCGGGATCGCGACCTTCGCACGTCTCCCTCGCATCGAGGACGTACCCCGTGCCGACATCGCGGTCGTCGGGATCCCGTTCGACTCCGGCGTGAGCTACCGTCCGGGCACCCGGTTCGGACCGTCGCACGTGCGGGAGTCGTCGCGCCTGCTCCGCCCGTACAACCCTGCGCAGGACGTCTCGCCCTTCGCGATCGCGCAGGTGGTGGATGCCGGTGACATCCCGGTGAATCCGTTCGATCTCACCGAGGCGGTGACCGAGGTCGAACGCGCGGCCCTCGCGCTCGGCGAGCAGGTGCAGCGCATCGTCACGATCGGCGGCGACCACACCGTCGCGCTGCCGCTGCTGCGCGCCGTCGCGGCGAAGCACGGGCCCGTCGCGGTGCTGCACTTCGACGCGCACCTCGACACCTGGGACACCTACTTCGGCGCGCCCATCACGCACGGGACGCCGTTCCGCCGCGCGAGCGAGGAGGGGCTGATCGACCTGACCGCGAGCTGCCACGTCGGCACACGCGGACCGCTGTACTCGAAGCAGGACCTCGAGGACGACGCGCGCCTCGGCTTCTCGATCGTGTCGAGCGAGTACATCGAGGAGCACGGCGTCGAAGCCGGCATCCGGCGCATCCTGCAGCGCATCGGCGACAGGCCGCTCTACGTCTCGATCGACATCGACGTGCTCGACCCTGCGCACGCCCCCGGCACCGGGACCCCCGAGGCGGGAGGCCTCACGAGCCGCGAGCTCCTGCGCATCCTCCGCGCGCTGCGCGACAGGGACATCGTGGGCGCCGACGTCGTGGAGGTGTCGCCGGCCTACGATCACGCGCAGATGACCGGCATCGCGGCGAGCCACGTCGTGTACGAGCTCGTGACGCTTCTGGCAGCCCGGATCGGGGGCTGAGAGCTCGTCCTCCGCACTCCTCGGACGAATGGTCGGATGCCGTGGACGCCGCGTCGGGCGGATGCCGCGGGGACCTGGAAGCGTGGAAGCATGACGACGACCGCGCCCGTACCCGTGACGACCGCCCGAGCCGAGGGGATCCGCTACGGCGGCCTCATCGTGCTGATGCTGATGGGCTTCCTGCTCGTGACGGCGGAGTTCCTGCCCAACGGCGTGCTCACCGAGATGGCCGACGCGCTCGGCGTGACGCCGGGGCAGGCCGGGCAGACGGTCACCATCACCGCGCTCGTCGGACTTGTCGTCGCCCCGACGGTCGGCCTGGTCTTCCCGCGCCTCGACCGCCGATCGCTGCTCGTGTGGATGGCGCTCGCCGCCGCGGTGTCGAACCTCATCGTCGCGATCGCGCCCAACCTCGTGATCGTGCTCCTCGCGCGCTTCCTGCTGGGGGCGGCGATCAGCGCGTTCTGGGCCATGTCGATCACGGTCGCCGTGCGCCTCGCGGGCCCCGAGCACCTCGGACGCGGCGTGATGTTCACGTCGGCCGGTGTCTCTCTCGCGACCGTCGCCGGAGTGCCGCTCGGCGTCATGCTCAGCGAGTTCGTCAGCTGGCAGGCGGTGTTCGCGATCGCGGGTGCGCTCATGGTGGTGCTGGCCGTCGCTCTGCGCGTCGTGCTCCCGTCGGTGCCGGCCGAGCAGGCGTCGAGCATCCGTCTGCTGGTCGACACCCTCCGTCGCCCCGGCATCGGTCTCGGCATGGTCGGTCACGTGCTCGTGGTGCTCGGGCACTTCCTCGCCTATACCTACGTGCGGCTCGCGCTCGAGCGCATCCCCGGCGTGGACGCGTCGACGATCATCCTGCTGCTCGCCCTCTTCGGAGTGGGCGGTCTCATCGGCAACCTGTCGATCGGGTTCGTGATCGACCGCACCTTCACGTTCTTCGCCGTCTTCGCTCCGCTCGTGATCGCGGTGTCGGTGCTCTCGATGATCTTCCTGTCGGGCTCGGTGATCGGCATCGGCGTCATCGTGCTGGTCTGGGGCTTCTTCTTCTCATCGTGGCTGCTCGTCGTGAACACGTGGGTCGGGCACCGGACGCCGGATCGCCTCGAGGCCGGCGGGAGTCTGGTCGTGGTGGGATTCCAGGGCGCGATCACGCTCGCCGCAGGCGTGGGCGGTCTCCTCGTCGACACGCTGAACGTCGAGTTCGTCTACGTGGTGGGCGCGATCTCGCTGCTCGTCGGCGCTGTCCTCTTCGGCGCGTCGAACCGCAGGAGCGCCCGCGCCTGAGAAGCGCCCACTGCCCGTCTATTCATGCCATATGACACAAATAGACCCTCTATTCGTGCCATACGGCAGAAATAGACGGGTTCGAGACGGGACGTCAGGCGGGGACGGGGGAGAGGTGCGCGGCGCGCCAGGCGGACGGGGTCATGCCCGTCCGCCGGCGGAACGCGCGGCTGAACCCCTCGTCCGAGGCGTAGCCCAGCTCGCGGGAGGTCTCGGATACGGAGCGTCCGCCTTCCAGCATCCGCTTCGCCGCATCCACCCTGACCTCGGTGACGTAGTCGACGGGGGAGCGGCCGATCGCCGCGCGGAAGCGCTCAGCGAACACCGACCGCGACATCGCTCCGACGCCCGCCAGACGCTCGACCGTCCAGTCGCGCCCCGGCTCGTCGTGGATCGCCTCGATCACGCGGTCGAGGAACGGGTCCTTCGACACCGAGGGCCAGCCCTCGGGCGCGCAGCCGTTCGCGGCCCACGCGCGGATGACCGACAGCAGCACGGTCTTCGCCATCATCCGGCAGATCACCGGGTCGCCCTGCCGCTCGACCCACGCCGGCGGATCGGTCGGACCCATGCTGCGTGCCAGTGCGGCAGCCGCGGGCTCGAGAGCGTCGAAGGCCGTGACCGTGATCGGATCGGGGAGCACGGTGGCGAGCAGCGATGCGCTCGCCGAGAACTCCAGGTCGACCACCACGAGGTCCGACTCGTCGAGCGCCTCGAGCACGTGGTCCGCGCGGCCCAGCGAGAGGAACGCGTCACCCGTCGCGAGGACGCCTCTGGTGGGCGCAGGGTCGACGTCGAGACGCTGCGACGCGCGGTCGACGTCGAGGCGGCATCCGCTCTGCAGAGGCGGGTTCCCGCTGACGGAGCCGTCGGCGACGTAGACGAGCATGGCGGAGCCTGCGGGGACGGGCAGCAGCCCTCCCGGCGCCAGGCGTGCGCGACGAGCGACGCCGACGCGGAGGTCGACGGTCTCGAGCATCTGCGCCAGAGCTGCGGAGTCGACGATCGCCATGCCTTCGGCAACGCCGCGCGGGCTCCCGGTATTCCGGCCGCGAGCGAGCCCTCGAGCGACCGCGAGTGCGCTCATAGCCGGGCCGGATACGCTGACAGGACCCCCACCCGAGGAGTCCCGTGTTCCGCACACCCGACCGTCTGTACCGTGTTCTCGCGATCGCGGAGGCGATCACCTGGACCATCCTCATCTCGGCGATCATCGCCCGGGCCGTCGGAGCTTCGGGCATCGTGGTCACGATCGGCGGCGGCATCCACGGGTTCGTCTTCCTCGCCTACGCGGCCACCGCGCTGCTGGTCGCCCTGAACCAGCGGTGGAACGTCGGCGTCGCGATCCTCGCCGTCGCGAGCGCGGTCGTCCCCTATGCCACCATCCCGGTGGAGATCTGGCTGCACCGCACCGAACGCCTCGCCGGCGCCTGGCGGCTCGAGCCGACCGACGATCCGCGTGACGCCCGCTGGTACGACCGGCTGATGCGGTGGTTCCTCCGCAAGCCCTGGGCGCTCGCCCTCCTGCTCGTCGTGGGCATCGTCGCGCTGTACGTCATCCTGCTGCTCGTCGGTCCCCCCGGCGGCAAGTGAGACGGTGCCTGAAAAGGGGATCGTCACCCGACGATGATCGAGTTCACGTCCACGACCTCGGCCATCGCGGCCCTCGCGTCGCCCGCCGTGCAGTCCACGATCACGTAGAGCCCCACCCCGGTCGCGGTGAACGCGCGCGCGGCCACGATCCATTCGCGGCTCCCCTCGCCGCCCGTGAGCTGCCGGTTCTCGACGTCGAGGTTGCCGCCGGTCTGATAGCTGAACCCGCCCGTCGTCGCCGACGGCGTGACGTTCGAGCTGTCCGCCTCGCCGAGGATCACCGCGAGCATGGCGTCGGAGCTCGCACCGTCGTCGCCCGCGACGGTCGGCACGTCGGGGATCATGCCCTGCCAGAACTCCGCCGTGCAGGTGCCGTCCAGCGTTCCGTAGGTCCAGCCGCCGTTGCCGTCATCCCCCGTGACGACCTCCCAGCCGTCGTCGGTGAAGAACCCGTCGCCCCACTCGATGTAGGCGTCGGGCGGGAGGTCGTTGCCGTCGGCGAAGGACAGCGTCGCAGGCAGGTCTCCGGACGGCTCGTCGATCGGGTCGTCGCTCGGAGAATCCGTCGGAACGGGGTCCGGGTCGTCTCCGTCCGGCACGTTCACCGGGATCTGCGCATACAGGCAGCCGCTGAGCGGCAGCATCGCGAGGGCGACGACGGCGGTGGCTGCGACGCGGAGGAGCGGACGGACGGACGAGGAGCGCGTCATGCCGGTCAGCCTAGTCCTGCCCCGAGAGTCGCGACGGCTCAGTGGGCCTGGGTGATCCCGACCGCGTCGTGCACGAGGACGGCGGCGACCCGCGCACCGGCCCCCGCCGCCACGATCAGCTGCTGCGGGCCGGGGATCGCCGCATCCCCGGCGGCATACAGCCCTGACACGTCGGTGCGACCCGACCGGTCGGTGACCAGATGCCCGTCGTCGTCCACCGACGGGGAGAATCCGCGGAGGAACGACAAGTCGGTCTCCCATTCGGGCCGAACGAAACCGCCCTCGATCGCGACCTTGGTGCCGTCGGCCAGTCGGATCGCCTCGATCCGTCCGTGATCTCCGACGAGCTCGACGATCGGATGCCGCAGCACGACCACTCCGGATGCGGCGAGCTCCGTCTCCTCGGCGGCGCCGACGGCATCCGCCCCGTTCGTGAAGATCGTGAGGCTGTCGGTCCAGCGCGCGATCAGGCGGGCGCGGTCGGCGAGGTCGGCCGTCTCGCCGATCAGCGCGAGACGGCGCCCTCGGAGCTCCCACGCATCGCAGGCGGCGCAGCTGAACAGGCTCATCCCGTAGAAGCCGCGGAGATTCGGCACGTCGGGGAGTGTCTCGCGGAGTCCGGTGGCGAGCACGACCCTCCGCGCGGTGATCTGCTCGGTCGGGGTGCTGCGGCCGACGGCCGCGACGAAACCGGCATCCGTCCTGTGCAGTTCGAGCACCCGCATCCGCGAGCGGATCTCGATGTTCGGGTACGCGGCGAGCTCCTGCCGCGCGATGCGGCGGAGCTCGTGCGGCGGGACTCCGTCCCGCGTGAGGAATCCGTGCGAGTTCAAGGTCGCGGCGTTCCGCGGTCGATCCGCGTCGACGACCAGCACCCGCATGAGGGAGCGACCGAGGTTGAGTGCGGCGGAGAGGCCGGCGGGGCCGCCGCCGATCACGAGGACGTCGTACGGGTCTGTCTCGGTCATGGGCCCTCCTGCATTCATCCTGCCCGTTCCAAAGTTGAGCCGATTCATATCAAGTTTGTTTGACACCGTCGAAAGGGCGGAGTACAGTTGAGTCATCGCGACTCAGGTTTCTGCAGTCGCCGCAGATTTCCCAGATCAACCGCAACTTCCGAAACAAAGGAGAATCACATGGCACGTGCTGTCGGAATCGACCTCGGTACGACGAACTCCGTCGTCAGCGTCCTCGAGGGTGGCGAGCCCAAGGTCATCGCCAACGCCGAGGGCTTCCGCACGACCCCCTCGGTCGTCGCCTTCACCAAGGACGGGGAGGTGCTCGTCGGCGAGACGGCGAAGCGTCAGGCCGTCACCAACGTCGACCGCACCATCGCGTCGGTCAAGCGTCACATCGGCACCGACTGGACGTTCGACGTCGACGGCAAGAAGTGGACGCCGCAGGAGATCTCCGCCCGCATCCTCCAGAAGCTCAAGCGCGACGCCGAGTCCTACCTGGGTGACACGGTGACGGATGCCGTCATCACCGTCCCCGCGTACTTCAACGACGCCGAGCGTCAGGCCACCAAGGAGGCCGGCGAGATCTCGGGCCTCAACGTCCTGCGCATCATCAACGAGCCCACCGCGGCCGCCCTGGCCTACGGCCTCGACAAGGGCAAGGAGGACGAGCTCATCCTCGTCTTCGACCTGGGTGGCGGCACGTTCGACGTCTCGCTGCTCGAGGTGGGCAAGGACGACGACTTCTCCACGATCCAGGTCCGCTCCACCGCCGGTGACAACCGCCTCGGCGGTGACGACTGGGACCAGCGCCTGGTCGACTACCTGATCAAGCAGTTCAAGGAGACCACCGGCGTCGACGTCTCGGGCGACAAGATCGCCCTGCAGCGCCTCAAGGAGGCCGCCGAGCAGGCGAAGAAGGAGCTCTCCTCCTCGACCTCCACGAGCATCAACCTGCCGTACCTGTCGCTGACCGAGTCGGGCCCGGTGTCGCTCTCCGAGACCATCACCCGCGCGAAGTTCGAGGACCTCACGAAGGACCTCCTCGACCGCACCAAGAAGCCGTTCGAGGACGTCATCCGCGAAGCCGGCATCAAGG
>JAZBLS010000008.1:0-41682 GCA_037033365.1 Actinomycetota bacterium | reverse complement strand
GGAGCAGCGACGGGTGGCGCGGCCATCTTGCCGCGCCACCGCGACGCCTCACCCCGCGACGCTGAAGCTCCACGTGACGCCGAAGCGGTCCGTGAGCATCCCGAATCCCGCACTCCACGCCGAGGCCGCGAGTGGCTCGACGATCCGGGCGTCGACCGCGACAGCGTCCCAGTAACCCTGCAGCTCCTCGAGGGTGTCGGCGCCGATCGAGACGAACAGCGCCTGGTCGGTCACCGTCGTGCCGTTCTCGCGTCGGGTCGAGCCGCCTCCCGCGATCGAGCCGCCCGTGCTGCCGGGGATGTCGTACGCCATGATGCGGAAGCCGCTGTCGCCCGCGACCAGGCCGAACACGACCCCATCCGCGCCAGGCGCGTCGGCCGGCATCCCGAAGTCCGCGTACGTGTTGACGATTGCGTGTCCCCCGAACACCGACTGGTAGAACTCCAGCGCAGCCCGTGCATCGCCGCGGAAGTTGAGGTGAGTGGTGGTCTGGATGGTCATGTCTGCTCCTTCACGAGAGCGGGGCCGATCGCCCCGATGCATCGACTCTCGCAGTCGTCTAGGTCGGTTTCTGTCCTAGATTCTGATTAGTCTCGATGCATGTCCACGACCACGCGGCTGCTCACCCTGCTGTCACTGCTGCAGACCCGCAGAGACTGGCCGGGGCCGCTTCTCGCCTTCCGATTGGAGACCAGCTCTCGCACCGTTCGGCGCGACATCGATCGCCTGCGGGAGATGGGCTACAGCATCCGCGCCACGATGGGACCGGAGGGCGGATACCGTCTCGACGCGGGGAGCGAGCTGCCGCCGCTGCTGTTCGACGAGGATCAGACTCTCGCCGTCGCCGTCGCCATCGCCCTCCGCGCCTCTCCGGCGATCGGAACCGGCATCGAGGAGGCCGCGCTCCGTGCGCTGAACACGATCCGACAGGTGATGCCCTCCCGCTTGAGGCATCGACTCGACGCGCTCACCGTGACGGCCGTCGGACGTGCGGGTGACGCGTCCCCCATGGACGTCTCTCCCGACATCCTCGTCGCCCTCGCGACCGCGATCCGCGCGCGCCAGACCCTCCGCTTCGATTACCCCGAGCGCGGTGCGGAGGACGACGATGTACCGAGGCCGCCGCGCCGCACCGAACCCGTGCATCTCGTCACGTCCTCAGGTCGGTGGTACCTGCTCGGCTGGGACCTCGACCGCGACGACTGGCGCCTCTACAGCGTCGATCGCGTGCGACCGCGCACGCCGAACGGCCCCTCCTTCGTGCCGCGCGCCGTGCCGGGTGGCGATGTCGACGAGTTCGTCTCGGCGCGCTTCAAGGGCGGCGACGTCAACCGATGGGCGTGCCGCGGCGCGGTCGTCCTCGATCTTCCCGCACGGGAGGTCCTGCCGTTCGCCGGGGACGGCACGGTGACCGCCGTCGACGACCGACGATGCATGCTCGAGGCGGGGTCGTGGTCGTGGGGCGCGCTCGCCGCATCCTTCGGCAGATTCGAAGTCCCGATGGAGGTCGTCGGCCCGCCGGAGCTCGCCGCCGCCTTCGGCGTGCTCGCGGCCCACTATGAATCCGCTTCACAAACCGTCACACGCGAAATACTCCCGAGCGTCCACCGGTTGTCCCGAGAATGACTCGCATCGGAACCAGTGACCTCGACGTCCTTCCTCTCTCGCTCGGCGGCAACGTGTTCGGTTGGACCGCCGACCGTGACACCTCGTTCGCTGTGCTCGACGCCTTCGTCGACGGAGGAGGCGACTTCATCGACACCGCCGACGCGTACAGCGCCTGGGTGCCCGGCAACTCCGGCGGTGAGAGCGAGACGATCATCGGGGAGTGGCTGGCATCGCGCAAGCCGGTCGGCGTGACTGTGGCGACCAAGGTCAGTCAGCACCCCGACTTCCGCGGGCTCTCCGCGTCCAACGTCCGCAAGGCCGCCGAGGCGTCGCTTGCACGCCTGGGTGTCGACACGATCGACCTGTACTACGCGCACTTCGACGACGAGACCGTGCCCCTGGAGGAGACGGTCGGCGCCTTCGGCCAGCTCGTCGCCGACGGACTCGTCCGCCATGTGGCCGTCTCGAACTACACGGCCGAGCGCATCCGCGAGTGGGTCGAGATCGCCCGCCGCACAGGTGCCGCGCTGCCGGTCGCGATCCAGCCGCACTACAACCTCGTGCACCGTAACGAGGTCGAGGAGACGATCATCCCGGTGGCCGAGGAGTTCGGGCTCGGACTCGTTCCCTACTACTCGCTCGCGAGCGGATTCCTGACCGGCAAGTACCGTTCGGTCGACACCGAGGGCCAGTCCTCGCCGCGTGCCGCGGGTGCGGCGAAGTACGCGACTGACGCAGGACTCCGCATCATCGATGCGCTCGAGGAGATCGGCGACGCGCACGGCGCCTCGATCGCCGCGACCTCGCTCGCGTGGCTCCGTGCTCAGCCCACAGTCGTCGCCCCGATCGCGAGCGCCCGCACGGTCGAGCAGGTCCCCGACCTCCTCGCCGGCGCGCGGCTCGAGCTCTCGACCGACGAGGTCGAGCGGCTGAACCGCGTCTCGGAGTGGACTCCCGCCTCCGCCTGACCGAAGGCCCGGGACGAGACAGTCCGCGGCGCCCTGCCCTACGACTCCGAGGGCAGGGCGTCGTCGTCCACCAGGCCGTGCCGGTGCGCCAGGATGACGGCGTGGATGCGGTCGCGCGCCCCGAGCTTCGCCAGCACCCGCCCGACGTGGGTCTTCACGGTCGATTCGCTCACGTAGAGCGCTGACGCGATCTCGGCGTTCGTCAGCCCGCGGGCCATCTCGAGGAAGACATCACGCTCGCGGTCGGTGAGATCGGCCGTCGGATCGGGCAGATCGGTCGCGGGAGCGGCCGTGCTCGGAGACTCGCCCAGCCGCGGACCGACGTGCTCCAGCAGCATCCGCGTGATCCGGGGTGCGAGCGCCGCGTCCCCGCGATGCACCGCGCGGATCGCCGAGATCATCTCGTGCCGCTGTGCGTCCTTCAGCAGGAAACCGCTCGCGCCCGCTCTGATCGCGCCGAACGCGTACTCGTCGAGATCGAACGTGGTCAGCACCAGCACCCTGGTGTGCGGATGCCGACGGACGATCTCCTCGGTGGCGGCGATGCCGTCCAGTCCCGGCATCCGGATGTCCATGAGGACCAGGTCGGGTTCCAGGGCTGCGGCCTGCGTGATCGCCGAGCGGCCGTCCGACGCCTCGCCCACGACGGTGATGTCCTGCTCCGCTTCGAGCACCATGCGGAATCCGAGTCGGATCAGCTCCTGATCGTCGACGAGCAGCACGCGGATCTGTTCTGTCATGAGCGTTCCTCCGATTCCACGGCGACGGCGACGGCCTCGGCGACGGCCTCGGGTGAGCCGGTGGGGAGCTCAGCGCGCAGCAGCCATCGTCCGCCGCCCGCCGGCGCCGACACGATCGTGCCACCGGCATGGGCCGCTCGCTCGGCCAGGCCGCGGAGACCGAAGCCCGCCCCGCGCGGAGCGTCCAGAGCCGCATCGTTGACGATCTCGACCGTGACCGTCTCTGCGGTGTACGCGATCCGCACCGAGATGGCCGTGGCCGCCGGTGCATGCCGCATCGCGTTGGTCACGCCCTCCTGCACGATGCGACCCACGGCGTGCGCGACGGTGGGAGCGAGCCGCGGAGTGCCGGTCACCGCGAGGGTGACGGGGTAGCCGGCGCGCTGCGCCGTGGCCACAGTCTCCTGCGGCGCGGCGGGCTCCAGCGGCGCGAGGGGCAGGGGCGAGTCGTCGGTGCGCAGCACACCGAGCATCGCTCGCATCTCGGTGAGCGCACCCCGGGCGGTCTCGGCGGCCGCGGTCGAGGCTGCGCGTGCCTGCGCGGCATCCGGGGTCGCGGCTGCGCCCTCGGACAGGGCGACGATCACGGTCAGCGAGTGCGAGACGATGTCGTGCATCTCCCTCGCGATACGCGCGCGTTCGTCGGCGGCCGCGAGCTGGGCCTGCTGGTCGCGTTCGATGAGCAACTGACGGGAGCGGTCGATGACGGCGTCGATGTAGCGCTTGCGGCTGCCGACGTTCACGCCGATTAGGGTTCCTATGAGTCCGAGGACGAACGTGGTGATCGCGGCGTTCACGGCGATCTGGAACGTGATGACGCCGGTGAGGAAGAGGACGCCGGCGATCGCCGAGAGCCCGATGACGGCGATGCCGAAGCCCGTCCAGGCGGCGCGGGATGAGATGTACACCGCGAGCGAGTAGCAGGTCACCAGCATCAGCGGGGTTCCGCCCGGAACGTCGGCGAACAGGAAGAGCGCCTCGACCACGAACGATGCGATGAACGGCACGAGCGGTCGCCGACGCCGCCAGACCAGACTCGCGCAGGCGGCGATGATCGCGATCGGGACGAGCCAGGCGAGACCGAGGGCGACCGGCTCCGGCAGCGTGGGCGCGATGCGCGCGATGGGGGCGAGGGACAGCAGCGCGAAGAAGAGGGCGACGAGGATGTCGGCGACGAGCGGATGCCGCGCCCAGAAGCGCCGGAACATGCCGGGCGGACGCGGCAGCCGCAGCTCCTCGTCCTCGCGGACGGAGGTGCTGCGGCTGCGTGGAATGGTCACTTATCGACTCTATGCGGCCGATCCGAGTGCCCGGGGCTCACGCATCGCGTGTGCGCAGCACGGCCCAGGCAGCCAGCATCCCGCCGACGACCCAGCCGCCCAGCGTGATGTACGGCACCGGGCCTTCGAGGGCTGCGTTCTCCGGGAGGATCGCGCTCTGCGCCGCGGCGACGGGCAGGTAGTTCGCGGCATCCAGGACCCACTGCCAGGACTCGCCGGCGAACGAGAAGAAGTTCGCCACGATCGGGAGCACGAACAGCACGCCGACCGTCGCGGCGATCGCTCCGGCGCCGGAGCGCAGGATGAACCCGAAGGCCACACCGATCAGAGCGAAGACCGCCATCGCGAGAGACGACACGAGGATCGGAAGGAGTGCGCCGGCGGGGTCGGCCCAGTCGATGCTCTGGTCGCGAGGAGCGACGACGACCGAGACGGCGACGGCCGCCGCGGAGAAGATCACGAGTGAGCTCACGAACAGGAAGAGCGCGATGACGATCGCCTTCGCCGCGAGCACGGAGCCGCGCTTCGGGTTCGCGGCGAACGTCGAGCGGATCATGCCCGTCGAGTACTCACCGGTCACCGAGATCGCACCGAGGATGCCGGCGAGCAGCATCGTGAACTGGATGGGCATGACGACGGCCTGGATCGGCTCGAAGCCCGGCATGTCGATCGCCTGGGCGATGAGCACGGCGATGCCGATCGTGAGGAGGGCGGCGATGCCGATCGACCACCAGGTCGACCGGAGCGTCGCGAGCTTGATCCATTCGCCGCGGGCGGCGCGGAGGAAGGTGAGCCGACGTCCGGTGTCGACGTGCGTCTGACGCAGGGGCGGAGCCTGGACGGTCATGAGATCTCCTTCGTGCGGTACTCGACGGAATCGCCGGTGAGGGCGAGGTACGCGTCCTCGAGCGATCCGGTGGTGGGGGTGAGCTCGTGCAGCGGGATGCCGCGCTCCGCCGCGAGATCGCCGATGCGCGACGCGGGGAGCCCGACGATGTCGAGCAGGTCGGGAGCCGAGCTCACGACCTCGACCGACGGACCCCCGACGGCAGCGGCGAGGTCGGCCGCCCGCGGGGTGCGGACGCGCACCGTGTTCGTGGTCCAGGCGCGCACGAGCTCCTCGATCGGAGCATCCGCGAGGACGCGACCGCGTCCCATCACGATCACGTGGTCGGCGGTCTGCGCCATCTCGCTCATCAGGTGGCTGGAGAGCAGGACGGTGCGACCCTCGGATGCCGCGTGGCGGACGAATTGACGCACCCACCGCACGCCTTCGGGGTCGAGGCCGTTCACCGGCTCGTCGAGGATAAGCGTGTGCGGGTCGCCGAGGAGTGCCGAGGCGATGCCGAGGCGCTGCCCCATGCCGAGCGAGAACTTGCCGGCGCGCTTGCGGGCGACCGAGCCGATGCCGGCGAGATCGATGACCTCGTCGACGCGGGACGACGGGATGCCGTGCGTCGCCGCCATCGCCCGGAGGTGATTGCGCGCGGTGCGGCCCGTGTGCACGGCCTTCGCGTCGAGCAGGACGCCGACCTCGGTGAGGGGAGCGCGGAGAGTGCGGTATTCGCGCCCTGCGACCGTCGCCGTGCCGGAGGTCGGTCGGTCGAGACCGACGATCATCCGCATCGTGGTGGACTTGCCTGCGCCGTTCGGTCCGAGGAAGCCCGTGACGCTCCCCGGCTTGACGGTGAACGACACGTCCTCGACGGCGGTCTTGTCTCCGAATCTCTTCGTGAGTCCCTCTGCTGTGATCATGTCTTCGACGCTACCGTCGCAGGCCCGCTCTCCGCGTCCTCCTGAGGTACCGGATCCGCAGGGCGAGCGGTACCGGCGGGGGAGGCCGCGGATGCCGATGGCGCCGGTTACACGCGGCCGAAGAGGGCCGGGTCGACGGGGCGCTGCGCCCGGGGAAGCTTCTCGACCACGCACAGGTACGACTCGGTGACCAGCTCGGACACGAGCCCGGCTTCGAGGCCAGGACCGGGGTGGAGCGTTATCCAGTGCTTCTTGTTCATGTGGTATCCCGGGACGATCTCGGCGAAGGCGTCCCGCAAAGCCGTCGCGTCATCCGGGTGGGACTTCAGGGTCACGCGGCCCGTGCCGTCGAGCGGGATGAGCAGGAACACCTTGCCCCGCACCTTGTAGACGTCCCACTCGGGGCCGAACGGGTTCTCGGCCTCTGCGCCCGGCAGTTCCTCGGCGCGCGCGGCAGCGACCGACAGCAGCTCCTCGGCCTCCATCAGAAGAGCCGATCCGCGCCCTTGTCGCTCGGACGGGGCGCGGCCATCACGCGGTCGTCGAGCGACGCGGCAGCGAGCAGGGCCTCATCGATGAGCTCGCGGTCGCCCTGGGCGGTCAGCCACTCGCGGGCGAACGCGGTCGGGATCAGCACCGGCATCCGGTCGTGAATGTCGGCGAGATGCTCGGGAGCGGGGCGCATGACGATCGAGTAGCACGTGTACCACTCGCCGCCGGCCGTTCGGCCGCGCTGTGTGACAGCGGCCATGCCGAACAGCGTGCCCTGCCCGATGCCGAACTCATGCCACACGCGTTCGGGCTTCTTCATCTCGTACCACCCTGTCGCGGGTACGAGCGCCCGGTTCTTGAGACCGCCCGGGCGGTCCTGAAGGCGCTCCGAGCGGGTGTTGATCGAGGGGAACTTCGAGGGCGCTCCATCGACGAGGAAGCCCCACCACGCGGGTTCGAGCGTCGTCTCGCCGTCGACGTCGACCACGACCGGGTTGAGGTTCTTGAGATTCTTGCCCGTCGGACGCAGCGTCTCGCCGGCGTTCTGATCGGCCCAGTCGCGCAGCCCGTCGAGCACCGCCTCGTCGGCGGCGGCGAGGAGTTCCGCATCGGTGAACCGGGGGTCGAGTCCGTAGCTCGCGCACATGCCGCCAGCGTACGCCCGGCCACCGACATCCGCCCTTTGGCTTCCGACTTCTGCGGCCTGCAGTCACGCGCGACCGTCAACTTCTGCGGCCGTCGTCACGTTCTGCGGCCCCGTGTCGCGTGTCGAGGCCGCAGAAGTTCGCCCTGGCCGCAGAAGTTCGACCGGGCAGAGCCGCCACACCCACGGCGGTAGGGTCGTCAGGTGACACCGACGCGCACGCTCCCCGCCCCGGTCGCGCTCGGCGGAGCCGTGGCGATCGGCGTCATGACGGCCGTGCAGGCGCGCATCAACGGCGTGCTGGGCGTCGACGTCGGCAACGGCGTCGTCGCGGGCCTCATCTCCTTCGCAGTGGGTCTCGCCGCGCTGATCGTCGTCGTCGCGGCGCTGCCGTCGGCCCGTCGCGGCGTCAGGCGCCTCACCCGCGGCATCCGCGCCCGCAGCATCCCGGTATGGATGCTGCTCGGCGGCGCCTGCGGCGCTCTCACGGTCTCGACGCAGGGCCTCACGGCCGGGATTCTCGGCGTCTCCCTCTTCACGGTCGGCGTCGTCGCGGGGCAGACGCTGCACGGGCTCGTCCTCGACCGCATCGGCTTCGGTCCCGCCGGTGTCGTCGCCGTCACCCCCGGCCGCGTGGCGGGCGGAGCGCTCGCGCTCGCCGCGGTCGGAATCTCGCTGAGCGGCGACGTGCTCGCGACGGCTCCGCTGTGGATGCTGCTCCTGCCGTTCGCGGCAGGCGTCGGCATCGCGTGGCAGGCGGCGGTGAACGGTCGGCTGGCGCAGCGCGTGCAGTCGCCGCTCGTCGCGACGTTCACGAGCTTCGTCGCCGGCACCGTCGCGCTGCTCCTCGCGGCGGGCGTCAGTGTCGCGATCCGTGGGCTGCCGCACGCACCGCCCACCGAGCCCTGGCTGTACCTCGGCGGACTCCTCGGCTTCGCCTACATCCTGCTCGGCACGTTCATCGTCGCGCACACCGGAGTGCTGCTGATGGGCCTCGGATCCGTGCTGGGGCAGCTCGCGGCATCCGTCGTGATCGACCTGACCTGGCCAGCCGAGGCGGGGCCGGCGCTCTGGCAGCTCATCGGGATGATCGTCGTGGCCGTCGCGTCCGTCGTGGTCGCCCTGCCCCGCCGACGCCGCGGCTGAGAGCTACTTCTTCTTCGGCTTCGGCTTCGGCATGCGCGTGACCAGCTTGCGCGCATCGACGGTCTTGCGTCGACCGGGGCGCTTGCCCGCGGGCTTGCGGCCGACGTACAGCCAGCCGAGCAGGACCTCGTTCTTCTCGAGACCGTGGGCCTTGGCCACGGCCTTCGACCGGGTGTAGCGACCGGTCCGCCAGAGCACGCCCCAGCCGGCCTCGTCCAGCAGCAGGCTGAGGACATGCGCGACACCGGAGGCGACCGCCTCCTGCTCCCACTGGGGGACCTTCTCGCTCTTGCGGAAGCTCGCGACGACCGCGATCAGCAGCGGTGCGCGCAGCGGCTTCGACGACGGCGAGCTGTCGCCCTCGGCCTTCGCGATCGCGGCTCCCAGCACCTCGCGGTCGGCTCCGCGCAGCTCGATGAGCCGCCAGGGCCGCAGCGAGGAGTGGTCGGCGACGCGTCCGGCGGCGGCCACGAGGTGCAGCAGCTCCTCACGCGTCGGCGCCTCGTCGGTCACCTTCGACCAGGACTGCCGCGCGCGAACGGCGTCGAGCGCGCTCACGACTCGTCGGGGGTGAAGTTCATCGCGATCGAGTTCATGCAGTAGCGGTCGCCGGTCGGCGTGCCGAACCCATCGGGGAAGACGTGACCCAGGTGCGAGCCGCAGGTGGCGCAGCGCACCTCGGTGCGGACCATGCCGAGGCTGGTGTCCTCGATCAGCTGCACGGCGTCGGGACGGATCGACTCGTAGAAGCTCGGCCATCCGCACCCGGAGTCGAACTTCGTGCCGCTCTTGAACAGCTCGGCGCCGCAGGCTCCGCAGGTGTAGAGGCCGGCACGGCTCTCATCGAGCAGCTCGCCGGTCCAGGCGCGCTCGGTCGCCGCCTGACGCAGCACGGCGTACTGGTCGTCGCCGAGCTCTTCGCGCCACTCTTCTTCGGTCTTGTCCACGCTGTACGACATTCGTCCTCCTGAGGTCTGACTCCATTCTCTCGTGCCGGACGGGTGAGGGGGTCACGCACAATGGACATATGACGGATGCCGTGCAGCAGCGCTACGCGCGATTCGCCGAACACGAGGCGCCCGGCCGCAGCGAGCTGTACGCCGAGTGGGCGGCCGGAGTCGCCGCGGACGCCGAGGTCCAGGCGGTCCTCGAGCGCATACCTGAGACGCGCCGGCAGCCGCCGCTCGTCTTCGCCGTGACGAGGATGCTGGGCGTCGGCCTTCCCGGTTACGACGGGTGGCGGGCCTTCCTGCTCGCGAACGCCGATGAGGTCGTGGCCGAGTGCACGGCACGCCGTCTCCAGACCAACGAGCCGCTGCGGCTCGCACCGCTCCTGCCCGTGCTCTCCGAGATACCGGGGCCGATCGCCCTGCTCGAGATCGGCGCATCGGCGGGACTCTGCCTCTATCCGGATCGCTACTCGTATCGTGTCGTCGACGCGGAGGGTCGCCTGCGCTTCGCGCTCGACCCCGTCGACGGGCCGTCCTCGGTCGTCCTCGAGAGTCGTGTCGAGGGAGATCTCCCCGAGATGCGGATGCCGGAGGTCGTCTGGCGCGCGGGGATCGACCTCGCGCCTCTCGACGCGGCATCCGAGCGAGACAGGAGCTGGCTCCAGGGGCTCGTCTGGCCGGGGGAAGAGGGGCGGGAGCAGCGCGTGACCGCCGCGCTCGACATCGCGGCATCCGATCCTCCGCTCCTCGTCGCGGGAGACGCGCTCGACCGTCTCGACGCGGTCTTGGCGCAGGCGCCGGCGGATGCGACCCTCGTGATCACCACCCCGGGCGTGCTCGTGCACATCCCGAGGGCGCAGCGCGAGGCGCTGGTGGAGCGGATCCGGGCTCTCTCCGCCCGCTGGATCACGATCGATCCGCCCGCGCTCCTCGACGTGTGGTCGCCCGAGGTCGACGCGGCCGACTGGCCGGGATTCGTGGTCGCCCTCGACGGACGCGTCCGCGGATCCGCCGATCCACTCGGCCGATGGTGGGAGTGGCGTCCGGGTGGGAGCGCCTGACCGACCTAGTCTGGTCGCATGCTGGGAGAGCTGACCGAGCGCGATCGCGCGATCCTCGCGCTGGAGACCGCCTGGCCGCGGCACGGCGGTGCCAAGGAGGAGGTCATCCGTGCCCAGCTCGGCATGAGCTCGGCACGGTACTACCAGCTCCTCGGGCGCCTGATCGACTCCGAGGCCGCGCTCGAGTTCGACCCCATGCTGGTGGGCAGGCTCCGGCGGATCCGGGACTCCCGCGCGTTCCAGCGCGCGGCCAGGAGGCCGGGCTTCGTCGCCTGAATCCGGGCCCGCGGCCTGTGCCGCCGTGGCGGGATGCGGTCTCACGGGCGGGTGCCGTTAGCATCGAGGGGTGTCAAAGCCCAGCCGAGATCGATTCGACGACGTGCCCCGCTCCACCGGACGTGTGGGAGCGCACCGCGCCGAAGCGCCGAGGATGAACGGCTGGGTGGTGCTGCTCTGGTCGTTCGTCGCCGCGCTGGTGCTCATCATCGGCGGCATCTTCGGTTCGCTCGTGATCATGGGCCGCATCACTCTGTTCCCCGAGGCCGTGCCCTCCGCGACGCCGACCCCCGTCGAGACCGGAGTGGTCGACACGACCTATTCGGTCATGATCCTCAACGCCACCGCCGACGAGGGCCTGGACGAGCAGATGCGCGACACCCTCATCAACAGCGGTTGGGGTGCGGACATCGTGTTCGCGAGCGACAGTGCGAGCCAGGACTTCTCGACGACGACGGTGTATTACGTCGCGGCGGAGGACGAGCTCGCCGCCATCGGACTCGCGAACCTCATCGGGGGCGCAGACGTCCAGCAGAGCGATTTCTACGCGGATCTGAACGATACGGAGCAGAAGCAGCTCACCGTCGTGATCGGTCTCGACCGCACCGCGTCCGCCTCGACGGCGCCGGAGGAGACCACCGCGCCGTAGTCCCTCCGCGCGGCTTGCACTCGATGGGGTCGAGTGCCAGAATGGCGTTAGCACTCTCTCACTCTGAGTGCTAAACCCAACGTCTACGTCCAGGAGGGACGACAAAACTCATGGCAAAGATCATCGCTTTCGATGAGGAGGCCCGCCGCGGCCTCGAGCGTGGCCTCAACATCCTCGCCGACGCCGTCAAGGTGACCCTCGGCCCGCGTGGTCGCAACGTCGTGCTCGAGAAGAAGTGGGGCGCCCCCACGATCACGAACGACGGTGTCTCCATCGCCAAGGAGATCGAGCTGGACGACCCGTACGAGAAGATCGGCGCGGAGCTCGTCAAGGAGGTCGCCAAGAAGACCGACGACGTCGCAGGTGACGGAACCACCACCGCCACGGTCCTCGCCCAGGCTCTGGTCCGCGAGGGTCTGCGCAACGTCGCAGCCGGCGCCGACCCGATCTCGCTCAAGCGCGGCATCGAGAAGGCCGTCGCGGCCATCACCGAGGAGCTGCTCGCCAGCGCCAAGGAGATCGACTCCAAGGAGCAGATCGCCGCGACCGCGTCGATCTCCGCCGCCGACTCCGCGATCGGCGAGCTCATCGCCGAGGCGATCGACAAGGTCGGCAAGGAGGGGGTCGTCACCGTCGAGGAGTCGCAGACCTTCGGCACCGAGCTCGAGCTCACCGAGGGCATGCGCTTCGACAAGGGCTACCTGAACCCGTACTTCGTGACGGACCCGGAGCGCCAGGAGGCTGTCTTCGAAGACGCCTACATCCTCATCGCGAACCAGAAGATCTCGAACATCAAGGACCTTCTGCCCATCGTCGACAAGGTGATCCAGGACGGCAAGGAGCTCGTCATCATCGCCGAGGACGTCGAGGGCGAGGCTCTCGCGACCCTCGTGCTCAACAAGCTCAAGGGCATCTTCAAGTCGGTCGCCGTCAAGGCTCCCGGCTTCGGCGACCGTCGCAAGGCGCAGCTGCAGGACATCGCGATCCTCACCGGTGGTCAGGTCATCACCGAAGAGGTCGGTCTCAAGCTCGAGAACGCCACGCTCGACCTCCTGGGTCGTGCACGCAAGGTCATCGTCACCAAGGACGAGACCACGATCGTCGAGGGCGCCGGTGAGGCCGACCAGATCGAGGGTCGCGTCACGCAGATCCGTCGTGAGATCGAGAACACCGACAGCGACTACGACCGCGAGAAGCTGCAGGAGCGCCTGGCGAAGCTCGCCGGTGGCGTGGCCGTCATCAAGGCGGGCGCCGCGACCGAGGTCGAGCTCAAGGAGCGCAAGCACCGCATCGAGGACGCCGTCCGCAACGCGAAGGCAGCCGTCGAGGAGGGCATCGTCCCCGGTGGTGGCGTCGCGCTGATCCAGTCCGGCACCAAGGCCCTCGAAGCACTCTCGCTCTCGGGCGACGAGGCGACCGGTGCGAACATCGTTCGCGTCGCCATCGAGGCTCCGCTCAAGCAGATCGCGCTGAACGCCGGTCTCGAGCCGGGTGTCGTCGCGAACAAGGTCTCCGAGCTCCCCGCGGGCCAGGGCCTCAACGCGGCCACGGGTGAGTACGTCGACCTGTTCGCAGCCGGCATCATCGACCCCGCCAAGGTGACCCGCTCGGCGCTGCAGAACGCAGCCTCGATCGCGGCTCTGTTCCTCACCACGGAGGCCGTCGTGGCCGACAAGCCCGAGAAGGCCGCCGCTCCGGTCGGCGACCCGTCGGGCGGCATGGACTTCTGATCCCCTTCACGGGATCATCCGCGATGCAGCGGTAGACAGACAGAGACGCCCCGACCTCACGGTCGGGGCGTTTCTGCGTTCCGGTCGGGTCAGCGGAACAGGCCGGTCAGCGGAACAGGCTCGCCGAGAACTGGTCGGCATCCGCGTACTGTGTCGCAGCGCTCCCCAGCGACGTGCCGATCGACTCGAGCGCCTGCTCCACGTGCAGCTGCGCGCCGCGCCACTCCTCCGCGCAGCTCTGGAACGCGGTCGACGCGACGCCGACCCAGGACGACTGCAACTGCGTGAGCTGCGACATGAGCACGCTGGATTCGCTGCGGATGCGATCCATGGTGGCGATGGCCGCACTCTGTGCGGCGCCCACGGCCTCGGTGTCGACGGTGATGACAGACATGTGAACTCCTTCTCGATGGGAGTCCGACGATAGGAGAGGGGCGGAAGTCGTCGCTCGCCGCGCACGCGGGCTCGACGCAGTGTGTGCACAACCGTGCCGTGGCGATCGCTGTGCAGGAGCCCCGGCGGCTCGCGGATCAGAGGTCGAGCGGCTCGATCGGCTGCGTGTCCTCGAGGAGGTGCGCCGGCGTCGCCCGCGACGGCGCGAGGGGGAAGGTCACGGTGAACGTGGCGCCACCACCGGGGGTCTCCGACACGGACACGGTGCCGTGCAGCGCCTTGACGATCGACGACACGATGGCGAGGCCGAGACCCGAACCGCCGGTCTCGCGGGCCCGGGAGGTGTCGGCGCGCCAGAAGCGCTCGAAAATCTGCTCGCGGATCTGCGGGGGGATGCCCTCGCCGTGGTCGACGATCGAGATGCTGCCCGTGCCGCGGACGCGATCGGCATCCACCACGAGCTCGATCGGGCTCTCCTCGGGGGAGAACCGTCGGGCGTTGCCGAGCAGGTTCGTGACGACCTGCCGGACCTTGTTCTCCTCGCCCAGGATGATCGGCGGCGTCCGGACCGGGATGTCGGTGACCTCGGTGAAGTCGATCGCCGGGACCTCTTCGGGCGTCTGCGAGCGCGACCGTCGTCGGAGCCGCGACAGCGTGCCCCTGGACAGACCGCGCGGTGCGACCGGAGACGGAGGTGTCACCGGCACCGTGCGCGTCGTCACCTCGATCAGAGGAGCCTCGACCGTGCGGTCGACGACCGTGACCGTGCGTGCGGGTGCGGCTGCGCGCAGATCGAGGGCGGCGTCTCGCGCGATCGGGCGGAGGTCGAGGGACTCGATCTCGGGCTCGCGCTCCTCGTCGAGCCGCGCCAGCGCAAGGAGGTCCTCGACGAGGACACCCATCCGGATCGCCTCCTTCTCGATGCGCTCCATGGCCCTCGCCGTGTCCTCCTCGCCCTTGATCGCGCCCATCCGATACAGCTCGGCGTAGCCGCGCACGCTCACGAGCGGGGTGCGCAGCTCGTGGCTCGCGTCGCCGATGAAGCGCCGCATGTGACGCACCGTGCGGTCGCGCTGCGCAAGCGAGCCGTCGACGCGGTCGAGCATCGTGTTGATCGCGGCGTTCAGTCGCCCGACCTCGGTCGTGGGCTCGAGGTCCGTCAGACGCTGGCTGAAGTCACCCGCGGCGATCGACATGGCCGTGGACTCGACCTGCCCGAGCCGACGGAACGTCAGTGTGACCAGCCCGCGGGTGAGGAGCGCCGCGATGAAGATCGTGACGAGGGCGACGGTGATGTAGATGCCGAAGTACTGGCCGATGATGCGGTCGGCCGAGTCCAGCGGCATCGCGACCATCTGGATCCGCAGCGCGCCGCCGCCCTCTCCCGACTGCGTGGAGACGGCTGCGCGGAAGCTCGTGCCCTTGGTCCCGTCGAGGGCGAAGACCGTGTCGGCATTGGTCTGCGCGTCGAGCAGCGTGAAGGTGGAGGGGAACAGGGGGGAGCCGCGGCCCGCGGTGCCCGCCGTCGCCTGCAGGACGCCGTTCTCGCCGTCGTATATCGCGATGTAGAAGTCCCGCGGCACGTCGCTCGGCGCGTAGTGCGAGACCCCGTCCACCGTGGTCACGTCGAAGTAGCGGTCGGCGAGATCCGCCGACACCAGGGCCGGCAGCTGCGACTCGATGTTGCTGACGAGCGCACCGCGGAGGATCGGCACAGTGCCGAGACCCGCGGCGAGCAGTCCGAGGGCGAGCACCGCGACGGTGACGCCGGTGACCTTCGCCCGCAGGCTGATGGCCTTCCACCAGCGGGTGACCGCGTCGGGCTTGTGCGCCATGCGGTCCTCCCGAAGATCGTGCGCGGTGAGACGTCAGGCGACGCCTGGTCTGGCTACTTGCCGACCTTCAGCATGTAGCCGAACCCGCGCTTGGTCTGGATCACCGACTCCTCCGTGAAGGGATCGATCTTGCGACGCAGATACGAGATGTAGCTCTCCACGATTCCCGCGTCGCCGTTGAAGTCGTACTCCCAGACGTGGTCGAGGATCTGCGCCTTCGACAGCACGCGGTTCGGGTTGAGCATCAGGTAGCGGAGCAGCTTGAACTCCGTCGGGCTGAGCTCGATCGACTCCTTGCCGACGTGCACATCGTGCGTGTCCTGATCCATCGACAGCTCGCCCGCACGGATCACCGACTCCTCATCGGCCTGCATCGTGCGGCGGAGGATCGCCTGCGCGCGGGCGACGATCTCGTCGAGGCTGAAGGGCTTGGTGACGTAGTCGTCGCCGCCGGCGTTGAGGCCCTCGATCTTGTCGTCCGTGCTGTCCTTGGCCGTCAGGAACAGGATCGGCGCGGTGAACCCGGCGCCGCGGAGACGCTTGGTCACGCTGAACCCGTTCATGTCGGGCAGCATCACGTCGAGGATGATGAGGTCGGGCTCCTCCTCCAGCACCGCCGAGATCGTGGCGGCGCCGTTGGCGACCGTCTTCACCTGGAACCCGGCGAAACTCAGACCCGTGGAGAGCAGGTCGCGGATGTTCGGCTCGTCGTCGACGACCAGGATGCGCGCATCAGTCATGACCCCATTATGGTGACTCCGGCCATGCGGATGCTGATTATCCGTCGGAGCGCCGTTCACGCGGCGGCGAGCTGGTCCGCGTCCATGATCGTGTAGCTGTACCCCTGCTCGGCGAGGAACCGCTGCCGGTTCTGCGCGTAGTCCTGGTCGATCGTGTCGCGCGCGACCAACGTGTAGAAGCTCGCGGTGTGGCCGGACTGCTTGGGTCGCAGCAGACGACCGAGGCGCTGCGCCTCCTCCTGGCGCGAGCCGAAGGAGCCGGAGACCTGGATCGCCACGGATGCCTCGGGCAGGTCGATCGAGAAGTTCGCGACCTTCGACACGACGAGCAGCGAGATGTCGCCCTCGCGGAAAGCGCGATACAGCTCCTCGCGCTCGTCGATCGGAGTGGCGCCGGTGATCTGTGGGGCGTTCAGCGACTCCGAGAGCGAGTCGAGCTGATCGAGGTACTGCCCGATCACGAGGATGCGCTCGCCCTCGTGCTTCGCGATCAGCTCCCGCACGGCGTCGATCTTGGCCGGGGCGGATGCCGCGAGGCGGTACCGCTCGTCGTCTGTGGCCGCCGCGTACTCGAGGCGGTCGCTCGGCGGCAGGTCGACGCGGACCTCGTAGCAGACGGCGGGGGAGATGAACCCCTGGGCCTCGATCTGCTTCCAGGGCGCGTCGAAGCGCTTGGGGCCGATCAGGCTGAACACGTCGCCCTCGCGGCCGTCCTCGCGCACGAGGGTCGCGGTCAGGCCGATGCGGCGGCGAGCCTGCAGGTCGGCGGTGAGCTTGAACACGGGCGCGGGCAGCAGATGCACCTCGTCGTAGACGATGAGGCCCCAGTCGAGGGCGTCCAGCAGTGCGAGGTGCGCGTACTCGCCCTTCCGCTTGGCGGTGAGGATCTGGTACGTCGCGATCGTGACCGGCTTGACCTCCTTGGCCTGGCCGGAGTACTCGCCGATCTCCTCGGGCGTGAGGCTCGTGCGCTTCAGCAGTTCGTCGCGCCACTGCCGCGCCGAGACGGTGTTCGTGACGAGGATCAGTGTGGTTGTCTTGGTGGCCGCCATCGCCCCGGCGCCCACGATCGTCTTGCCGGCGCCACAGGGCAGCACGACGACACCGGATCCGTCCTTCGAGAACGCGTCGACGGCATCCTGCTGGTACGGGCGGATCTGCCAGCCGTCCTCGGCGAGCTCGATCTCGTGCGGCGTGCCGGGGGTGTACCCCGCCAGGTCCTCGGCGGGCCAGCCGATCTTCAGCAGCTCCTGCTTGATCTGCCCGCGCGCCCAGGCGTCCACGACGAACGTCTCGGGCGAGGGGTGGCCGATCAGCAGCGGCTGGATGCGCTTGTTGTTCGCGACCTGGGCGAGGACTGCCGGGTCGGAGGAGCGCAGGATGAGCGTCCCCTCGTCGTCTCGCTCGATCACGAGCCGTCCATAGCGGTTCACGGTCTCGCGGAGGTCCACCGAGACGGAGGGCGGCACGGGGAAGCGCGACCAGCGGTCGAGCGTCTCGAGCATGTCGTCGGCGGTGTGGCCCGCGGCGCGCGCGTTCCACAGCCCCAGCCGCGTGATCCGGTAGGTGTGGATGTGCTCCGGTGCACGCTCCAACTCGGCGAAGATCGCCAGCTCGTGCCGGGCGCTCTCGGCGTCGGCGTGGGCGACTTCCAGCAGGACGGTGCGATCGCTCTGGACGATCAGAGGGCCATCAGACATAGCTGTCCAGTTTACTGCGGGATCACCGAGGCGGCGCGGATGCTCGACACCGGCAGCGTCCGTTCGACGTCCGCCGCGCTGTCACGCCCGCGCAGGCGCCCTCCGCCGAGCCCGGTGGCCTCGAGCACGAGGTCGCGGGTGGACCCGTCGGGCATCCCGACGCTGACGCGGAGGAGGGCCTTCGCCCGGACGGCCGCCTCGAGCTCCCGGTCGAGCCAGGCGGCATCCGCGTCGGGTCCCTGGTGCGAGCGGAGCGCGGCGAGCAGGGTCGAGTAGTCCGGCGCCGCCGGTGCGGATGCCTCCGGGGCCGGGTGTCGTTCGCCTGTGATCACGGTGCCGTCCTCGTCCACGAGCGTCGCCGGATAGCGGGCGTCGGTGAGCGCCCAGTAGACGGTCTCGCGGCCGACCCGCGTCGTGAGGGACGCGACGTGCTTGGTCAGAGCGAGCGGTCGGAGACCCTGGTCGACGGACATCGCGTCGATCAGATGGCGATCGTCGCTCTCGATCCTCGTGCGGCCGGTCTCCGCGTCGACGGACACGCGGACCAGTCCATGACGCTGCGCCGTCTGCGAGACGAGATAGCGGAGAGGCTGCGGGATGCCGGTGAGCGAGATGTCCTCGAGGAATCCGAGGATCGACTCCTCGGTCTCGCCGACGACCAGGGCGCGGGCCATCGACTCCGGGGTGAAGCGGTACGACGAGGCCTGCGCGGCGGACTCGCGCGCCGCGATCGTTCGCAGCCGCACGTCGAGAGCGGGAGCGAGGGGACCGGGTGCGATGGCGGTCAGGTCGTTCTGAAGGAAGATGCGGTCGACTTCCGCCGGGAGCAGTGCGGCGAGGGCGCTCGGGTCGATGTCGTCGCCGTGCCGGAGCGGAGCGGCCCAGGCCGTCTCGCCGCCGTCGTCCGCGACGAGCCCGAGCAGGCGGGCGTGTTCGAGGAGGAGGGCACTGCGCTGGGGCCACGACGGATCCCACGGGTGCGCGTCGCGCCAGGCTTCGGTCGGAGCCCACCCCGCCCCCTGACGCACGCCACGCGGGAGGGCCGCGCGGAATCCCTCGGCCAGGGCGCTCCAGCGATCGGATGCCGACGACGTCAGCCAATCCTCCGCCCGCGCGGTCGTGCGGAGCCGGCGCTCGTCGGCGCGGAGGAGACCGGCGTCGGACCCGATGGCGATGAGTCCGTCTATGGTGTCCGCCGAGACGCCGTACTCGCTGAGCTGCCGTCGCTCCCCGGCGCTGAGCGCACCGCCCGCGAGCAGGGCGAACGGCCTGTCTCGGGCCAGCAGCACCAGGTCGGCGAGGGCGGCGACCGTGGTGAACGCCCGTTCGGCCGCGCGTGCCGACTCGGCCTCACCCGCCGGGGCGGGGTCGACGACCTGCGGCGGCACCGGTGGCTCCCGGTCGGCGATCGCCGCGGCGACCGGTGGCCACGGCGCGCCGTCCGCATCGAGAAGGGCGAGTCTCTGCAGTGCGCCACGCTGTTCGGCGTCGGTGACCCGGCCGCCGGGAGAGCGGGTCGAGGCGAGGGCGGTCGCCTCGGCGTGGGTCAGCGACGGAAGCGTGCGCGCCAGGGAGCCCTGGTCGAGCAGAGCCTCGGCCGTGTCGAAGAAGTCCTGCCACCCGGCATCCGTCTTCACTCCGCGCGCGGCGAAGAGCGCGACCAGATCCGCATCGCTCGCCTCGGCCAGCCATTCGGCCAGTGGTCGGGCGTGCGTCGTCATGTCGGTTCCCTCAGGAGCGCGAGCCCGCGCGGCCCTTGCGGATGAAGCTCATCGTCAGCAGCACGATGATCATCACGAACGCCGCGGGAAGGCCCCAGTAGGGGATCGCCGCCACGACGGGCCAGATGCCGCCGCCGAAGTCCTGCTGCTCCATGCCCACCGCGGTGCCGATGATGATCGCGAAGAAGCAGATGATGGATGCCGCGGCGAGTCCGAGCGCCGTGAACGCGAGGATGCGATCCACGCGGCGGACGGGAACCTCTGGTTCGGGACTCTTGGTGCTCATCCCTCTCACACTAGCCGCTGACGGAGGTTCCGGTTCCGCGCTGTGACCTTCGGAATTCCGTGGCTGTCGACCGGTAGGCTGGAGAGGGCCGCATCTGCGCGCGCCATCCAGCTCCACACCGATTCAGCGAGGTTTCTCCCATGCCCACCGGCAAGGTCAGGTTCTACGACGAAGACAAGGGTTTCGGCTTCATCGCCACCGATGACGGCCAGGACGTCTTCCTGCACGCTTCCGCCATGCCCGCGGGCACGGCGGTGAAGGCGGGCGCCCGCGTGGAGTTCGGTGTGGCCGACGGCAAGCGCGGTCTGCAGGCGCTGTCGGTGCGGGTGCTCGAAGCCCCGCCCAGCCTCGCGAAGGCGAAGCGCAAGCCCGCGGATGACATGGCGATCATCATCGAGGATCTCGTGAAGCTCCTCGACGGCATCGGCGGAGACCTCCGTCGCGGCCGTTACCCCTCGTCCGGTCACGGTCGCAAGATCGCCGCCGTGCTCCGCAAGGTCGCCGATGACCTCGAAGCCTGAGTCCGACGAGCGTCTGATCGGCGCTCATGATCTCGCGCTGGCAGCCCTGCGCGAGATCACCGCGGCGTCCTCGATCGGCCCGGCCGCCGGATACCTCCCGGAGGAGGACGGATCGGTCTCGCTGCGCTTCGAGAACCGGCTGCCCGGGTACCCGGGGTGGTACTGGACCGTGACGGTCGCACGGGTCGACGACGAGGAGCCGACGGTGCTCGAGGTCGAGCTGCTGCCGGGTGACGGCGCGCTCCTCGCACCCGAATGGGTGCCCTGGGCCGAGCGACTCGCGGAGTACCGCGCGCACCAGGCGGAGCTCGCGGAGCAGGCGGCGGTCGAGGCGGCGGACGCCGGATCAGACGACGATGCGGCTGAGGACGAGAACGACGACGAACTCGACGACGACGAGCTCGAGGACGACGAACTCGACGATGACGATGACACTGACGACGACGATGATGACGAGATCGACGAGGACGAGCTGGCGGCGGAGCCGCGCGTGCTGCACGCGGGCGATCTCGACGGCGTCGACATCGACGAGCTCGACGACTCGGCGGAGGCTGACGACGACGAGGATGACGAAGACGCCGACGATTCCGACTCCGACGACGATTCCGACTCCGACGACGGATCGGACTCCGACGACGAGGAGTGAGTCGTCAGAGACTCGGATGCTCTGAGACTCATACGAGCTGAGACATGACGAAGGGGGCCGCGTGATCGCGCGGCCCCCTTCGTCATTCGTGCGTCAGGCGCCCTGGTTCTCCAGCACGAAGTCGATCGCGCGGGTCAGCTGACGCACGTCGTCCGGCTCGATCGAGACGAACGTGGCGACGCGGAGCTGGTTTCGCCCGAGCTTCCGATACGGCTCGGTGTCGACGATTCCGTTCGCACGCAGGGTCTTGGCGACCGCGGCGGCGTCGACCGTCTCGTCGAAGTCGATCGTGACCACGACGGGGGAGCGGTGGGCAGCGTCGGTGACGAACGGCGTCGCGACGGAGGACGCCGCTGCCCAGTCGTAGAGGATGCCGGACGACTCCGCCGTGCGAGCGCCGGCCCACGCGAGTCCGCCGTTGCCGAGGATCCAGCTGAGCTGGCTGTCGAGCAGGTGCAGCGTGGTCAGGGCAGGCGTGTTGAGCGTCTGGTTGAGGCGCGAGTTGTCTACCGCGTTCTTCAGGCTGAGGAATTCCGGGATGTAGCGTCCTGAGGCAGCGACGCGCTCGATGCGGTCGATCGCGGCGGGCGAGACCGCGGCGAACCACAGCCCGCCGTCCGAACCGAGGTTCTTCTGCGGGGCGAAGTAGTAGACATCCGCCTGAGTCGCGTCGAAGTCGATGCCGCCGGCGGCGCTGGTCGCGTCGATGACCGTGAGGGCACCCTCTGCCGCCACCCGGGTGACCGGGGCCGAGACGCCGGTCGAGGTCTCGTTGTGCGGCCATGCGTACACGTCGACACCCTCGACGACCTCGGCCGCGACGCGCGAGCCCGGCTCGGCCTTGCGGACGTCGGGAGCCTCGAGCCACGGGGCCGCGGCGGCGGCGGCGAACTTCCCGCCGAACTCACCGAACACGAGGTTCTGGCTGCGGTGCTCGATGAGGCCGAAAGCTGCGGCATCCCAGAATGCAGTGGATCCGCCGTTGCCGACGATGATCTCGTACCCCTCGGGGAGGCGGAACAGGGCCGCGAGCTGCTCGCGGACGCTGCCGACGAGGTTCTTGACGGGCGCCTGACGGTGCGAGGTGCCCAGGAGGCCGGCACCCGCGGCGATCAGCGCATCGAGCTGTTCGGGGCGCACCTTCGAAGGGCCGCACCCGAAGCGGCCGTCGGCGGGCAGGAGGTCACGGGGAATCTCGATCGGCATGCGTCGATTCTAGAACCTGGGCCTCATCCCGAGTCGCCGCGTGACGCGCCGTTGTCCGTGCGGGAATGTAGGCTTGCCTAAGAAGACCCGGAGGGCCACATGACCGACTTGATCGACACTACGGAGATGTACCTCCGCACCATCCTCGAGCTCGAGGAGGAGAACATCGTGCCGCTGCGCGCGCGCATCTCCGAACGCCTCGGTCACTCGGGCCCCACGGTCTCGCAGACCGTCGGTCGCATGGAGCGCGACGGCCTCGTCGTCGTCTCGGAGGACCGCACGCTCGAGCTCACCGACGCCGGTCGCCGCAAGGCGGTCGACGTGATGCGCAAGCACCGTCTCGCCGAGCGTCTGCTGTCGGATGTGATCGGACTCGACTGGGCCTTCGTCCACGAAGAGGCCTGCCGCTGGGAGCACGTGATGAGCGAGCAGGTCGAGCGTCGGCTCGTCGAGCTCCTCGGCCACCCGACCGAGTCGCCGTACGGCAACCCGATCCCGGGACTCGATCAGCTGGGCGACCTCCCGGCCCGCACGTTCGACGAGGGCGTCATCGGCCTCGTGCAGAAGCTGAACGCCGCGGGTGCACCGATCGAGGGCACGGTCCGCCGTCTCGCCGAACCGGCGCAGGTCGATCCCGAGCTGCTCGAGCAGCTGCGCGACGCCGGCGTCATGCCCGGTGCGAAGGGCGACTACCGCTTCAACGAGGGCTACGTGCTCATCCAGATGGAGGGCAAGGACGAGGGGCTGGAGCTTCCCGTCGAGCTCGCCTCGCACATCTTCCTCGTGGGAGAGCCTGCCTGATCCGGGGCCTTTTTCCGCGGCATCCGCGGGTCCCTGCCCCCTCCCCGAGGATTGCCAGGTTCGCAGGGTGACAGGATCGTTATCTTCCGGTAACCTCGGACGAGTCGTCGAAGAAGCCCGCTGACGACACCCGAGAGGATCCGCCTTCCAGGCTCGTCGACCTCTCGGTCAGACCGCACAACGTACCCGAGCTACATACGTGCCACGAGAGCAGAGTGCCGACGAGCCAGCGCTTCCCGAGCGTGCAGGCGCAGGAGGACTAAGTTTTGGCCACAGACATCGAATCGCCCGAGAAGACAACTGAAGATCGAGCAGTCGCCCGCAGCTCTCGCAGCCGCGTCGACGCTCGCAAGGTCGTCAAACCCTTGCGTTCGATCGCCATCTTCGGGGCCGTCGGTGCTCTCGTCGCTGCTGTCGCTCTTCCCGCCTACGCCGCGTCGAAGCCGGCCGAGACAGCGGCGACCGTCCAGCAGCTCGCTGCGGTGGACGCCCAGTCGTTGGTGGTCGCGTCCGACGCGACTGCCGCCCCGCTCAGCCGCGGTACCTTCACCGCCACGACTCCGGACGAGATCGAGAAGAAGAAGGCCGAGGAGGCCGCCAAGGCCCGCGCTGCCGCTGCTGCGGCCTCTGTCGCGGCGTCGTCATCGAGCACGAGTTTCGACATCGGCCGCTATGCGCTGGTGTCGCCCGGTTCCGGCGAGGTCCGATACCCGCTTCCTCAGGGTTCCTATCACGTCAGCCGCACCGTCGGCGGCGCCCACCAGGGTGCCGACATGCTGGCTCCTGCCGGGACCCCGATCTACGCTGCGGCTGCGGGCGTCGTCCGTGCCTCTGCCGAGAGCATCGGCGGATATGGCGTCGCCGTCATGCTCGACAGCGTCGTGGGCGGTCAGCGCGTGCAGACGACCTACGGTCACATGATCTACGGCTCGCGTCAGGTTCAGGCCGGACAGACCGTCGCCGCGGGACAGCTCATCGGCTTCGTCGGCAGCACCGGACGCTCGACGGCAAACCACCTCCACTTCGAGGTCTGGGTCAACGGCGGCCTCATGGAGCCGATCGCCTGGCTCGGCGCCAACGCCGGCTGATCGCTCCTCCTTCTTCCTCCCCTTGAGCGGACACGCCTTCGGGCGTTCACCCGCCGTTTGGTCCTCCCGCGCCGCTGATGGGTTAGCCTGAACCCGTTGTCGCATAGTCGGGAGAAGCTGATGGAGCGAATACCGAACATCCGAACCATGGATGCCCTCGGTCGTCACGTCCTTCTGCATCGTCCGCAGGGACGCCACGGTCTTGCCGCGCGCATGAGGCGCTGTCTGTAGACAGCGCCTTTTTTCATCCCCGCGAACGCTTCCGTCCTGTGCGGCTTCGTGTGAGTCGAGAGTGCCGGGAAGCCGTCCCGGCGGATCGAGAGGATGACGATGCGCACACTGGTACTGAACGCCGGATACGAGCCGCTCGCGATCGTGTCTTTCAAGAGGGCACTGGTCCTGGTCATGAATGACAAGGCCAGCGTGATCGAGCGCGTGGAGGACGATCCCGTCTGGGGGAGCCACGGTGTGTACGACCGCCCCGCGGTCATCATCCTCTCCCGTTACGTGCGCATCCCGACCAGTCGTCGCGTACCCGTCACCCGCCGGGGCGTCCTCCGCCGCGACAACCACCGCTGCGGATACTGCGGCAAGGCCGCCTCGACGATCGACCATGTGCTCCCGCGCTCGCGCGGGGGAGCGGACTCCTGGGAGAACCTGGTGGCCTGCTGCCTGCGCTGCAACAACGTCAAGAGCGACCGCACTCCGCAGGAGATGCGATGGGAGCTGCGGGTGACTCCGCGCCCGCCGCACGGCACCGCGTGGACCGTCCGCGGCAGCGAGCGAAGTGACCCGCGCTGGGAGCCGTACCTCGCCCTCGCGGCGTGAGCCGAGGGAGCGGGTTCCCCTAGACTGGAACCCGCGCCCTCGTAGCTCAGCAGGATAGAGCAGCCCTCTCCTAAAGGGCAGGTCGCTGGTTCGAATCCAGTCGAGGGCACCCTTTCCGGCGTCAGTCCTTGCCGCTGCGCCAGAGCTTCGACGGCCACCAGATCGCCTTGCCGAGGTCGTACGCGAGCGCTGGCACGAGCAGCGACCGCACCACGAACGTATCGAGCAGCACGCCGAACGCGACGATGAACGCGAGCTGCACGAGGAACAGGATCGGGATCACCGACAGTGCGGCGAACGTCGCGGCGAGCACGAGTCCCGCCGACGTGATGACACCGCCCGTGATCGACAGTCCGCGCAGCACGCCCTCCCGGGTGCCGTGCTGAAGTGACTCCTCGCGCACTCTCGTCATGAGGAAGATGTTGTAGTCGATGCCGAGCGCCACGAGGAACACGAAGCCGTAGAGCGGCACGGCAGGATCCGCGCCGGGGAAGTCGAAGACGCCGTCGAAGACGAGCGCCGACACCCCCATCGCGGTCCCGAACGACAGCACGGTCGTGATGATGAGCAGCACCGGAGCGAGGATCGACCGCAGCAGCAGCATGAGGATCAGCATGATCACCACGAGGATCACCGGGATGATCAGGTTGCGGTCGTGGATCGAGGCGTCGTTCGTGTCGATCGCCGTGGCCGTCACGCCGCCGACGATCGCGTCGAGCTCGTGCAGTTCGGTGCGCAGGCCGCGCACCGTCTCGGCGGCGGCATCCGAGTCGGCGGCATCCGTCAGCGTGCCCTGCAGCAGGACCTCGCCGTCGACGACGGTCGGCTCGGGCGCGGCGGTTCCGGGAGGGCCCACCGCCGTGATGCCGTCGGCCGTCACCGGCGCGGAGCCGCTGGGTGAATCGGATGCTGTGACCGAGACGCCGTCCACGCCGTCGTCGTCGAGCAGCACGTCGGCGGCGTCCTGGAGCCGATCCTCCGAGACGATCACATACACGGGGCTGCCAGAGCCGCCGGGGAAGTGCTCGCCGAGCGCGACCTGCCCGTCGCGCGCCTCGGACGCGCCGAGCACCAGGTCGGACTGCGGGACGCCGACCGCGTTCAGCTGCAGCACACCGGAGGCGCCTGCGAGCAGCACGAGCGTCGTGACGATCCAGATCACCCGGGGGCGCTTCGTGATGAGGCCGGCGAGACGCGCCCACAGTCCCGTGGTGCGCATGCCGTGCTCCTCGGCGACGACCTCGGGCTCGTACTTCGGCCGTCGCGGCCAGAAGACCGCGCGTCCGAACAGCAGCAGGAGTGCGGGCAGCAGCGTGAGCGCCGCCAGCATCGCGAAGACGATGCCGATCGCCGCCACCGGCCCGAGCGTGCTGTTCGACTTGAGGTCGCTGAGCAGCAGGCAGAGGAGGCCGGCGATGGCCGTGCCGCCCGAGGCCACGATGGGCTCGAACGACCCCTTCCACGCGGCGATGAGGGCGGTGCCTTTGTCCTGCGCGACGCGCAGCTCCTCGCGGAAGCGTGCGACGAACAGCAGCGCGTAGTCGGTCGCCGCCCCGATCACGAGGATGAACAGGATGCCCTGCGTCTGCCCGCTCAGGAGCAGGACCTCGAATTTCGCCAGCCACCACACGACGAGGAGCGCGACGCACAGCGCGAACAGGCTGGTCGAGAGGACGACGAGCGGAAGCAGGAACGAGCGATAGACGAGAACGAGAATCACGAGCACCGCGAGCAGCGCCACCCCGAGCAGCAGGCCGTCGATGCCCGCGAACCCCGCGACGAGGTCGGCGCTGAACCCCGCGGGACCCGTGACGTACACCGTGACCCCGTCGGGAGCGGCGTCACGCAGCGCGTCTCCGAGCGCCGAGACGGCGTCCGCCAGCTCGGCGTCGCCCTCGATCGGGATGAACGCCTGCACTGCTCGGCCGTCGTCCGACGCGAGAGCCGGGGAGACGTCCTCGCTGACACCCTCGACCGACGGCGCGTCGGCGACGGCATCCGAGATCGTGTCCAGATCGGATGCCAAGAGGTCGTCGTCCGAGACGAAGACCGCGATCGCGGGGATCGCGTCGCTGTCGTTGAACTCGCCGAGCAGCTTCTGCACCTGCGTGGCGTCCGCGGACTCGGGCAGGTAGCTCGTCTGGTCGTTCGAGGACACCTCGTCAACCTTGCCGAACAGGGGGCCGCCGAGGCCGGCGCCCACGAGCCACACGAGGATCAGAGCGACCGGGATGAAGACGCGCAGCCAGGAGTGGCGACGCGACCGCTCGCGGGTCGGCGGGGTCGGTGCGGGCGCAGGGCGGGACATCGGGTTCCTCTCGGGTGGTGCAGGTGCAGGAGCGGTGCAGGCGGGGCGGTCAGGCGATCCAGGCCAGGATGATGATCATCGTGGCGAGGAAGCCCGCGAAGTAGTTCAGGGCGATGAAGCGCCGCCAGGCGCGGTTGGTTCCGGCCGAGGTCTCATCGGTGACGTTCCACCACGGTGCGGCGTTCACGATGTAGGGCACCGCGAGGATAGCGGTGAGCGGCGCAGGCCACGGGGTGAACAGCATCGCTGTACCCGCGAGCACCCACAGGACGATCGACAGGCGCACGGTCGCCCTGGCCCCGATCACGGTCGCGATCGACCCGATGCCGGCTTCCCGGTCCGGTCCGATGTCCTGCACCGCGCCGAAGGCGTGCGCGGCCATGCCCCACAGGAAGAACGCCACGAGCACCGTGATCGCCGCCGGGGTGAACGCGACACCTGCGAGGGCGATGCCGACGACGGCCGGCGTGACGAAGTGCAGGCTCGAGGTGGTCGAATCGAGGAACGGGCGCTCCTTGAAGCGCAGCCCCGGAGCGGAGTAGGCGATCACGGCGAACACGCTGGCCGCGAGCCAGAACCACGAGACCGGGTTCCCGACCGCGAAGAGGTAGATGAGGAAGGGCACGTTGGTGATCGCCGCAGCCCACAGGGTGGCTCGGTGGATGCGGGGCGAGAGCAGTGCGCCCTCGATGCCGCCCTTGCGCGGGTTGGCGAGGTCTGACGCGTAGTCGAACACGTCATTGATGCCGTACATCGCGAGGTTGTACGGCACGAGGAAGTACAGCGTGCCGATCACGAGCGTGAGATCGATCTCGCGCGTGCTCAGCAGGTACGCCGCGGCGAAGGGGAACGCGGTGTTGATCCAGCTGATCGGTCGGGACGACAGCACGATCTGCGCGAGATCCCGACCCGGTGAGCGGTCTACGGCGCGGCCCTGGGCGGCGGTCATGACTGGTCCTCCGTGCGGCGGTCGGTGGCCCGTGAGCTCCGGCGTGCCCGCAGCGCGGCCCACAGGGCGGGCAGCAGCAGTGCGCCGGCCAGGGGATAGGCGAAGTCCTCGATCGGAGCGAGCCCGATGTGCACCCCGACCAGGTGATCGGGGGAGTAGTGGAACAGGCCCGTCGCGATCATGATCGAGTCGAACACGGCCGTGAGCACGAACAGCACGACGACCGTCACGACCACGGCGCCCGCGTGTGCGCGGCGCCCGCGGGTCAGCAGCGTGAGGGCGATCGCGAGGACCGCGGCGGCGCCGACGAACCACGCGGCCAGCTGGAGGTACGTCACGATGCCGCCTCGGCGCGGGCGCGGCGCCCACGGGTGAGCAGGCGCGCGGCGCCGGTGTAGATCACCATGGTGCAGATCGACAGGAACAGCAGGAACACCGGCTCCTCCAGAGGGAGTTCCGGGGCCAGCACGATCCCGGTGGCGATGGCAGCCTCACCGCGGAAGAAGATCCCGCCGGCGATGCCCGCCGCGTCCCAGATCAGGAAGAACACCAGTCCCACCACGGTCACGATCGCGGCCGACACCGCATCGCGCCAGAAGAAGAGGCGGAACCGCCAGTCGAGCAGCAGCATGCATCCCGTGAAGACGACCAGCAGCGAGAGGTAGACGATGCCCATCAGGCCGACCCGCCGGCCGGCACGGACGACCGCTCGGGGAGCGGGCCGCCGGAGTGGTCGCCGCGGATCCGCTTGAGCACGATCTCGGCGCTGATCAGGCACATCGGCACCCCGACGCCCGGTGCGGTCGTGGCGCCGGCGTAGTAGAGGCCGTCGACCTTCCGCGATGCGTTCTGGGCGCGGAACATCGCACTCTGCGACAGGATGTGCGCCGGCCCCAGCATCCCGCCGCGCCACGAGTTGTAGTCGTCTCGGAAGTCCGCGGGCCCCGTGGTCTCGCGGACGACGATGCGCTCGCGGAGGTCGGGGATGCCCGCCCAGGTGGAGATCATGTCGATCGCGGCATCCGCAGCCTTCTCGATCTGCGGCGAACCCGAGCCGTCCGCCCCGCCGCCGCCGAGGTCGGTGTCTGCGGGGATCGGGACCAGCACGAAGAGGTTCTCATGGCCCTCTGGGGCGACGGTCGAATCCGTCGCGCTCGGCTTGCAGACGTACGTCGAGGCGGGAGACGGGATCGCCGGGCTGTCGCCGAAGATCGCGTCGAAGTTCGCGTCCCAGTCCTCCGTGAAGAACAGGGAGTGGTGCGGCAGCTCGGGAAGCCGACCGCGTATGCCGAGCATCACCAGCACGGCGCCGGGACCGCTCGTGCGTCGCTCCCACCAGGACTCGGGGTAGGTGCGGAGGCCCGCGGGGAGGAGCGCGGTCTCTGTGTGATGGAGGTCCGCTCCGGACACGACGATGTCGGCCTCGACCTCGTGCAGGTCGCCCGCGGCATCGCGCCACTCGAGGCCGGTCGCACGGGGGCGGCCGTCGGCATCCCGCGTGCGGATCGCGGTGACGTCGGCATCCGTCACGATCGTCGCGCCCGCTTCCGCCGCCAGCGCGGCGATGCGCTCCACGACCTGCCAGAACCCGCCCTGGGGGTAGCTCACGCCCTCGTCGAGGTCGAGAGCGCTCATCAGGTGGTACATCGCGGGTGCGCTGCGCGGGTCGGTGCCGAGGAAGACCGCCGGGTAGCCCAGGATCTGTCGGAGCATCGGGTCGCGGAAGCGGCGGGCGGCGAACGACTGGAGCCGCGTTCCGAGAAGCGTGGCGAGACGGGGGAGGGCGCGGAGCACCTCGGGCGTCGAGAGGGTGCGCAGCCGCGTGAACGGGTTGTAGAGGAAGTAGCGCTCCGCCATCGTCCGTGCGTGGTGCGCCGAGTCGAGATAGCCGGCGAGGGTCTTCGCGGATCCCGGCTCGCGCTCCTCGAACAGACGGGCGACGGCCTCGCGACCGGTCGGAACCGTCACCGCCGGGGCGGGTCCTGCGGCTGTCGGCGGCCGGAACACGCGGTAACCGGGGTCGAGCAGCGTGAGGTCGAGCTGTTCGTCTGTGGTCGTCCCCATCATGGAGAAGAAGTGGTCGAACACCTCGGGCATCAGGTACCACGAGGGGCCGGAGTCGAAGCGGAATCCGTCGCGCTCGACCGTGCCGGCGCGCCCGCCGATCCTGCCGTTCTTCTCGTAGACCGTCACGTCGTGGCCGTCGCGCGCGAGCAGGCCGGCGACCGCGAGCCCGGCCACACCGGCGCCGATGATCGCGACGCGGCTCATCGGTCCCGCTCCAGGGCGGTGACGACGACCGCGCGGGCGGCGAGGAGGGCTTTGATCGGATCTGGCACGCGCACACGTCTCTCGTACAGCTCGGCGGCGGGCACTTTCGCGACCCGACGCGTGAGGGATTCGAACAGGGCCAGGGCGCTGCGCACGGCGGCACGAGCGTCCTTCGGCAGCAGGGGGATCGAGCGCCGGGCGTCCTCGAGCTGTGCGTCGACCGTCTCGACCCAGGCATCCCGTTCGGCGTCGGTGAGGCGGCCGGACTCGGCGAGGTACCCGCGCTGGAGGCGTTCGGTGTCGTCGGCGAGGTCGCGGAGGAAGTTCACGTTCTGGAAGGCGGCCCCGAGCTGGCGGGCGCCGTGCGTGAGTACCGCGAGCTCGGCCTCGGTGCGCTCCTCCTCGCGGAGGAAGATGCGCAGGCACATCAGGCCCACCACCTCCGCCGACCCGTAGACGTAGCGCTCATGGGCATCCGCGTCGTACGAGGCGAAGTCGGCCGCGCCCGTCACATCCGTGCGCATGGAGTCGAAGAAGGGCTGGGTCAGGTCCTCGCCGATACCGCACTCGCGCGCAGTTCGCGCGAACGCGTGCAGGACGAGGTCGGTGCTGTACCCGACGCGCATCGCCCGATGCGTCTCGCGGATGTAGGAGTCGAGGGCCTCGGTGGCCGCGGACGCGTCGAGCCCCGCCTCCGCGGCGACGCCGTCGACGATCTCGTCGGCGATGCGCACCATCGCATAGACGTTCCGCACGTGCTGACGGTGCCGCTCGCCCAGCAGGCGGGTCGCGAGGCCGAACGAGGTGGAATAGGTGCGGATGACGTCAGTCGACGCCGTGTCCGCGGCACGGGAGAACCGTCCGAGACTGTCGGCGGATGGGCCACCGGGCGTCATGCCTGACGCCCTTCGAGCCTCGACGTCGTGACGAGGATCGACCGTGCCGCGTCCGCGCTGATGTCGCCGACGCGCTCGGCGTCGGCGAGCAGCGTGTAGACGGCGTCGAGCTGGTCTCCGATGAGACCCACCACGAAGCGCTCGGCGCCGCACTCCTGCAGGCGGTCACGCAAGTCGGTGGCAGCGTCCACGGACAGGTCGGGTGCACCGAACCGCGGCTCGATGCTCGGCCAGGCGGAAGTCGTCCTGGCGAACGCGATGATCGCGGTCTCCTTGCCCTCGCGGAGGTCCGAGAACGCGTCCTTGCCATGGGTGCGGTGATCGCCGAACACGCACAGGAGGTCGTCCTGCAGCTGATACGCGAGACCGATGTGCCGGCCCACGGTCGTCATCGTCTCCTCCGCCGACGGCGAGGCGCCGGCGAGGAGCGCGGCGGCGCGCAGCGGCAGCGCGAACGAGTACGTCGCGGTCTTGTAGACGCTCATGTTCAGCACGGTGCTGAGGTCGGGGGCGATGATCCCGTGGCTCAGTGCCACGTCGGTGTGCTCGCCCGCGACGGTCTCGACGATGGTCTGCTCGATCAGGTCGAGAAGGCGCGACCGGATGTCAGAGGGCACGTCGGCGCGTGCGAAGCCCAGCACGGCGGCGGTCAACAGCAGGTCGCCCATGAGGATCGCACTCGACCGCGCCCAGTGGAGACCCGCTTCGTCGGACCGGCCCTGCCCCGAGGCGAGCGTGCCGATGAGGTTCGGGCGGCGGCGTCGCGTCAGGTCGCCGTCGATCACGTCGTCGTGCAGCAGGAAGGCGTAGTGCAGCATCTCGATGTGCGTCGCGACGTCGACCGCCGCTGCGGTCGGCTCGGAACCGATCTCGGGGGCCAGAGCGCGGTGGATGTCGAGGAGCAGCCGCGGCCGGACGAGCTTTCCGCCCAGGGCATGGTCTGCTGCGGCCCGCCATAGGGCGGCGAACTCGGTGCCGTACACCTCGGCGTGCTCCCGATGCAGGATGAAGCGCCGGCGGAGGACCTCTTCGACGCGCGTGCCCATGTCCTCCTGGAGCGCCGTCGAGACCATGGTCACACCGCCCCGATCGCACGCAGCTGCGGGAGCTGCTCCACGAGCCAGGGGCTGAAGGCGAAGGGTGCCGCGGCGACGGCGTCCGCGAATCGGGCGGGGTCTACCCAGGCCCACTCCGACACCTCGTCGGGGTCGGGCAGGAAGTCGCCGTCGGCGACCGCGACGTGGACGGGGCAGATCTCGTTCTCCACGATGCCGCTCGCATCGACGGCCCGGTAGCGGTAGTCGGGGAGTGCCAGCCGGAGGTCGGTGAGGGCGAGGCCGAGTTCCTGCGCGGCGCGGCGGTGCACGGCATCCGCCATGCTCTCGTCCGGACGCGGATGTCCGCAGAAGCTGTTCGTCCAGACCCCGGGCCACGTCAGCTTGCCGAGCGCCCGTCGCGTGACGAGGAGACGGCCGTGGCGGTCCAGCACGTGGCAGGAGAAGGCGAGGTGCAGCGGGGTGTCGGTCGTGTGCACGACGTCTTTCGCTCGCACGCCGATCGCGATGCCGTCTTCGGAAAGGAGGGTGACCTCATCCAACGGGGGAACCTCCAAGATTCGCTAGCTTAGCTAATTATCAACATAACATGAATCCAATGGTGTGTAGCATGATGTCATGCGCAACGGACCCGACGCCACCCCTTTGGAGAGTGAGCGCCCTGAAGAGCTCGCCCCCGGGGCGCAGATGTCGTCGGACGGGCTGGCTCGCGGAGCGATCTACGACGTCGAATCCAGCGATCCGCGCAGCACCCTGGTCGACCGCTCGGGGGTCGCGCCTGAGGATATGCGTCAGATCAGCCAGCTCATGGGCGCGCTCGGGGAGCTGCGGGAGGCCGAGCAGAAGCTGTCGGTCGCGTCACGCCGCTATATGAAGCTGAACGACACCGACATGCGTGCGCTGCACTACCTGATCGTGTGCGCGAATCGCGATGCCGTGGCGACGCCCGGCGGCATCGCCTCGCACCTCGGGATCTCGACAGCGTCTACGACGAAGCTGCTGGATCGGCTGGAGAAGGGTGGGCACATCCGTCGCGCCCCGCACCCGACGGACCGGCGTGCGCTCGCCATCACGATCACGCCGGAGACCCGGCACGCGGCCATGGAGACGGTGGGGCGTCAGCAGGCGAAGCGGTTCTACTCCGCGGCGCGGCTGTCACCCCAGGAGCGGGACGTCGTGATCCGATTCCTGACGGACATGACACAGGAGATCACGCTGCGCGACGAGCCTTGGGCTCAAGCGGGAGTCGCAGCGGACTGATCCGCCCGGTCCCTGAGCCTGTCGAAGGGTGGGTCCCTGAGCCTGTCGAAGGGTCAGTGCGCTGCGTTGTACGCCTCGACCACCGGGTTCGGGATGCGGCCGCGCTCGGAGAGCGTGTAGCCGTTGTCGTTGGCCCACGCCCTGATGGCGGCGACTTCGGGGTTACGGCCCTGGCGCTTGCGCGGCGCCGCCGATCGGACTGCGCTCGAGGAGCCGGCGCGGCGTCCGGCCGAGATGTACGGCTCGAGCGCTGCACGCAATTCCTCGGCGTGCGCAGAATTCAGATCGATCTCGTACGATGCGCCATTGAGGGAGAAATGCACGGTCTCGCCTTCGCCGGTCTCCAGGACGCTGCCGTCGATGTCGTCGACCAGCTGATGCACAATTCTTCTCGCCATGAATTCAGAATAGGGCGGAATCAGCGCAGCGACAATATTATTCGTGGCCGGGGTCGATGAGTTTCAGCCCGACGATGCAGCCGACGAGCCCGAGAAGCAGCAGGATGCGCACCCACGAGATATCACTGTCACCGGTGATCATGGCCCAGACGACAGTGAGCGTCGCGCCGATTCCGACCCACACCGCATAGGCCGTTCCGGTGGCGATATCGCGCATCGCGAATGCGAGTCCGATCATCGACAATGCGAGTCCGCCGACGAAGATGATGCTCGGCCAGAGCTTGGTGAGTCCCTCGGATTTGCCGAGGGCGGTCGCCCAAACGGCCTCGAGGACTCCGGAGACGACCAGGATGATCCACGACATGACAGGTCCTTTCGGACCAGTCTTTTCGCTCACCGGGTACTGGTCTGCCTCGTCCGGGGCCGGTGTTCGCCGACCGCTCCCCATGCTAGCGACCCCCGCTGGGCAGCGCCTGGGCAGATCCGGCCGTGAAGCGCGGGCTCCGCCCGGGCCTCAGGGGAGGAGGCCCGCTCGCCGCGCACGCGTGACGGCGGCGTGCCTCGTCGACGCATCAAGCTTGGACATCGCCGTCCCCAGATAGGCCTTCACGGTGCCCTCACGGAGGCCGAGCTGCGCGGCGATCTCGGCGTTGGTCGCCCCCAGGGCTGCGCACGCGAGCACATCGGTCTCCCGTCGAGACAGGTGAACGGTGGGGATCGGGCCGGTGGGCGCGGCCGCCGTCTCGCCGGCGAGCGTCAGCAACCGGTGCTCGACCTGCGCGATGCGCGTGCGCAGTTCGGCATCCGCGACGGACGCCGCGATGCTCCGGAGCTCGGCGAAGCTCTCCCTGAGCTCCTCGCGTTGGCGCGGAGCCACGAGGTCGGGTGCGGGCGCGGCCGCGCGCAGTCGGCGCTCGACCTCATCGCGGATGCGGAGCTCCTCGGCCACCGACTGCGCGACCTGCATGGCGGGCGCCGTCGTGATGCCCCCCACCGGGGTCTTGTCCCATGCGCCCGCGTACAACACGCCGCGGGGGCGCCCGCTGACGACGATGGGCAGGGCGAGGAGCGTGCGGAGGCCCTCGCCGAGCACGAACACGTCGTAGTCGTGCGTGATCTGCTGCGAGGACCCGTAGTCGTTCGTCATGCGGGGGCGAAGTTCCATCATCGCCCGTCCGCCCAGGCCGCGCTCGGGTCTCACGCGCAGACCGTCGAGGCTGTGAGTTCGATTGCCGACGATGCTCGTGACGCTGACCACGCCCTCGTCGATCAGACCGCCGAAGGTCACGGGGAACCTCGTGCGCTGGGCGAGCTCGCGCACGGCTCTCGCGACGAGCTCGGTCTCGGATTCCATCTCGGTCGCACTGCTCACGACTACCTACTTTCGGGGGTGACGGCCCTGTTCCCCGTTTCGTAGCGTCGACCCTACCATTCGCCCGGCCAGGCCGGGTGAGCCGTGAACCATGAGGCAAGGAGGCCCCATGTCCGACCACGCACCGGTCGATTCCGCAGGAGCGATCGACTATATCGCCGTCGAGGAATCCCCTCGATTCCGAAAGCTGAAACGTACGCAGCGCTCATTCATCTTCCCGCTCGCCGCATTCTTCCTCATCTGGTATTTCGTCTACGTGCTGCTTGCCGCATTCGCCACGGAATTCATGTCGCAGCGGGTCTGGGGTGATATCACCGTGGGCCTGCTGATGGGCCTCGGACAATTCGTGACCACGTTCGCGATCACGATGGGCTATGTCGCCTTCGCGAATCGCAAGCTCGACCCGCTGGCGACCGAGATCCGTGAAGAGCTGGAGAAGACGGAGGCGGGGGCATGAGCGTCATCGTGCACGCCGCGACGGATTCGGTCACGGCCGAGAGCAATCCCGTCCTCAACATCTCGATCTTCGTCGCATTCGTGGCCGTGACGCTGTTCATCGTCATCCGCGCGAGCCGCAACAACAAGACGGCGGCCGACTACTACGCGGCCGGTCGCTCGTTCACCGGGCCGCAGAACGGCTTCGCGATCGCGGGCGACTATCTCTCCGCGGCATCCTTCCTCGGCATCTGCGGGGCGATCGCGATCAACGGGTATGACGGATTCCTGTACTCGATCGGCTTCCTCGTCGCCTGGCTCGTCGCTCTGCTGCTGGTCGCCGAGCTCATGCGCAACACCGGGAAGTTCACGATGGCCGACGTGCTGTCCTTCCGGCTGAAGCAGAAGCCCGTGCGGATGGCCGCGGCGATCACGACCCTCGCGGTGTGCTTCTTCTATCTGCTGGCGCAGATGGCGGGTGCAGGCGGCCTGGTGTCGCTGCTCCTGGGCATCGACGGCCGGGTCGGTCAGTCGATCGTCATCGCGGTCGTGGGCGTGCTCATGATCGTCTACGTCCTCATCGGCGGGATGAAGGGCACGACCTGGGTGCAGATCGTCAAGGCGTTCCTGCTGATCGGCGGGGCGATCGCCATGACGGTGTGGGTGCTCGCGATCAACGGGTTCAACCTCAACACCCTGCTGGAGGCCGCGGTCGCCAACTCCGACAAGGGCGACGCGATCCTCGGCCCGGGGCTGCAGTACGGCGCGAACCCCTGGGACTTCCTGTCGCTCGGCATGGCGCTCGTGCTCGGAACAGCGGGTCTGCCGCACGTGCTCATGCGGTTCTATACGGTGCCGACCGCGAAGGAGGCCCGTCGCTCGGTCGTGTGGGCGATCTGGCTCATCGGCGGCTTCTATTTGCTCACGCTCGTGCTCGGCTACGGCGCGGGTGCGCTGGTCGGAGCCGATGTGATCGCCGCAGCCCCCGGCGGGCCGAACTCGGCTGCGCCGCTGCTGGCGCTGTACCTCGGCGGACCGGTGCTGCTCGGCTTCATCTCGGCGGTCGCCTTCGCGACGATCCTGGCCGTCGTGGCCGGGCTCACGATCACGGCGGCCGCGTCGTTCGCGCACGACATCTACGCCAACGTGATCCAGAAGGGCAAGAAGGATGCCGCAGGCAACCCCGTGGAGCCCGACCCCAACGGCGAGGTGCGGGTCGCCCGGCGCACGGTGGTGGTGATCGGCATCCTCGCGATCGTCGGCGGCATCGGGGCGCAGGGGCAGAACATCGCCTTCCTCGTCGCGCTGGCCTTCGCGGTCGCGGCATCCGCCAACCTGCCGACGATCCTGTACTCGCTGTTCTGGCGCCGCTTCAACACCCGCGGTGCGGTCTGGAGCATGTACGGCGGACTCGCGGCAGCGATCATCCTCATCGTGCTGTCGCCGGTGTTCTCTGGTTCGCCGACCTCCATGATCCCGGGAATCGACATCGTTCTCTGGCCGATGAACAACCCGGGTATCGTCTCGATCCCGCTCGGCTTCCTCCTCGGCTGGCTCGGCACGATCACCAGCCGGCGGAAGGAGTCGCCGGTCCTCGCGGCCGAGATGGAGGTGCGCTCGCTCACCGGGTTCGGAGCGGAGAAGGCGGTCGATCACTGACGGCCTGACATCCGCCCGTCCGCGACCAGCGGCGGCACGTGGACCCCGGCGGCCTACTCGCCGGGGTCCACGTCGTCTCCCGTCAGCGGGAGGCCTCGAGATCGAGTAGGAATCGCTTCCGCTCGGGATGGGCGCCGTACTGGCCGACGGACCCGTCGGAACGCACCACGCGATGCACCGGCACGATGATCGAGAACGGCGTGAGTCGGCATGCGGTGCCGACCGCTCGCGCGGCCCCCGGGTGCCCCGCCAGCACGGCGACCTCGCCGTAGCTCATCGTCTGGCCCCAGTCGATCGTGCAGATCGTCTGCAGGGCCGTGCGAGCGAAGCCGTCTGCGAGCTGCCAGTCGAGGGTGAGTTCCTCGTCGAATCGCACCGGTGTGCCGTCGAAGTACGCTCCGAGCAGGTGCGCGAGCTCGTCCGCCGCACCGGGGTCGGGGACCGGCGCGGCGCGGAGCCGACGGCTGACGCCCTCGAGGAGCCACGGCACCGACGGATCCTCCGATTCAGACAGGTCGAAGCTGACGATCCCCTCGTCGGAGAAGACGGCGAGCGCGTCACCGAACGGGGTGGGTGCGAAGTCGTAGCGGAAGGTCATGCGTCCATAGTGGCGGCCTCCGCGGACGGCGCGGGCGCGGGATGCCGGCCGGTGGGGAGCGCCCGGTGGATTCGGTGATCGTGCAGAAGGGGTCCGCGGTGGGGCCGAGAGGCGGGAAACGGCCGGAAATCCGGTGAAACCCGCCCGGGATACCGAGCCTGCGGCGTGACGCGCTTAGTGTGTGAGATGTGTGGCGACGTGATGGCAAGACCGCGGAGAAGGCGGTGACGGATGCCTCGGTGACCCTGGGCGAGCTGCAGCAGACGCCGTCCGGCGTGCACGTCGCCCATGCCGCCGAGGCTGAGCGCACACGTCTCCGCGGCGAAGCCGCCGATCTCGGCGGTTCCTCGCCGCTCGTCACGTTCCGCGACACAGCGGAGTCGGGGATCGACATCTCGAAGGCGCACCCGGGCAGCCTTCCCCAGTTCATCACCGGCAAGTCGACGCTGCTGTCGAACCTCTTCCGTGACGAGGTGGGCCTGCGCACCGCCCGCATGGCGGCGGAGCGCATCACCGCGAAGAACACCGAGCTCCGCACGGTCCGCGGCATCGAGGCCGTGCATCTGGCCGTCGGCGTCGCCGGCTGGCGCATCGGCGGCGCGGACTTCGCCGCCCCCGTGCTGCTGCGTCCCCTCGCGATCCGCCGTCACCACTCGGACTTCGAGCTCAAGCTGCACGGGTCGTTCGAGGTCAACCCGGAGCTCGTGCGGATCGCGCGCGAGCACTTCGGCATCACGATCGACGCCGCCGCGCTCGCCGCGCTGGCCTACGACGGGGGCATCTTCAAGCCGCAGCCCGTGATCGACAGCCTGCGCGCCACGACGCGCTCGATCGACACGTTCACGGTGCTGCCGAGGCTCGTCGTCTCCACCTTCGCCGACGTCTCCGGTGCGATGTCGCGCGACGGTCGCACACTCGACCACGTCATGCTGAACGCCCTCGCGGGCCACGTCGGGGATCGCGAGCAGGTCTCCGCCCGCCGGCCGGAGCCGCACCACACCGGTCCGGACGACCGCGCTCCGGCATCCGACAACCTCCTCCTCGACGCGGATGCCGAGCAGGAGGCCGTGCTCGCGCGGATCGCCGCCGGCCACTCGCTGACGGTCGCGACGCTGCCGGGAACCGGTGGCACCCAGACGGTCATCAACGCTCTCGGCGAGCTCGTCCGCGGGGGCAAGCGCGTCCTCGTGGTGTCGGCGCGCCGGTCCACGCTCGACGGTGTCCGTCATCGACTCGCGGGAATCGGGCTCGACAGCCTCGCGGTGTCCCCGGCGACCGTCCGACGCGATCTCGTGCGTGCGATCGTCCGCAACGAGAAGGCGACGTCGCCCAAGGTCAGCGACGTGGACGACGCGCTGGTGCGCCTGCGCACGGTGCTGCGCGACTACCGTCAGGCGCTGACGGCTCCGGTCGCGGGCACCAGCGCATCCGTGCTGGACGCGACCCGTCATCTGACGCGCCTCGCCTCGCTGCCGAATCCTCCGTCGACGACGGCACGGCTGAGCGCTGACACGCTCCGGCGCCTGGCCGATGACCGCTCCGCAGCGGCGCGCGCCCTCTCGCAGGCCGCCCGCCTCGGCGAGTTCCGCTTCGGACCGGACGACTCGCCGTGGTACGGCGTCTCGTTCTCGAGCACCGAGGCTGCGCGCTCGGCGCATGAGCTCGCGGTGCGGCTGCACGCGAGCAGCGTGCCCGCCCTCCTCGAGCGCGGCTATGCGCTGATCGCCCAGACGCACATGCGGCCGTTCGCGACCATCGACGAGCTGGGGGAGTACCTGCGTCTGCTGTCGGGCATCCGCGATTCACTCGACCGCTTCAGCCCCACGGTCTTCGAGCGACCTCTCGGCGAGCTCATCCAGGCGCACGGTTCCCGCCGGGATGCGCCGAACATGTCGGGCGCGAACCGTCGTCGACTGCGCCGGCTCGCGAAGGAGTACGTGCGCCCCGGCATCCACGTCACCGAGATGCACGAGGCGCTGCTGCGCATCCAGACGCAGCGCACGCAGTGGCAGCGCTGCGTCGAAGCCGGCGTCGCCCCCGAGATCCCGCTGGGTCTCGGAGACGTCCACTCCTCGTGGCAGCGCGTGCATGCGGAGCTCGCCGAGCTCGACGCAGCCCTCGGCCGTCGCGAGCCGCTGTCCTCCCTGCCGGTGGCTCGTCTCGTGCGGACCCTCGCCGGGCTGGCGGCGAAGTCCGACGTCTTCGACAATCTCGTCGAACGCGCGCAGCTGCGCGATCGGCTCGCCGAGCTCGGCCTCGAGCCCCTGCTGACCGAGCTCTCGGTGCGTCACGTCTCGGAGGCCCGCGTCGGCGACGAGCTCGAGTTCGCCTGGTGGCAGTCGCTGCTCGAGCGGGCGCTGCAGGACGACCGCGCGCTGCTCGGGGCCAACACCGCCGTCGTCGATCGGCTAGAGCGAGACTTCCGTCTGGTGGACGAGGCTCATGCGGCGATGGCCGGTCCGCTCCTCGCCTGGCAGCTCGCCAATCAGTGGAAGATCGCCATCGTCGACGAACCGGAGCAGTCGCAGAACCTGCGCCGGGCGCTCAAGCAGCCGCACACCTCGACGGCCGAGATCGTGAGCGCTGCTCCGACGCTCGTCGACGTGCTCGCGCCCGTGTGGATCTCTTCTCCGTACCTGGTCCCCGAGATCCCGGATGCCGTCGAGTTCGACACGGTCCTCCTCGTCGACGCCGCGGCGATCAACCTCGCCGAGGCCACGCCGGCCATCCGCCGGGCGCGCCAGGTCGTCGCCTTCGGCGACCCGGTCACACAGCGGCCGACCCCGTTCCACGTCGCCATCGACGAGGGCGACTGGGAGCCGGAGGTGCCGTTCGACGAGGTCTCGGTCTTCGAGCGCCTCTCCGAGCTCCTTCCCGTGATGACCCTGACGCGCAGCTACCGCGCCGGTGGCGAGGACCTCGCCGAGCTCATCAACGATGCGTTCTACGGCGGCGAGATCGTCTCCCTGCCCTGGGCGGGGTCCTACCTCGGTCGGGGCAGCCTCACGGTCGACTACGTCGAGGGCGGCACCGGAGCTCCCGATCCCGTATCGGGCGCGGTGGAGAGCCCGGATGCCGAGGTCGCCCGCGTCGTGACGCTCGTCGTCGAGCACGCGGTGCACCGGCCGGATGAGTCGCTCATGGTCGTCACCGCGAGCCGTCGTCACGCCGAGCGGGTGCGTGCAGCCGTCACCTCGGCCTTCGCCGGACGCTCCGACGTCGCCGATTTCGTCGGCCGCGACACCGCCGAGCCGTTCGCCGTCCTCACGCTCGAGGAGTCGGTCGCGGAGAGCCGCGACCGCGTGATCTTCTCGCTCGGGTTCGGCCTCACCAAGCACGGCCGGGTGCTCAGCGACTTCGGTGACCTGTCGACGCCCGACGGCGAACGACTGCTGACGGTCGGAATGACGCGAGCGCG
>JAZBLS010000007.1:0-43137 GCA_037033365.1 Actinomycetota bacterium | reverse complement strand
GACGCGATGACCGCCGACTGGACGCGCCTGCCCTACGACGTGCTGTCGAAGATCTCGAACCGCATCACCAACGGCGTGCGCGACGTCAACCGCGTCGTCCTCGACGTGACCTCCAAGCCGCCAGGGACCATCGAGTGGGAGTGACCTCGCTCTCACACCGGTGACGTCGAACGGGCACGGACCACCTCGGTCCGTGCCCGTTCGCGTACCCGCGGCCACCGCCCGTCTGCCTGCACCCCGGGCACAGATTCGGATCCCTGACCCGCGCCCCGGGCACAGATTCGGATCCCCGGTCCGACACGCCGGTTGGACGGGGCGGATGCCGGCGCGCCGCGTCCCGGCATCCGAAACTGTGCCCGCGGATCCGGCGTCGCGAGGTCGGGCCCGGTTCAGGCAGGATGAGCGTATGACCAAGGCGCGGACGAAACTCACGGTGATCGGTGCGGGCAGTGTCGGGGTGAGCGTCGCGTACGCAGCGCTCATCCGGGGGAGCGCGGCGGAGGTCGCGCTCTACGACATCGCGACGGAGAAGGTGGATGCCGAGGTCCTCGACCTCGCACACGGGACGCAGTTCACGTCTGCGGCGGTGAGTGGCGGATCCGACCTGTCCGTGGTCGACGGCAGTGATGTGGTCGTCGTGACGGCAGGTGCCAAGCAGCAGCCGGGGCAGACGCGCATGGAGCTGTCCGGCATCAACGCCCGTCTGCTCGAGACCCTGATGCCGCAGCTGGTCGAGCGCGCGCCGGAGGCGGTGTTCATCATCGTGACCAACCCCGCCGATGTCATGACGGTGGTCGCGCAGCGCGTCTCGGGGCTGCCGCCGCATCGCGTCTTCGGCTCGGGTACGGTGCTCGACACCTCGCGACTGCGGTGGCGCCTGGCGCAGCGCGCCGAGGTGAACACGGCGAGCGTGCACGCCGACATCGTCGGCGAGCACGGAGACACCGAGTTCGCGCTGTGGTCGAACGCCACGATCGGCTCGGTCCCGATCCTCGACTGGCCCGCGCGCGAGCCCTTCACGCAGGAGGAGCTCGACCGCATCGCGATCGAGGTGCGCGATGCGGCCTACGCCGTCATCAAGGGCAAGGGCGCGACGAACCTCGCGATCGGGGTGAGCTGCGCGCGCATCGCCGAGGCCGTGCTGCGGGATGAACGCGCCGTGCTCCCCGTCGCGACCGTGCTCGACGGGGAGTACGGCATCCGTGGCGTGGCCCTGTCGGTGCCCTCGGTGGTCGGTGCCGCGGGTGCCGTGCCGCTGGGGGAGACGCCCATGAGCGAGCACGAGCTGGCGCTCCTCCGCGCCTCCGCTGATGCGATCCGCGCGGCCGTCGACGAGCTCGGCTGAGCGCCGCGGGGAAAATCTCCGAAGAATCTTCCGACACATGTCGATCCGGGGCGTTCCCGTTCGACGTCTTCAGTGAGAGGGTCGACAGACGGCCCCACCAACCGAGGAGTACATCATGAAGTACATGCTGATCATGCGCTCGAACGACGAGGCCGTCGAGGCGTACAAGGAGATGCCGTTCGAGCAGGTCATCGAGGCCATGGGCAAGTACAACGAGTCGATGATCAAGGCCGGCGTTCTGCTGGCAGGCGAGGGGCTCACCGACGCGGCCGAGGGCTTCGTGGTCGACTTCAGCGCCGAGAAGCCCCTGATCACGGACGGCCCCTACGGCGAGACCAAGGAGCTGTTCAACGGCTTCTGGATCATCGAGGCGTCCACCCGCGAGGAGGCCGCGGAGTGGGCGAGCAGGGCGCCGCTCGGCGCAGGGTCCTTCCTCGAGGTGCGGCGCGTGACCGACGCCTCCGACTTCCCCGCCGACAACGAGTGGATCGAGAAGGAGGAGGGCTGGCGCAAGGAGGAGGAGGCCCGCCGCGCCGCCCAGCAGTGATGTGAGACGTCCTTGAACTCGCTCCAGCGGGACCTTCAACCTGCGCCTGCAACTTATAGGTGCTTCTGCTGTCCGTACATGCACCACGTAAACGCTGGGATTGGGAGGTAGCGCGTGTCAGACCGTGAAAGGAAGCCGCCGGCATCTCTTGTCAACGACTGGCCTGAAGGGGAGACGAGTGACGAGATCGCAGAAACGGCGCGTCGGTTCGTGGTGAATCTGAGAGGTGCGATCGGCGATCGTAGCATCCGTTCAGTCGCGAAAGTGGCGGGCCTCGATGAGGGGACCATTCGAAGGGTACTCGCTGGCACCGTCTGGCCGGATCTTCGCACCATCGCTGCTCTTGAACACAGTCTCGGAGTACGCCTTTACCCCCAGTTCAACTGACACTGTGGCGGGCCCAGAGGCGGCCGGAAGTTGGCCCGGCGAATGCCGATCGCTCAGCGCAGATCCGATGTATGAAGGTGGTGTTGGACGGCGATGTCCATCTCGGCAAGCGTGCGTCAATCGCCGGAAGGGGGGTGCGGAGCACTGCGATTCCGCGCCGCACCCCGCTGCCCCGGATCGGCTGGCGAGTGCCAACTCGCAATCCGAGGCACTGTTGTATGAACCACTAGTTGCCGTTCGGCGGTCGGGACGCAGTCGCGTTCGCTTTAGCAGCAGGCGTTGAACTGGGACTCGCTGGTGCCGACCTTGACGCCTCATAGAGTTTCACGACGTACTCCCTTTTGCCGTGCGCGACCAAATGGGACGAACGCCCCGTTCCGGGCCCACAGAGGCTGGCCCGGCAGGAGGGACTCGCCCGTTTGAGCGCGACACAAGAATGCGGCACAAGGCAGGCTAGGACCGCTGTCTTTTGAGTGCTTGGCACAATGTGCGAACGCTACCCTTCTGTGGGCATTAGCTGATCACAGCCCGGAAACCCGCCGTGACGGCCGACGCCATGGCCAAGTTGCCAGCATCTCCGGGGTGCGTCCCGTCGACGAGCTGTGCTTCCGACACAATGCTTTTGCCGGGGAGCGCGGATAGTTGGGGGAGATGGTGCTCAGCGCTGAAGCGAGCCGTCTCGGTCTCGATGGCCTCTCGCAACTGGCGTTGATTTACGCCGAACGCATTCGGCTCTTCCTCCGCCTCCGGGCGGAGCAGGGGACTCACCACGAGGATTGGGGTATCTGGAAGCTGATCGGTGATTGCGCGCAGGAACAGGCGGAGGGTCGCTGCGATCGTGTGCTCGTCGGTCGGAACCCGCGACCAAGCGTTGGTGCCCCAGGCCAGCAGCACGGCATCCGCTTCCGAGCGAGCGACCGCGAGGGCCGACCGTAGTGTTCGCACTCTCGCGACATTGGCGGGCTCGATGAGGGACTTCCGGTCAAGGATCCATGTAGGAGTGCTGTGTCCGCCCCAATCGCCAGGTGTTCCCGGCGCTTCAATGTGCGTTCAGAATTTCGGATCTTCAGATCGCTCGTTTGATGAGACCGTCCAGCAAAGCGTCTGCGCCCTCGGTGAGACGAAGGCCAATCACGTCTAGCCGACGGAGCAACTCGCGGGTCTTGAGCGTGTCCATCGAGAGCTCGCAACGGAAGATCTGTGCTAGTCCTTCTTGGTAGGCGCGGCGTACCTGCCCCGCCTCCTTGCGTGCGGCGAGGCATCGCTCCCTGACATCGGCGGGATTATGGCTAGCGACCGCATCCCGCAGCTTCGACAGTGCCGTGGACACGTGCTCCAGAGCGCGATTGGCGCATGGGCCGGGATCGGCGTGCCACATCGCCATTTCACGCACGAAGTCGCGAGTGTTATCGAGAACATCGTCAATTGACCGCGACGCTCGGAACAGATCCTCTCGGTCCAGTGGCGTGGTCACCCGCAAAGACATCACCCGGATCACTTCTGCTCGTGCGTCATCGCCCAGATGTTCAATCTTGGCCATCGATGTGCGGGCGTCGGTCCGATTCGCCGGAGTGCTGATCGCTTCGAAGGCTAACGCGACGCCATCCAAGGTGATGTTGATCTGATGAGCGAGAAGATCTCTGGTGGTCCGTCTCTTCAATTGCTTGATGATGCGACGCATGCTCGACTCCTTTGCGAGTTAGATAAGACGTGTAGTCACGCTTGTGAGCGCCCAGCCGAGCACCGCGGCCACAGGTAGTGTCCATAACCACGCGAGAGCGACCCTGCGCGACTGCTCCCAACGCACTCGCCGCCACTCCCGTGGAGGCGTCGAGCCCACCAATGCGCCTGTAACGGACTGGGTCATACTCATCGGTGTACCTAGCGCCGATCCGATCAGGACGGCTGAGGCGCTCGCCCAGAGCGTAGAGGCAACCTGATACGGTTTTGGGTGTAGGACTCCTCGTCGAAGGCTGTGACTGCTCCGGCGCAGCCCCCAGAGCACGCCTGCGCTGAAACTGACCGAAGTCAGAGTTATGACTCTCGCATCGATTGCGCCCTCAGAAATGCCGAGGCCAAACAGCACGGCAAAGACTGCTAGCAACTTTTGCGCGTCGTTCGAACCGTAGGCAACAGCAGTCGCGGTGAACGCCAAGGTCTGGTTCAGTCGCACCCTCCGCTCGAGCTGAGGCCCGCGGGCAAGAGTGATCAGGTGAGTAATCAGCAACGCGATAAGCCAGGCGGCAACCGGACCAGCGGCGGCGAGGCCGAGCACTCGCAACAGCCTGTCCAGATCCACCGCGCCTTGAGTGAACTGGACGCCCGTTGAGGCTCCTACCAGCGCCAAGGTGATCGAGGTCGGGATCCCAGTCGCTGTGGAGATAAGCAGTGTGACGATGGTCGCGCTCAGGAGTACCGCTAGACCCGCGCTGCTGTTGCTGGCCGCATCCGCGAACATCGCTCCGAGTGTCGCAGCGACCGCGGAAAGGCCCAGCGCGGGCAACGTAATCACTGATGCGACGAGGACGGCCGGTGGCCACCACGCCGCTCGATGGGAAGATCGCACAGCCAAGGCCACCAACGGCGAACCGTCGTTGCGACCGACGATGACGGCGAAGATCAGAGCGAGACCGAACGCCAAATACGGCATGTGCCGCCTCCATTCCGGGAACCTTCCCGTCGTCTAGCCCACTTCTTGCGTTGCTGGAGCACGGTGACGAAGGAAAACGAAGCTTGACGAGTCGATGAACAGTCGAGCCCCCCGTGATTCCGGGCTTGCAGTTGAGCTACTAGCGTGGGTACAGTGTTGCACACGACCGGGAGCGTTCCCGGCTCAAGTTTCGAATTACACCGAACTGGGGTCCCGTGTCATGCTCGATCCGCGCCGTGCTGACCGAGTTTGCCTGCAACATCAAGATCAAAGGAGATCCGCTGCGATGTACCTTTCTCAGCGCACACGTCGCTCAACGCTGGCCGTTGTGGCAACCACAGCTCTCATCGCCGGTGTGGCCGGCTGCTCCGCCAACTCGTCAGGCGACGGTGGCGCAGAGTCAGGAGAGAAGATCACTCTCACCCTGCAGACTTGGGATCCCGCCCAGAAGGCGGGTGTTCAGAACGCGGTCGACGGCTTCGAAGCTGCGAATCCAAACATCAAGGTTGTCTACGAAAACTTGCCGGAGGACCAGTACTACACGAAGCTTGACGCCGCCCTCGGCGCCGGAGAGGGGCCCGACGTGATGTGGCAAAGCTCGCGAGCACCTGTCTACATCGAGGGCGGCGCCCTCGAACCGCTCGATGAGTACATCGAACGGGACAACGTCGATATGGAGCAGTACCCCGAGCAGCTCGTGGGTCTGTACAACATCGATGGCAAGCAGTACGGAATGCCGAAGGATCAGGATGTATGGACCGTGGTCTACAACGCCGCGGTCTTCGAGGAGCTCGGTATTACCGACGTGCCCACCGCCGACTGGACCTGGGACGACATGGTGCGCATCGGCGAGGAAGCGAAGGAGAAGCTCGGCGCGCCTCCTCTGTTCTACACATATTTCTTCAACACGGGCGTGGCCAGCGTCGTCCACCAACTCGACGCGAACGTCGTGGAAGATCAGAAGGGCGTCGTGTCATCTCCGGAGGGTATTGAGGCATTCGAAAAGCTCAAGGATCTTCAGGACCGCGGTCTGATCCCGGCCGTGGCCGATTCGACCGACTTCAACGCGGTCTCCGCGCTTCTGTCGGGCACGATTGCAATGGCGAAGATCCCGTCGTTCCAGTTGAGCCTGCTATCGCAGTCGGACGCACCCGAGGGCACCCTGCATGTTGTGCCGCAGCCAGAGGTGAATGGGTCCCGGGCGACGGACACCAACGGATTGTCATACGTGATGAACTCCAACTCCCAGCACAAGGACGCGGCGTGGGAACTGATCAAGTACCTCACGTCCGACGAGGGCGCGAAGCTGCATGTAGAGGGCGGAGCGAGCCCGGCCGCGAACCAGGCCGACGAAGTAAAAGCTGCCTATTTCGAGGCGAACAGCGCGCTCGTCGGCCTCGACGAGGCGTTCGAGGCGACCTACCCCGATCAGTACCTTCGTACGACCACGGAGTTCCCCCTCGTGCGATCCATCATGCCTGAGCTGGAAAGTACTGTCACCGGACCGTTCTACGCCGGAACCCTGACTGCTGAAGAGGCGGCGCAGAAGGCGGACGAACTGCTGACCCGAGCGTTCCAGTGACACAGTCCATCATCGAGCTCTCTCCGAGCATCGAACCGAGCTTGCGCCACCGCACCCCGCGACGGCGCAAGCTCGGCCGGAGAGACGCGCGCATCGGGTTCCTTTTCCTGCTGCCCCTGTTCGCGGGGCTCCTGCTGTTCCGCTTCTATGGTTTCGGCTATAACGTGTGGCTCTCGTTCACAGATGCGGGTGCGTTCGGTCCGGCCGACTTCACGGGTCTGGCGAACTATGAGCGGATGCTGTCGGACAGTCAGCTCGGCATCGCACTGTTGAACACGTTCAAGTTCTGCCTCGTCGTCGTCCCCGGTGTGGTCGTCGTCGCACTCATTTGCGCGACACTGATGCAGTGGCAGTTCAGGGGGGCCTCAGCATTCCGAGCGATCGTGTTCCTCCCAGCCGTGATGCTGCCTACTGCAGCCATCATGCTGTTTGGCTGGATCTTCCAAACTCAGTACGGCCTTCTCAACGCCCTACTGAAAGCCATCGGCAGTACCCCTGTGAGCTGGTTCGGCACCGCAGGGGGCGTGACTGTCGTAGTCACCGTCATCGTTGTCTTCCTGTCGTTCAGCGTGCCGACCATCATCCTGTATGCCGGCATGAAAGACATCCCGACAGAGGTCTATGAGGCGGCCACTCTAGATGGAGCAGGACCTACGCGGAGGTTCTTCTCGATTACTCTCCCGCTCCTGAGTCCTTCGCTGTTCTTCGTCATCCTGACGACGACAATCGGCACGCTCAAGCTTTTCGACGTGGTGTACATTCTGCTGCCGCCCGAGGCATCAACCTCGGTGAACTACGGGATCACCGCCGTGTACTACTACTACCAGCTCGCCTTCCTCAACGTTGGTGACCGAGGTTACGCTTCCGCGGTTTCTCTGGTCCTTTTCATTCTGATCCTCGCTGTGTCACTGGTCATGTTCCAGTTGCAACGGCGCTACGTCCACTACGGAGAGGACGGCTGATGCTGCATACACGCACACGTTGGTGGACCTACGCCATCGTCACGATCGTCGGGCTCATAATCCTCGCCCCTTTTGCGTGGATGCTCTCGACCGCCTTGATGACGTCGAATCAGACACTCCAGATTCCCCCGAACCCGGTCCCAAACCCGGTCACGCTTGAAGGAGCTCAGGAGGTCTTCGACCGCATACCGTTCCTCACCCTGCTGGGCAACACGGTCCTGGCGTCTGCAGGACGCGTGCTGGGCACCCTGCTGATCTGCACCCTTGCGGCGTATGCGCTCGCCGTGATCAAGGTGCCGGGAGCCCGGGTGATCCTCATCGCTGTCCTCGCGCTGATCATGATCCCAGGCGACATCTTCATCGTTCCCAACTACGCCATCATCTCCGGTCTGAAGATGACGGACACGATTGTCGCGCTGTTCCTTCCATCGATCTTCGATGCGTTCGGGGTGTTCCTTCTTTATCAGTTCTTCCGAGGAGTTCCGAGCGAACTCATCGAGGCGGCGCGCATCGACGGAGCATCGCACTTCCGCATCCTGCTCACCATCGTCGTCCCGATTGCGCGCAGTGGAATCATCACGCTAGCGATCTTGACGGTCCTGTCGGAGTGGAAGGAACTGCTCTGGCCAATCGTCGTCAATCGCTCGATAGACAAGCTCACGCTCGGCCCGGGTCTCGCACTTCTACGCGGCGCCTACTTCACGGACTGGAACGTGCTGATGTCCGCGGGTGTGCTTGCGGCACTGCCGATGGTGATCATCTTCCTCGTCCTGCAAAAGCAGTTCATCGCGAGTGTCGCGAGAAGTGGAATGAAGTGACATGACGACACCCACACCGGCGGATGAGCCGGTTCTTCTAGACGGAGTCGACCCGATTGCTCTCCTGGACATCGCTCGAACTGTCGCCGCCGAGGCCGGGGCCCTAGCCGCCTCCATGCGTGCCAACGGCATCAGCGTCGCGAAGACCAAGTCGAGCCAGCTCGATATCGTCACTCAGGCTGATACCGCTGTCGAGACCCTCATCCGGGAGCGTCTTCAAGAAGCTCGACCTGGCGACGGGATCTTCGGCGAAGAAGAGGGAGAATCGGTCGGATCGAGTGCGGTGACCTGGATCGTGGACCCGATTGACGGCACCGTCAACTATCTCTATGGCTCGAGCTATTACGCGGTGTCGATTGCTGCCACCGCCCGCGCCGAAGGCGCCCGTCGCGTCACGGTAGCGGGATGCGTATACGCGCCGGCCATGCATACCGAGTACGCCGCGGCACATGGAAGGCCCGCACTGCTCAACGGCGATCCGATACACGTGAACGCCGATATTCCGCTCGACCGGGCATTGGTGTCCACCGGTATCCCATACGACATCGCTAAGCGAGACCGCGTCCTCCGCGACGTCACCACCCTCACTCCGCGAGTTCGTGACTTCCGGCTCGTCGGGGCGGCTGCGCTCGAGATCTGCGGAGTTGCCGAAGGGCGGACCGACGGACACTTCCAGCGCGGGCTACCCGTCTGGGACTATGCGGCCGCCGCACTCATTGCCCGTCAGGCAGGTGCAACAGTTCTGGGTATCGATGACCGGGAACCCTCAACGGAGCTCCTCGTGATCGCAGACCGCGCCCTTGCTCACACGCTCGACAAGATCATCCGCTGACCGCCACGCAGGCGTGCAGCACACCATCCCATAAGAGGAAGAAGGACCTCCAATGGCCACTGAACGACAGTTCGTCCTATGCGGGCACCGCGGCAATCTTGGTGACTCGGCCGAGAACACCCTGACAGCGTTCGCGAGCGCTGAGCGCGTGGGCGTTGACGAGATCGAACTCGACGTCAAGATCACCAGAGACGGGGTGCTTGTCATCCTGCACGACCGCACTGTCGAGCGCACCGCCGCATCTGCGACCCCGTTCCTGCGCACGCCGATCGAATACCTCACCTTTGACGAAGTACGCAGCATCGACCTCGGTGACGGAGAGAGGATTCCCACCTTTGAGGAAGTGCTCGATGCGACGAGCGTTCTCCTGCAGGTCGAGATCAAGGCTCCTGATGCCGCGCGTCCCCTCGCCAAATTGCTCCGTAGCCGGCCGGAGAGAGACGGGGCTCGGTGCGTGATCACGAGCTTCGAACCTCTCGCTCTTTACGACTACACCGACGAGTGGGGGGAGACCCCGCGCGGTACGGCGCTTCACGTGCCGAACGTCGATAGCAACTGGCGAGAAGATGCGCGTCGACTCGGAGTGTCAACCATCTATACCCCGCTCGCCACACTCGAGCGGGCCCTCGTCGACGAGCTTCACGATGGCGGTTACATTGTCGGCGCGTCGCTCATCGAAGGACCGGGCGATGTACGTCGAGTCCTTGAGCTGGACGTCGACACCTCGGCGTCGAACACGCCGGAGTACGCTCGCCGCCTGCTCTTGAATAACGTTGACTTCACCCAAAGGTTCCCTTCCTTCGAAAAGGGCGGCAAGACACTGGCGGCCTGAAGCCAGTCGATAGAGGGGTGGTCGACGTGCGACCACCCCTCTTTGCTCCATCAGAAGCGAGAGAGCGATGCTGATACTCCAAAACGATCAGCTCACAGTGGAACTCCTAGACCCCCGAACCGACGAGGCTCTTTTGGGAGCGCGGTACAACGGGGGCGGCTACATCCATCAAGTCCGAGATCACCGCGCCGGACCGCTGATGTCCGGACCGACGTACCCGGCATCATTCAACACGTTTGACGGGCAAGGCATCCCGGACTCGTTCGCGCTTGCCCCTTTGCCAACCGAGGTCGAGGGCGAGGTACTGATCCTCGGCGTCGGCGTGTGCAGTGTGAGTACAGGTACTGTTATCCGTCGCTCGGCATGGGACGTGCGCGCGAATGCGTCGATGACCACCTTCGTGACGCATCACGAGACTAATCGGTGGAATGTTGCTGTCGCGCGAAGTGTCAGCCTAGAAGGGCGGACGATTCGTTCATCCACACGCGTCACCAACCACAGCAGAGAGCGTCTATCGTTCGTTTGGTTCCCACACCCCTTCTTCCCGCAGTTCGAAGCCGGAACCGACGACCTCTTCGCGGTGACCTTCCCAGTGAGCATCGCACCGAATCCGAGTTACGAGATCGCGCCGAACGGCTTTGTGCGCCGAACGGGGTGGCCGTGGACGGACGGCCGGTACCAACCGTTGGAGATCCCACTCACAGGCACGCCTGTAATCCTCCAGCGGCACCCCGCCATTGGCCTCCTCGCAGCCATCTGCGATTGGACTCCCACGTACTTCCCTATCTGGGGCAATCCAAACGCCTTCTCTTGGGAACCCATGATTGAGCGCACCGTCGGCGTCGGGCAGAGCGTTGACTGGAGAATAGCGTTCCACTTTTAGGTCGCGACCCGGAGGCGGCCCGATCGGGAAGCGCGTTCCGGGTGGCGAAGCGGCGTCGAGGAATGCCGAGAGCGCCAGCGCCCCTCTGATCCATGCTCGGCGCTTCTCCGGCGAGTTGATGCAGCCAGCCCGACGTGATGGGCTCGCGGTGGCGAGAGGTCACCGCCGTCCCGAGGTACACGTCGAGACTGACTGCTGAACCTCTGCTCGAGCCACGGGACCGCGTGAGCTGCGCCCTTGCAGACTCAGCGGTTCAAGCCCGACAGGAGCCGATTCGCCTTCGGATGTCCTCAATGAGTTCTCGATCAGGGGCGCGGCGGTGCGGTGGTACGTCCAGGTAGGAGTTCGCCGCGGATGGCCGTCCGTGTCTCATCCGCTGCTCCGCGCTCAACCCATTGCACGAGACGGTCGACGGCGGTCCGACCGATCTGCTCGATCGGCTGTCTGAAGCTCGTGAATCCGAAGAACGGCTCCGCGAGGTACCCGAACCCGTCGTACCCCGTCACGGACACCTGATCTGGGACCGGAATGCCGCGAACACGCAGTTCTTCGAGGACTTTTACCATCGTCACATCACTCGGGCACATCATCACAGTGATGGCGGGATCCGCAAGTGCCGTAATGACTGCCGCTCCGACCGGTCCGCGATAGGAGTCCAGGTTGAGCACAAGCACTGACACCCCCGCATCCTGGAGCGTGCGAATCATCGCCCGGCCCCGGGCATACTGGCTTGCGGAGTCTTGCTCAGGCACTAGGAAGACCGCCGCCGAGCGATGCCCCAGGCGGAGTACGTATTCAGCGATCCTCGTCCCACCGTCGTCCTCGTCGCAATGTACGCTGACGATTCCGTCGGCGTACTCTGCTCGTCCTGCGACGACGATCGGGATCCGGTCGACGTATCGAACGAGCTCTTCGCCGGGCAACTGAGCCGAGGACACGATCAGACCGTCCACGCGGAGGGCAATCAACGAGCGCAACGCAACCTTGGCATCCTCGGCCGTGAGCTCGTCGACGCCCGTGACTGATACCACCTCGTAGCCCAATTCGAACGCTCGCCGTTGCATCGCCTCCTGCAGGTAACCGTAGAACTGAATCGTTGTGTCTCGAAGAACTACGCCCAACGTCCTCGTGCGCTGCGAGACCAGTCCTCGCGCCATCGCGTTGGGGACATATCCGAGCCTGTCAGCGACAGCCCGGACTCGTTGGACGGTGCCCGGGCTCACGTCTCCTTGGCCTAGCAAGGCTCGGGATACTGCAGATTTGGACACGCCAGCCTCGCGCGCGACATCCATGATCGTCGGTGACTTGGGTCTATCCACGAGCCTGCACCACAGAGACCCCCCGGGAACGTTCCATGCACTGATACTACTGATGTGCACGGCTGTCTCGCATTGCGTCGTACAGTCACTTGGGAGAGGCTCTCTCCGGCGAGCGTCGCGCGTTAGGGTTTCGCGTAACGTAGATGCTTGCTTAGACGACGGCAGGTCAGCCTGTCACTTGCCTGCTGTGCCTCGGCGACGCATCCCATGGCTGCAGTCGCTCAGATACGTCGTGGTTGCTGGGAGCGACGCGCTTGCGTCGTGACCGGGGCAAGGCAGACATCGACGCGTCTGACGCAGACGTGCGATAGGTAGCGCGCTTATTGCGGCATCAACTACCGGATCTACCGGTAGCGTTCATCTTCCTGCGATCGGTCGAGTAACTCAGAAGTTCAGCAAGCGCAGCCGTGACGGCCGACGCCATGGCCAAGTTGCCAGCATCTCCGGGGTGCGTCCCGTCGACGAGCTGTGCTTCCGACACAATGCTTTTGCCGGGGAGCGCGGATAGTTGGGGGAGATGGTGCTCAGCGCTGAAGCGAGCCGTCTCGGTCTCGATGGCCTCTCGCAACTGGCGTTGATTTACGCCGAACGCATTCGGCTCTTCCTCCGCCTCCGGGCGGAGCAGGGGACTCACCACGAGGATTGGGGTATCTGGAAGCTGATCGGTGATTGCGCGCAGGAACAGGCGGAGGGTCGCTGCGATCGTGTGCTCGTCGGTCGGAACCCGCGACCAAGCGTTGGTGCCCCAGGCCAGCACCACGGCATCCGCCTCCGAGCGAGCGACCGCGAGGGCCGCAAGTACCTCGCCGCGGGCAGAGCCCGCGAAGCCGAGGTTCACGAGCTCGAAGTCGAGACGTTCGGCGGTGCGAGACGCCCATCCGCTTCCCGGAGTGGACACCGACCAATTCTGCGTTATCGAGTCTCCGTACACGACCAGTCGCGGACGCCTACGGGCCGGCCTGATACTTCCGTGGAGGGCTTCAACTTCGGCTTCGCGAAGTTCGTAGTTCTCCGGGAGCGCGAGCCTTATGGGTTGCTCCGTGTCGTGATCATCAATCTCGATCTCGATCTCGATCTCGAGCTCCGAGCCGTCGACCACGCAGGGAACGGCAGCCCGCCCGACGATGATCTCGCCGCGCCAAGCGACGGCTTCGGCGTCAAGTGTCGGCGAGCACATGGCAGCAGGTGCCCCTCGCTTGAGCCGCAGGAGAACCCGGTATGAGTCACCCGTGAATGCAAGGTGTACAGCTGCTGGCACCTTCGCCGCCTCGACAGTGTCGACCGGCAGGTGGCTTCGCATCCACTCTGGTAGTCGATTCCCCTCGGACAAGGAGACCCCCGGTAGCAGCCCCCGAACGAAGCTCGTGTCGCCTATTTCGTTCATCATTTGCCGGAGCGTAGCAGGCGCGAAAATGACGACAGGCTAGCAACGGTCACGGAGGTGTAACGCCCATAGAGAGAGACCACTTGTGTGGTGAGTGGTTCTTTCCAGCACCTCGATGCGGATCTAACTTCTGAACGTAACCCTTTACCCGCTCAACGAAGACATCAAGGAGAACCCGACCATGAAGCCACGCTTGCCCGCGGGCATGGCCAGTATCGCCATAGTCGTCGCGGCCGCGCTTAGCCTCTCAGCCTGCGGCGCGTCGCCCGAGGCGCAGCCGACTGGCGAGGCCAAGCAGGACCTCACCATTGCTGTCCCGAACATCTCCCCGCCATACAACGCTTCCAATCAAGCCAACACCGCCCTGCGTATCACTAGCAACGTCTTCGACCCACTGATCTTCATGGACCCGCAGACGGGGGAACTATCTCCGGGAATCGCAACCAGTTGGACGGAGGTTTCGGACACGGAGATCGATCTCAAGATCCGTCAGGATGTGCGATTCCACGACGGGACGCCGCTCACCGTCGATGATGTCGCCTTCACGCTGTCGGCGGAGCGGCTGTGGGGCGATAAGCCGTTGGAGCCCATGGCCTTTGCGTCGACACTCGCCGGCGCAGAGGTCATCGACGACGAGACAGTCCGTGTGTCGACGAAGCAGCCTGACCCGACCATTCTGCTGCGGTTGGCATCCCCTATGGGCTTCGTCGCCCCGAAGCAGCTCATCGAGAGCGAGGGAATCGAAGCATTCGGACTTGCTCCGGTCGGTACGGGACCGTACAAGGTTGATTCGGTGTCTCCCGGTGAGAGTGTCGAACTCAGTGCGAATGAAGACTACTGGGGCGGCCAGCCGCCGTACGAGACTCTGACCTTCCGCAGCGTGCCCGAAGTCTCTGCCCGAGTATCCGGACTGGCCACTGGAGAGTATGACATCTCTACCAACCTGCCGCCGGATCAAACCGATCTGGTCGAGTCGAACGGCCAGAAGACGGCATCGGTTCAGGTGAACAACGTAGTAAACCTCACTTACCTCACCGCCCATGCGGAAAGCCCGATTGCAGACTCGCGAGTGCGTCAGGCTCTGGCATTGGCTATCGACCAGAAGTCGATCAATGAGTCGTTCTGGGGAGACGGCGTGCCCGTTCCCGACGGATTGAATTTGCCAGTGTACGGCGACTTCTACAATGAGGACGAAGGCACGACAGGACAGGACATCAAGAAGGCCAAGAAGCTGCTCAGTGAGGCTGGATACAACGGCGAGCCGCTCGTGCTCCGGTACATCACGGGGTTCTATACCAATGGTGACAAAGCCCTCGAGGCGATGCTTCCTATGTGGGAGGAGGCCGGAATCAACGTTCAGCTGGACGCTGTTGCTGACTACACGCTTCTCGACTGGCCGTCCGCAGATATCGTATTGTCATCGACGAACATTCTCATCCCAGACCCAGTTTCCCCGATGTGGATCGACTGGGCGGCGCCAAACTCTAACTACGTCGCACAGGGCCGCGGGATCAACTCTCCCGAGTTTACGGCCGCGGTTCAGGAAGTCGCCGAATCGCTGGACGAGGACGACCGGAAGGTGGCCTTCGACGAGGCCTCCAAGCTGTGGAATGAGTCGCCCCCCGCGTTGATGCTTTGGCAGCCGCTGGACATCTACGGACTGGGCTCGGGTGTCGATGTCACGCCGGACCCGCGCTATTGGCTCCGGCTGGCTCCCGTGCCGAACGAGTAGCAGCGAGCGTTTGGTCCGAACACCCAGCGGTGTTCCCCGCGCCAGGTGAGTCTGGCGCGGGGAACGCTGTCGCCATACGCCCGAGGGTCGCGGTGGCTTGCATGCCAAGGGCCGTATGTCTCCGCGGGACAACCGTGATAAAGACTTCGGTCGTTCGTCATCGGCTGGGCAACCGACTCTCGGCAATCTTGGGGGCGCGCAAGTGCGTGTGCACGCGGAGCGCGAGAGAGACCAGTTGTCGCCACAATGGTCCTTGGAACGGGCCCACATCGGGCCTAGCGTTTCGGGTGAGCCATCGCTCCGTGAGGTACCCCCAGGAATGCCCATGAAGAAACAATTGAATTCGGTCAGCTGCGTTTAGTCCAGTCGGCTCGACCGGCTCACGGTTGCCCCCTCAAGACTGCTGGCGCGCAGTTCGCGTTTTGCATCGGATCTGTCCTCGAGAACTAGGAATTCCTCTTCGCATGACAATTAGCCAGAACAGCAGCGACGTGCAGCAGAGCTTTAGGGTGCTGCATGTTTCTGACACCCATTTGAGCTCCCGCGATCAGGCGGGTGTCGAGGCATGGACCAACCTCGTGCGCTTCACCGAATGGACGCGCCCTGACCTCGTGGTTCATAGTGGCGACGTGGTGGAGGACGACCCGGACTCGGACGAAGATCACCAGTTTGGGGCTTTCCAGCTGCGCAGATTGTCGGTGCCGTGGAGGGTCATCCCCGGCAACCACGATATCGGCGACAGTGATCCGGACCCCTATCACGGGCTCGTGTCGGAGGAGCGCCTTTCTCGCTACCGTCGTCACTTCGGTGACGATCGGTGGGCGGTTGCTACGGACGGGTGGCTGCTCATCGGACTCAATTCGCAACTCTTCGACAACGTGCTTGCGGCTGAGGAAATCGAACAGTGGGATTGGTTCGAGCAGCGGATCGCTTCGCATCCGGAGCTACCTATCGCCCTCTTCATCCATAAACCGCCGGCTATCGTCAGTCTCAGCGACAAATTGTTCGTGAACAAAGCCATCGGGCTCGGTGCCCGTGCGAGGTTGCTGCGGTTGGCGCAGAGTGGACGGCTTCGCCTCATCGGGTGTGGTCACCTTCACGAGTTCATGACGTTCCAATCGCACGGAGTCATGGTCGTCGCGGCTCCGTCCCTTTCCAAGGGGCCGCTTGAGGGCGTAAAGCGACAGCTCGGGCTGCGGTGTAATGGGGCCGTTGAATATCAGTTCGCGCCGAGCAGTGTGAGCTTCCGGCTGCTGGAAGCTGAAGAGCTTCAACCGCCGCTACTCGCGCACCGTCGCATTCCTACAGAGCGCTACGAGGTTTGAGATGGGTCGAGCTACTATCGTTCGTATCCTCAGGGCTCTTGCCACTGTCCTGATCGTCGCGACCATCGTGTTCATCATCATTCGGCTCACCGGTGACCCGATCCGTTCCGTCGTCCCCGAGGGCAGCCCTCCAGAGATCGAAGCGCTGTACCGCCAACGATGGGGCTTGGACAAGCCGATATGGGAGCAATACCTCATTTACCTTGCCGGGATTTTGCGTGGCGACTTCGGTCAGAGCTATTTTGATGCGTCGCCAGCCTTAGAGGTCGTCGCCGCCAGGATCCCCGCCACTCTCCAGCTCACAGTCCCGGCTTTCATTGTCTCTACGGCGGTCGGGCTTTCGGTTGGCGTCTTTGCCGCGCTGCACCGCGGCAAGTGGCTGGACAGGGTGCTCTCGTCGACGAGCGTGATCCTTGGCGCCATTCCGTCATTCGCGTTGGGCGTGGTTCTGGTACTTGTATTCGCAGTGACGCTGAGATGGCTGCCATCGGCGGGTAACACGACACCCTTGCACTTGGTCATGCCGCTGATTGCCATGGCGCTCGCACCCGCAGCGCTCCTTGCGCGGATGACGCGAGCGTCGATGTCGGATGCGCTGTCCTTGCCGAGCATCGAGCACGCGGCCTCGCTCGGCATACCCCGCTGGAGACAGGTACTGCAATACGCTCTACCGAACGCCTTCCTTCCCCTCATTACCATCCTCGGATTCGACATCGCTTATCTGCTCGCTGGGTCGAGCGTGGTGGAGGTGCTGTTCAGTTGGCCTGGCATTGGACGACTGTTCGTTCAGGCTGCGGGCCAACGCGATTTCGCCGTCGTCCAGTGCGTGGTGCTGCTCGTCACCGTCAGCGTCGTCTTGGTCAATCTCCTCACCGACGTGTCCTACAAAATCGCGGACCCGAGACTCAGAAGGAGCAAAGTATGAGCGAGCCGTTCGACACGACCATCCTTCATCTTCCGCGAACGCGCAGTAAGAAGTTCCTCAGCCGACCGCTCGTCGTGGCCTCGCTGCTTGTGCTTCTTTGCGCTCTTGTGGTCACCTGCTTTGCGGGGCAACTCGCCCCGTATGGTCTCAACGAGGGTGTGCTCGCGGACCGCCTCCAACCCCCGAGTAGTTCACACTGGTTTGGGACGGATGATCTCGGTCGCGACGTGCTGAGCCGTACTCTTTACGCGCTTCAGACGAGCGTGTTGATCGCCGTTACTGCAACACTGCTCGGCGGGATCTTTGGGTCTCTGATGGGGGCGTTGGCCGGATGGTTCGGTGGGGTTATTGATACCGTCATTTCATTCCTCATCGATGTTCAGGCGTCGATCCCTGCCTTCATCCTGGCCCTGGGCGCGATCGTTCTTTTCGGCGGATCTCCCGTTGCGCTCGTGGTCGTTCTGGCCATCGAAGGATGGGAGCGCTTCGCTCGCATCATGCGCGGGCAGGTGATGCTCGCCCGCACCAGCGGCTACGCCACATCCGCAGTGAACCTGGGAGTCCCCACGAGCGCTGTCCTGATTCGGCACATCGCACCGGCCGTTGCCGGCCCGATGCTCGTTCAACTTACGCAGGCCTTGCCGACGAAGATCCTCATCGAAAGTGCCCTTTCGTTCCTAGGTCTCGGGATCAGCGCGCCGCAGACGAGCCTGGGACAAATGGTAGGCGCGGGACGCGACTACCTCACAACAGCGGGCTGGATCGCACTAGTACCCGGCCTCGTCATCATTCTCATCAGTGTTGCTATCAGCCTCATTGGTGATCAGCTCCAAGATCGATTGGTGGATCGTGCCTGATTCCAGACCCCTCTCTGCGGTGCAAGCAATGAGTTTCAGCCTCACGTATCGCGCAGGCGCACCCCGAACTGTGCTGCATGATCTCAACTTGGAGATAGCTTCCGGAACATGCACAGCTCTGGTTGGAGAATCCGGGTCCGGGAAGACCACACTTGGGCGAGCGATTGCAGGTCGTCAGCCTCGCACAACATCGACTGAGGGTGCGATCCGGGTGGTTGGGCGCTCGGCATACATGTTGCAAGACGCCGCGAGCGCGCTTAACCCGCTCCGCAAAGTCGAGTGGCAACTGAAGCAAGCCCTTCGGACCCGGAAGATTGCGAGGACAGAACTTAAGGCGCGCTCACTCAAGCTTCTGGCGGACGTTGGGGTGCCTGATCCAGCAATCATCATGAGGAGATACCCGCATGAACTGTCTGGCGGTCTCGCTCAACGCGTACTACTCGCCAGTGTTCTGGCTACTGACCCCGATGTTCTTGTCGCCGATGAACCGACTTCGGCGCTTGACGTCACAACCCAGGCAAAGGTCATGCGATTGTTCCGTCAGATCGTGGAGGACCGGGGCCTGACCTTGGTGCTCATCACCCACGACATCGTTGCTGCATCCTTGCTTGCAGATCGAGTCGCGGTGATCTTCGAGGGGCGAATTGTCGAGGAAGGCGATACTGCAACGGTCATCCAGTCGCCGTCACATTCGTACACTAGAGCGCTTGTGGCAGCGGCCACGAGTACTGAAGTGACGACGAGCGGAGGTGCTCGCAATGAACTTGCTTGATGCGAGAAACGTGTCGAAGCAGTTCGGCCGGAACGCACCCTATGCACTGAGGAACGTCAATGTCACGTTCAACCGAGGGGAATCGGTTGCGATCGTCGGCGAGAGCGGGAGCGGGAAGACCACGCTGGCGCGCATCCTTCTGGGACTCGATAGCGCGAGCGAAGGAGAAGTTCTGTTCAACGGGCGCCCCATCGCCACATCGGGTCGACGATGGCGCGAGCAGCGGCGTGAACTGCAAATGATTCCGCAACATGCGTCGGGAGCCCTGGACCCTCGCATGTCCGTCGCCGGTCACTTTGCTGAAGTCATCAAGGCGCATTCCCTCGCCGCGAAGGCGAGCTATATGGACCTGACGAGCGAGCGGTTGAACGAGGTAAATCTCCGTGCGGAGTACGCCGCGATGTACCCCCGGCGCCTATCCGGAGGTCAGCAGCAGCGAGTGGTTATCGCACGTGGTCTCTTGGTCGAGCCGACTGTCCTTATCAGCGATGAGCCGACGTCCGCGCTCGACCCGCTCACACAGGAGCAAGTGATCGCGTTGTTGGCCGCGCGGTGCGTGAGTGCGGAGCGCCTGTTTGCCATCATCACCCACGACTTGCGAGTCGCGCGCAAGCTGTGTGATCGCATCCTCGTCATGCGTCGGGGAGAGATAGTCGAGGACGGCCCGGCAGAGCAGGTCTTCAACTCCCCACAGCACCCGTACACGCAGGAACTTCTCGACGCGACCACGATCCATCACGATGCACGAAAGCAGCCGCGGAGTGCTACCAGACCGGAGACACCTTGATCGGCGTACCTGAGCCGCTCCTTCTTCTCGACCTAACAATCCGCGTCATCGTCTCGATCGTGCTGGGAGCGGCAATTGGGCTCGAACGACAGTGGCGCCTGCGCGCCACCGGTATCCGCACGAATGCGCTCGTATCGGTGGGCGCCGCCCTGTTTGTGATCCTCGGCGCAGTTGGATTTGACGCACCGGTCGCAGACCCGACGCGCGTTGCAGCACAAGTAGTGTCCGGGATCGGCTTCCTCGGAGCCGGCGTCATCATCCGCAACGGTTTGAACATTCGAGGCCTCGCGACCGCTGCAACGCTGTGGTGTGCGGCCGCCGTAGGTTCTCTCGCCGGCGGCGGGATGATCTGGATGGCTGTGATCGGAACCTTGGGAATCATTGCATGTAACACCTTGCTCCGCCCGCTCAGCCGATTGATCAACCGTCGCGTTGGGGGAGGTGTGGACGCGTACGATCCCGACCCGGACGGGCGTGTCGTGGTGCACGACTCTGAGGATGAACGTGGGTACATTCTTGAGGCGATCACTACCGAGAAGGGCGAGCCCCGTATCAGAGCGCTGCTCATGCAGTCGGCGTCAACCTCTGATCTGTCTCTGAGGTCTCTGGTGGTCCGGCCGCGGAAGAATGCAGAGGTAGCTATCGTCGCCCAGTTCACCGGTATGGGTGGAGATGAGCACAGCCTTCTCGAGCATGCCGTGCAACGTCTGAGCATGGACCCGAAAGTCTCGAAGGCCAGCTGGTGGGTTGCTGACGACAGCGATGACTAGCCGCGGACTGGCGACTCGAGATCCCGCTCTGATAGGTACGCTCCCCAAAGGCTGAGCAGTGCTTCTACTCCCACGCGTGTGACGGCGAGGCCATTCGTCAGCGATAGCCGGATGTGGGGCGAGCTACGCCCGTCTGCACGGAAATCTCCGCCATACGCGACAGACACACCGTGGGAGAACGTGTAGTCGACGAACCCTGAACTGTCCGCAACTGGCAGGCGCACCCACATCGTCGGACCGACCGGGGCGCCCTCAATCTTCCAGTGGAGACTGGCTTGGGCGATGAGGCGCGTCACAAGGTCGCGGGTAGCGGTCAGCGAGTCTCGACGTCCCTCGATGATGCTCGTGTGCTCGGCGAGAAGGCGGTCGAGAATGAGCTGGGCGGGCACAGACGCGCCGGAATCCATCCGCGACTTCACACGCACCAGAGAGGAGACAAGTGATTCGTGGACGGACATCCATCCAAGGCGCAGGCCGCCCCAGTAGGGCTTGTTGAACGACCCGATCGTCACGACATTCGGAGCAGTACTAACGTGGGCCAATGGTTGCGGTGCAGCGCTAACGAAATCAGCGAGTGAGCGATCTTCAACCACTGCGACTCCATGCTCTGCAAGATGGGCGAGCGCTGTCATGGCCTGCGGCGAGTAACTATGCCCGGTCGCTGAGTTGCATACAGTCAGGGCTACCACCATGGCGGCGTTCAGACTAACTGCACGTCGGTAGAGTTCTTGAACATCGGTGCGGCCTTCGTCGTCAGCGGGCGCTCTCACTACGCGAGCGCCGCGAGCGCGAAGCAACGAGACCGCGGTCGGATACGCGAAGGGGTCCACGATCACCACGTCCTCAGGCTGAACCATGAGCTCAAACGCCATCGCCAGAGCCTGAGTCGCTCCCGTCGTGATGATCACGGTGTCAGGGGAGGAGCGCCCGCCTTCTTCGGAAATCCAGTCCGCCACGGCCCGACGCGTACTGGCGCGACCGGCGATGTTGTAACCACTGCCCGTGGCCTCTGGTCCAGGCGCAGCGATGTCCTCGAAGCTGAGCTCGAACGCACGCTCGGGCAGACCCAGAGCCGAGGGAAAGACACCGGCGAGCAAACTTTGGACTGTGCGGTCGCTCACGCGAAATTGATCGTATAGGGGACGTGGTCCGGGACCTCGCAGGACGAGTGAACCCGCGTCGGCGACGAAAGTTCCGGAACCCTGCACCCGGTTGACGCTCTGATGCGCCTCGAGCAAATCCAACGATCGAATGATGGTGCTTCGGCTGACGTCGAGCCATTCGGCGAGCTGGCGCTCCGAGGGAAGACGGGAGCCGGCGGAGATCTCGCCCCGGTAGATCGCTTCTTCGATGGCGACGGCGATACGCTCAGCCACTGTTCCACGCCCATTGCGCCAGTTTCCGAGATAAGGACGAAGGTCGGGGCTCTCCGACGATCGCCTCTTTTTTTCTGAAGGAAACGCCACTTGTGCCTCCACTGGTCCTCGCCCGCGTTCGCTGCCTCTTCGTACGTTACTTGAGTGCTACACCCCGGTCACACCGTGTGTCCGGCTGGAGAGGAGATTCTCGTGACTGATGCCCAGTCGAGTATGCCGAAGTCGGTGGCAATCTACTGCGGGTCATATGCAGGTGCAGACCCGGAGTACATCGCGACCGCACGTCGAGTGGCGGTTGAGCTCGCGAAGCGCGGAATCACCATTGTCTACGGCGGTGGCGCTGTCGGATTGATGGGCGCGGTTGCAGATGCCGCAATCGATGCGGGCGGGAAGGTTGTCGGGGTGATGCCGCAGGCCCTCATCGACGGAGAGATCGGTCACAAAGGACTTCCCGAAATGCACGTCGTCGACGATATGCATCAACGTAAGGCTCTCATGGCCGAACTCGCTGACGCATTCATCGCGCTCCCGGGTGGCGCAGGAACCCTTGAGGAGATCGCGGAGCAGTGGACTTGGGCCCAGCTTGGTTTCCATTCCAAGCCCTGCGCATTCCTGAACGTCCGGGGCTTCTACTCGTCGCTCCAGCAGTTCTCTCGCACAATGGCAGAACAAGGCTTCATGAAACCTGAGTATGCCGACATGCTGATCTTCGAAAACGAGCTGTCCGACATTTTGGATCGCTTCGAGACCTATAGGGCACCCGCTAAGAAATGGAACCCGGACAAGGCGCGTGTTCTCGTCGAAGCCATCGACTGACACCATGGTCGACCGAACCTCTCCCTGGGTATACGTAGATGTCGACACCGGAATCGACGATGCCCTCGCGCTCAGCCTCCTCACACTTGCGGGTACCTCTATAGCGGGTGTCGGCACAGTGAGCGGCAACGTCGCGGCGGATACAGCCTGCGAGAACACCCGGGACGTTCTCGCTCTCTTGGGAGCGGGCCACATCCCCGTCGCGATCGGTGCAATGGGGCCCTTGGCGAGGGCCTACGCCGGGCCGCTTACTCACGTGCACGGGGAGAATGGTGTCGGAAACGTTCAGCTCCCTAGTGCCGCGGCCGGGATAGTGTCCACGGATGCGGCCGATCTACTTATCTCTCTCGCGGCTGAGCGTCCGGGAGAACTCGATGTGATCGCACTAGGACCGCTTACTAACCTCGCGATCGCGCTGCAGCGAGAGCCGCAGCTTGCTTCGAAAACGCGAAGCGTGACGGTTATGGGGGGAGCGGTGGCAGTGACGGGGAATGTGAGCGCCGCCGCCGAAGCAAACTTCTTCGCAGACCCCGAGGCTGCTGTCGTGGTGCTAGGGGCCGAGTGGGACGTCACGGTCGTGCCGCTGGACGTGACCCTCCAGCACACGCTAGATGACGAGGACCAGTCTGCCATGGGCGCCGTGGACAATGAGGGCGTCGCCGCAGTAGCGCAGATGCTTTCGCATTACCTGGATTTCCACGAACTCAGGTATGGCGAACGGCGCTGCGCTTTCCACGATGCTCTGGCCGCAGCGATCGCAATCGGTAGGGTGAGCGCCTCCCCGAGTCCGTTGACTCGCTTGACGGTCGATACGTCTGCGGGCCGGACCAGGGGCTCCGTTGTTGAACGCGTCGACGGACTGCACAGGCACCGAGTCGTCCGCGCCATCGAGGGCGATCCTCGGCGCACGCTTCTCTCGATCCTTGGCGTGCCCCCGCGCATCGCTGCGAAGAACCAACGCTGACAACATGTGCATATTGAACTGTGAACCCGCTCCTCGAACGTGGACCGCGACGTGATAGATCTCCACACTCATTCGAATCACTCTGACGGCACCGACGAACCCTCCCAGCTCGTCAGGCTAGCGGCTGCTGCAGGTGTCACGACTATCGCTCTCACAGACCACGACACCACGTCTGGCTTGATCGAGGCGCGCACTGAGGCAACTAGACACGGGGTCTCCTTCGTTAGTGGCATCGAGCTGTCAGCGGATGCCGGCGGCGTCATCGTCCACGTGCTTGGTCACTACATCGATGAGCACTCTCGTCCCTTGCAAGAGCGGCTAAGCGCGCTACGCGAGCACCGACGAGGTCGGGCCCAAGAAATCGTCTCCAGACTCGCTGCTGACTACCTCATCTCCTGGCAGGACGTCCAAGAGATGGCAGCCGGGGCGGACAGCGTCGGACGGCCACACATCGCAGACGCCCTAGTCGCGAAAGGATACGCCAGCTCCCGCCCGGAGGTGTTCTCTACCATCCTGGGAAACACCTCTCGCTACGTCCCCGTTCTGCCGGCGCCCACCGTGGATGAAGCCATCCACCTTATCGACGTGGCTGGGGGACTTTCCACGATCGCTCATCCGTGGGGGTCTGCCCGCGGATCGTCGAGCATCGATCGCGCCGCACTAGCCCTGTGGAAGTCAGCTGGGCTGTCCGGTATCGAGGTGTGGCACCGCGAGCATTCACGAGTTCAGCGCGGCCAGTTGCTCCGTTTGGCCGACCTCGTCGGGCTGTACGCCACAGGTGGAAGTGACTATCACGGTACGGGCAAACCAAATCGCATCGGAGAATGCGAAACTCCGCCTCATGTCCTGGACAGGATGGCGTCGCGCGTTGTGTCGCGCCTGACTGCAGGGAGATCATGAATGAGCGCACGACACTACATCGGCTTCTTCGTACCCGAGAGCATGACCGACTCGATTCGCGAAGCCTACCCGGAGCGGGAGCAACGGGAGCTACTATCGTCGGGTCTCGTGGATGACTGGACGCCCGCCGATGCCCTGCATTGCACGCTCATGTTCTTGGGTGAGGTGAGCAGCACCAAGAGGGTTCGTGACGAACTTGAACAGCTCGTTGAGGGCCAGCTCCCGACCTACCTCCGCTTGAGCGGGCGCACGACTCTCCTCAATACGCACCTGGTCGTGCCCGTCGAAGGCGCCGGTCCGATGGCCGCTCGTGTCATCGCCCGTCTCGGCCATATATCTCAAGATCCTGGCGTACTAAGCCGCCCCTACTTCGGCCACGTCACCATCGCACGTTGCCATGACGCAGTGGCAGCCGAGCGGTTAGTTGGTCGAACCATTCGCCACGAATGGACAGTCGATTCGGTTGACCTCGTCAGAAGTAATGGCAGTTCGGCGTCGCCCCGGTACTCCGTCGCGAGTACACACCCGTTTGCGTAACCGGCAACGTTTCGTGCTGATGCTGCGCACCGTAGTTGTGAAGGAATCTGTCTGATGTCGAGACTGTCTAATCCGCCCAGGTCGGCGCGGAAAGTACTCTCACGCATACACGGAAGAGTCGCCGTCGTCGGGTCTGCGAACGCCGACATCTCCGTGCGTACGTCAATGCTCCCACGAGCGGGTGAGACGGTCGTCGGGTCGCCGGTCGTCGTCCGGCCGGGCGGGAAGTCCGCCAACCAAGCGGTGCAGGCTTCGCTCTTGGGGGCGGAGGTCTCGTTCGTGGCTGCGGTTGGTCGCGATTTGAATGCCGGGGTAGTCACGGACTCGCTTCGGAGTGCCGGGGTGGCACTTCACCACGTTGAGGCAGTTGGCGTTCCGACGGGTACCGCGCTCATCACAGTGGACGACGCCGGAGAGAACACGATAGTCGTAAGCGCGGGAGCGAATGGTCTCGTGAACGAGGCGTTCGTCGAAATCCACTCGTCGGCGATAGAGAGCGCGGCTGTCGTCGGACTCTGCCTGGAGATCCCCATTGATGGGGTTCTCAACGCGGCGGTTATCGCCAAGGCGCACGGCACGCGAATTCTGTTGAATCTCTCACCGTTCAGAGCCGTTCCCGCTGAGCTCCTCGCGGCTGCAGACGTGCTCGTCGTGAACCAGACCGAGCTTTCCGACCTTCTGGGCTCCCCAGCCGCGGTTGACGAGCTAACACACGACCACTTCGTGCAAGAGAAAATCGCCGTGAAGCTCGCGACCCTGGGGGTTCAACGGGCAGTGATCACGCTCGGGGGCAAGGGAGCGCTCGTCATCGACGAACACCTCGCCACTGTGGTGCCTGCCGTCGCGCTCCGGCCGGTCGACACGACCGGGTGCGGGGACTCGTTTTTCGGGACACTGCTGGCGGCTCTTGCATCCGGAGCAACCCTGGTTGAAGCGAGCAGCGTGGCTGTGGTAGTCGCGGGGTTTGCTGCGCGGGGCGAGGGTGCGCAGCAGAGCTACGGATCACGCGACACAATTCTTCGACATGGCAGGGGGATCTCGGGGCATATCTCTTAGAGATCGGGGCACGCGGATAGGGCGATGCGCGCCTCGCGGCGAAGGGTGCGATGATCGGCGAGGTGCGGGCCGTCACAGGCCAGCCGTTCGAAGAACCGTCTCCGCAATGTCGCCAGACGCTGAGGTATCCGTCATCCACAGCGGTTGGATGACGGCATCTATCCCGTGCGACCTGACCGCATCAGCAAGATGCGCATCCTCGTTGTCGAGAAGCCATGCATCGATCACGCCGCCTCGACGTCGTGATCCATAGTGCTTCGCGACGCCGTCAGCGCTCGTCGCAACGCCGATCGCGGATAGGCAGACATCTCCCATCCCACGGACGACCCTGCCACCGATGATGGGCGAGACCCCGACAACTGCTGCGCGAGCTACAGAAAGCGACTCCCGGATTCCAGGCACAGCGAGTATCGGGCCGATCGACACCACAGGGTTGGACGGCGCGACAATCACCACGTCTGCCTCGGCGATAGCTTGGGCGACTCCGGTGGGAATTATCGCTCGCTCGATCCCCGGATTACGGAAGTTCAGTGGCCGAACCGAAGCTCGGTACCGGGTCCACCACTCCTGAAAATGTATTGCCATCCGTCCGTCTGGTGTGGCGACATCTACGACGGTGTCTACTTCCGCGTCGGTCATCGGCAGCAGACGAGCACCGAGCGGCCAGCGGGATCCGAGCCGCGCCACGACTTCTGTTACGGTCATTCCCTCACGCAACCACCCTGTCCGTGCAAGGTGGGCACCGAGATCCAAATCCCCAAGGGTGAACCATGGCCAGGTCGCGCCCCACGCGTTGAGCTCACCCGAGACCCGTTCGGTCTCGTGCCGTCGTCCCCACCCGCGCTCTGTGTCATTGACACCAGCAAGGGCGTACATGATCGAATCCACATCGGGCTGGAGGCGGACACCAGACAACCAGAGGTCGTCCCCGGTGTTCACCACGACAGCTAGGTGCTCATCGGTAACGGCGGCATCTCGTCGGCGGAGTGCTTCCCGCATCCCGAGTGCAAATCGTCCTCCTCCGACGCCGCCGGCCAGAACGACCACCCTGGGAGTGTCGCTCACAATTCGCGCTCCGTAGCCGCGAGGCCCGCATTGAAGCCGGCCCGCCAGGCCTCATCGGTGCCGACGCGGAACATGTCCCTGTCGCTCGGTCGGACGATCGACCGTGCGCCGGGAAGGTCCAATTCGCCAACGAGGTCACCTCGCCCGCGCACAAGGGCGACAGGGTTTCTCGACGTCTTCTTCTTGACAAGATCTGCGGCTGCAGCCAGCTCGTCCCCAACGCAAGGCGCCGTTACCACGAGCGAACGTCCCTCGGCGTCGGTGGACCCGCGCAGATCCTCAATCACCCTGACTCCGCCCGCACCGATAGCGCAGTCAGTCTGTCCTTCCCTCCATGGCCGCCCAAGTGTGTCGGAGATGATAACTCCCACGAAAACACCGAGGAGCTCCCGCAACTCTGCGGCGATCTTGCGCGCAGACGCGTCGGGGTCCTCGGGCAGGAGCAGTATCGTCCCTTCGGGTGCGTTGCTTGCATCGATCCCAGCGGCGGCTGAGACCATCCCGAGTCGATTCTCGACGATTTGTGTGACGAGGATGCCGTCAACGGCTCGAGAAGCGACGATCCGAACGGTCTCATCAGCCAGCGCTTCTGCACGTCGTGCGGCGGAAATGATCCGGCCCTCCGCCTTGGACACGATCTTCGAGGTGACGACGAATATGTCGCCGTCATGAACGTCTTGAGCGGCCGCGACGATCATCGCAGAGAGGCTGGTGCCCGGTGTTACCTCGGGGAATCCCCGAAGCGGGCGTATGGAAAGCGTTTCGTCAGGTGTCACATGACTAGCTTCTCCGTGGATCGGGGTCCCTATGTTTCCTGCGGATTACAGAACCACTAGAGAGACCACTTCGCTGTCCAGTGGTCCTTTCTGGGGCCTCGTCAGGAACATAGCGTGTGAGCACCGGAGGACCTTCGTAGCTGTATCGCGATGGACTCCTGGGTCCGATAGGCGATCGCCCGAACTCGACACGGCGGCGAGTTTCGCTCGATGTGATTTGGATGTCGTCGCTTCGGCCAGGAGCCCCGAGGGATCGGAGGTGCCGGCAGTCCACGACCATGATCAATCCGCCCACAAGGAGGGCCACATGAGCGCTCGCGATTTCCTACGAGATTTCCACGAGGTCGCCAAGATTGGTGCCACGCCGCGTAACGGCGTTGACCGCCAGGCGGCGACGCCCGAGGACAAAATCACGCGCGACTGGTTCCGTCAGTGGGCAGAACAGCACGACTTCCTCGTCCGCGTTGACGGCATCGGGAACATGTTCGCGTGTTGGGAATGGGTGCCCGGCGCGCCCTTCATCCTGATCGGATCACACCTCGATTCCCAGCCATTGGCTGGGCGGTTCGACGGTGCTTACGGCGTGCTGGCCGGACTGCACGCAGCCGCCTCGATCGTCGAGCGCGTGCGTGCCGGGAACGTGATTCCCCGGTTCAACCTCGCGGTCGTGAATTGGTTCAATGAAGAAGGCAGCCGCTTCCCTCCGTCCGTGATGGGGAGCTCTGTCTTCGCGGGCATCTTCGAGGGCGATGAGATGCGCGCGGTCCGTGACCTCGACGGGGTCAGTGTCGGCGAGGCCCTCCAATCGATTGGCTACTTGGGAACCGACAATGCGCCAGTTGCGGCAGGGTACGCGGAAATTCACATCGAGCAGGGGCGAATCCTCGAACGAGAGCAGATCGACATCGGGGTGGTCGACTCTAGCTGGTACACCCAAAAGTTGGACATCGAGGTGCTAGGGGAGCAGTCTCACACTGGCGCTACCGCGATGGCGGATCGGCGGGACGCCCTGGTGGCGGCATCGAGGATCGTGCTCAGTGTTCGCAATGTCACTCTCCGTTTCGCGGATGAAGCTCTCGTATCGTCTGTGGGCCATCTCGTCGTCGAACCAAACTCGCCGATCGTGGTCGCTCGTCGCGTTCATCTCGTCGCTGACATCCGCTCGGCAGATCCCTCAATCGTCGCCGAAGCTCGGCGGGCGATTCTCGAGGACATTGCCTCCATCGAACAGCAAGACGACGTGGAGGTGCGCGTCAAAGACTTCGACATCCGTCCGATCAGGCGCTTCCCGGTGGACGGGATTTTGCTTGCGGAGCAGGCCATCGCGGCTACCGGGCTATCGTCCCGGCGCATGCAGACGATGGCCGGGCATGACTCCGTCGCGATGAACACCCGGGTTCCCTCGATCATGATGTTCGTCCCGAGCGTCGACGGGGTCTCGCACTGCGAGCGGGAGTTCACCAAGGACGAGGACTTGGAGAAGGGCCTAGGCGTTCTCACCGAAGTCACGTGGCGTCTGATTCACGGGGCGATTTCGAATGACCGCGTTTGGCCCGACGCCTCCGCCCCTGCCGATAGGGGTGCGCTGTGAACCTCGACCCAGTACGCGCCGAAGGGACGGGATCGTGAGCACAACGCTCATCCGCGGGGGCACAGTGGTAAGTGCAACCGGTCGCACTCTGGCAGACGTGCTGATCGACGGAGAGAAAATCACCGCGGTGCTGCAACCCGGATCGACGCTTTTGGGTGCAGACATCGCCTCGGCGGTCGATGCCGTGATCGACGCCTCCGGAAAGTACGTCATTCCAGGAGGAATCGACGCGCATACACATATGGAGATGCCTTTCGGTGGCACCGAGGCCAGTGACACCTTCGAGACCGGTACGCGAGCGGCAGCCTGGGGCGGTACGACGAGCATCATTGATTTCGCGATTCAGCGGCAAGGAGAGTTCGTACAAGACGCACTCGCCACCTGGCATGCGAAAGCGGAAGGCAACTGCGCAATTGATTACGGGTTCCACCAAATCATCGGTGGGGTCGACGACGCAGCCCTAGCCGCGATGCCCGGCCTGATCGAAGAGGGAGTCTCGAGCTTCAAGCTGTTCATGGCGTACCCGGGAGTCTTCTACTCAGACGACGCTCAGATCCTGCGGGCGATGCAGGTGTCCCGCGATACGGGCTTACTCACAATGATGCACGCCGAGAACGGCCCCGTCATCGACGTCCTCGCACAACAGCTCGTCGCGGAGGGGAAGACGGACCCCTATTTCCACGGCCTTGCGCGCGCTTGGCAGATGGAAGAGGAGGCGACTCACCGTGCGGTCATGATCGCCAATCTGACCGGGGCGCCGCTCTACGTCGTGCACGTCAGCGCCAAGCAGGCAGTCGCGCAGTTGGCCGCTGCGCGCGACCGTGGCCAGAACGTCTTCGGCGAGACGTGTCCGCAATACCTGTACCTCTCGCTCGAGGACCAGCTGAATGCGACCAGCGAAACCTGGGGGCACTTCGAAGGGGCCAAGTGGGTATGCTCCACACCCCTGCGGTCGCGCGCAGAGGGTCATCAGGATCACATGTGGCGAGCTCTTCGCACCAACGACATCCAGATGGTATCGACGGATCACTGTCCGTTCTGCATGAGAGACCAGAAAACGCTTGGTCTGAGAGACTTCCGGTCGATCCCCAACGGACTCGGCTCCGTCGAACATCGGATGGATCTCATGTACCAGGGGGTGGTGACTGGCAAGATCACACTCGAACGATGGGTAGAGCTGACGAGTACGACGCCGGCTCGGATGTTTGGCCTCTATGGGCGCAAGGGGGTCATCCAACCTGGCGCCGATGGCGATGTCGTCGTCTATGACCCGAACGGGCACACTTCGATCGGCTACGACAAGACCCATCACATGAACATGGACCACTCGGCCTGGGAGGGATTCGAGATCGATGGGCATGTCGACACGGTGCTCTCGCGGGGCAAGGTAATCGTCGACGACGGTCGATACCTCGGTTCCAAGACGGACGGGCGATTCCTGAAGCGCGGGCTGAGTCAATACCTGGTCTGACTCCCAGATCCCATTCACCGAGAAAGAGGACACACAATGGACTTTGGCGTTGTCGTGCAAGTCAACCCACCGGCCTCGCGGATCGTTTCGCTGGCCAAACGCGCAGAGGAACACGGATTCGAATACTTCTGGACCTACGACTCCCACATCCTCTGGATGGAACCCTACGTCGTTCACTCGCAGATCCTCAGCAACACGCATCGAATCACCGTCGGCACGATGGTGACCAACCCAGCGACGCGGGACTGGACGGTGACAGCGTCCACGTTCGCGACTCTGAACGCACACTTCGGGAACCGCACGATCTGCGGTATCGGACGCGGCGATTCAGCAGTCCGCGTGAGTGGCGGAAAGCCAACCAGCCTTTCTGACCTTCGGAACTCGATCCACGTCATCCGAGAACTTGCGAACTCGCGGTCGGTCGAAGTTAACGGGGCGACGCTGCAGTTCCCGTGGAGCCACGGCTCGGAACTCGAGGTATGGGTAGGAGCATATGGGCCTCTCGCGCTCAAACTAACGGGAGAGGCGGGTGACGGGTTCATCCTGCAGTGCGCGGATGTTGACATCGCTCGGTGGATGATTGCCACCGTGAGACGTGCGGCAGCGAACGCTGGTCGAGACCCTGATGCGATCAAGTTCTGCGTCGCTGCCCCGATGTACGTCACTGATGGCACGGAAGAATCGCGACGCCATGCAGTCGATCAGTGCCGCTGGTTTGGTGGAATGGTCGGCAATCACGTGGCTGACATCGTGGCGAAGTACGGCACGGACGGCGAGGTTCCTCGGGCCCTAACCGACTACATCGCTGGACGCACGGGCTACGACTACAACGAACACGGCAGGGCCAGCAACACTCATGTTGACTTCGTACCGGACGACATCGTCGAAAGGTTCTGCTTGATCGGCACACCCGAGGAGCACGAGGCAAAGCTTGCCGAACTGGAGGCATTGGGTGCTAACCAGTTCGCCGGATACCTCGATCATGACAATAAGGAAGAGACGCTCCGCGTATACGGCGAAACGATCATTCCCACGCTCAAGACCCGAATCAGTGCGAGGGCCTGAACCATGAACTCTGCTGTGACGTTGGGCTACAAGGCTAGCAGTGAACAGTTTGACCCGCGAGAGCTCGTAGAGCTGGCCGTGGAGGCGGAGATGCGCGGTTTCGAAAGCGTCGCGGTGAGCGACCATTTTCAACCGTGGCGTCACCAAGGGGGGCATGCGCCGTTCTCTCTCACATGGATGGCTGCCGTGGGGGAGCGAACCTCGTCGATCCGCATCGGGACGAGCGTAATGACGCCGACCTTCCGCTACAACCCTGCAGTGCTTGCACAGGCATTTGCTTCTCTCGGGATGATGTACGCGGGAAGAATTTTCCTTGGAGTTGGCACCGGCGAGGCTCTGAACGAGATCGCAGCTGGGTACAACGGAGCGAGCAGCGAGGCCTGGCCGGCTTTCGCCGAGCGTTTCGCCAGGCTACGTGAATCCGTCGACCTCATGCGCGCCCTGTGGAGCGGCGAACGGATCACCTTCCGCGGTCAGTATTATTCGGTCAACGACGCAGGTCTCTATGACCGGCCAGATACCCCGATCCCTGTGTATATCGCCGCTGGGGGTCCCACTGTCGCGAAGTACGCAGGCGGCGCGGGTGATGGATTCATCTGTACCTCGGGCAAGGGGATGAGCCTCTACACAGAGACGCTCGTGCCCGCGGTGAAACGAGGTGCAGAGCTTGCCGGAAGGCAGCTCTGCGACATCGATCGAATGATCGAGATCAAGCTCTCTTACGACCGCGATCCCGCAGTCGCCCTAGAGAACACGAAGTTCTGGGCACCGCTGGCTTTGTCGAAAGAACAGAAGCATGACATCAGCGATCCGATTGAGATGGAGCGTGCAGCAGATGCTCTCCCGATCGAACAGATCGCTTCGCGGTGGATCGTCGGAGCCGATCCGGACACTGTGGTGGAGGAGGTCGCTACATATGTACGGGCCGGATTCAACCATCTCGTTTTTCACGCCCCCGGCGGCGATCAAAGACGGTTCCTCCAACTATTCGAGAGCGATCTCGCGCCACGGCTGCGCGCGCTCTAGCCCTGCAGGGACGAATCTCCAGGCGTCCCGCACTCCCAACCCTCGGACTCGAAAGTAAAGGAGAACTCGGATGCTGCGCGGCCTCAACGTGCGCACGGACCCCAATGGTTATCCACTTGTGGGAAGACAGCACGCGATTTTCCCTTTCGCGGGGGACGTTCTCGACCGAGCAACCGGGACCTCTCGGGTTGACGTCGATACGGCAGAGGGTCTCCTCGGACTTCGTGGGATCGAGCTCCAGCGGCTGGTTGCGCTTGCCGGCGCGATGCGCGATACCGGGCTGGAGGCCCGGGGGCTCCCGGGAGTAATCACATACTCCCGCAAGGTGTTCATACCACTGACGACACTATGCCGCGATCGCTGTCACTACTGTGTATTCGTAGACACCCCCGGACAACTGCTGAAGAAGAGTAAACCAGTGTTTATGTCAGCGGATCAGGTGCTTTCAGTGGCGCGAAAAGGCGCGGCCATGGGATGCAAGGAGGCGTTGCTGACACTAGGCGACCGTCCAGAGGACCGCTGGAACGAGGCGCGTGAGTGGCTTCAGCAGCATGGATACTCGTCGACGCTCGACTACGTCGGCGCAATGGCCCGGCTCATCACGGAGGAGACGGGCTTGCTCGCGCACCTCAACCCAGGTGTGATGCACGCGGACGAATTGAGGGAACTGCGCAGCTCAGCGCCGTCGATGGGAATGATGCTCGAAACCACCTCGAAGTTGCTGTTCGAGGAGCCAGGGCAGGTGCACTTTGGTTCACCCGATAAGGATCCCGCGCTACGCCTGCGGGTGATTGAGGATGCGGGCGTCGCCCGCATCCCTTTCACTACAGGAATCCTTGTTGGAATCGGGGAGACGATCCGTGATCGCGCAGAATCTCTTATAGCGTTGCGCGAAAGCCATGACCGTCATGGGCACATTCAGGAAATTATCATCCAGAACTTCCGAGCCAAGCCTCGGACCGCAATGGGTGAGTCCGCGGACGCTGACCTGGAAGAGTACGTGGCCACGATCGCTGCCGCCCGCGTCGTTTTCGGGCCAATGATGCACATCCAAGTTCCTCCAAACCTGTCGGACCCTGCGGAGCTCGCCGTATTGCTCCGTGCGGGTGCTGACGACTGGGGTGGTGTCTCCCCGCTGACGGCCGACCACGTGAATCCTGAACGACCATGGCCGCACCTTGATGAGCTAGCTGCGTACACGTCCGAGCAGGGCTTCGTATTGCGTGAGAGGCTGACTGCTCACCCTCGATACATCGAAGACGCTGCAGCCTGGATCGATCCTGGGCTCCACGCGCCGGTCGCCGCTCTCGTCGACTCCACGACCTACCTTGCTCGTCACGAAAGAGGAGGGCCGAGAACGAGCGCGGCATTGAGATCGAACGACGGATTGGCGACAAGCGGACACCGTTCCGGCTCTGCCATCGTTCGGCTGGCTGAGCAGGCGTCTGTGGACCCTTCGGCTCTTGATGATGATGACTGGACGAGGCTGCTTCTCTCGACAGGCTCTGACCTGCATACGGTCATCGCGGCGGCAGACGATGTCCGACGATATACGGTTGGTGAGGCGATCAGCATCGTGATCAACCGGAACCTCACGTCATCCCGATATCGCCACCGCTCTTTCGGTGCTGACACCTTCAATTTTTCAGACGCGACGGCGATCGCGCACGATGCGTGGCAGCTCGGTGCTAACGAGATCTGTGTCCAGGGTCTGGTTAGCGGAGCAGAACGGGCGGAGGCCTATCCCGAGCTCGTGCGCGCGATCAAGCTGGCGGAACCGCGGATGCACGTTCATGCGTACCGCCCACAGGATGTTTGGGATTTCGTGTCGAGGAGCGGTCTCGATCTGGAAGACGCGTTCGCAATCCTTCGAGGTGCTGGGGTTGGCTCAATGCCAGGTACCGGGGTCAAGGTCCTGAGCGAACGAGTCCGCCAACTCATTGCGCCCTCGGACGTGCCGACGGAGCGGTGGATCGATGTAGTCACTACGGCGCATCGCGCAGGGCTCAGATCGAGTTCGGTGATGTTCTACGGGCACGTCGAGACGGCACTCGAACGCATCACCCATCTTCGCAAGCTCCGCTCGATCCAGTCTGAGACCGGCGGATTTACGGAGTTTGTTCCGATCCCGCTCCCAGGGGCACAAACCCCGCTGGTGGCAGGCCGCTCTGTCCTAGATGAGCACCGAGCGATGACGGCTGTGTCCCGGTTGTTCCTGTCCGGCAGTATTGCGCATATCCAGGTGCCCTGGACCCGGCTCGGTACCGAGTTCACGGTAGAGATGCTGCGCGCAGGTGGCGACGACCTTGGCGGGACCCTGCTCGATGGACGCGTTCTCCCTGGTGTCGGTGCCGAGCAAGGCGCGGAGTTATCCGTGCACGCCGCGGCGCGCGTCGCTTGGCGGATGTTCCGCCCGCTGCGTCAAAGGTTGACTGATTATCAGGAGCCTTCAGCAGATCGCAAGGTTCGGCTGCGATGACCCCGGAGCGCGTCGAAGTGGTGATCATCGGCGCCGGTATCGCCGGACTAGTGGCGGCCATCAATCTTCGCAACTCCGGCCATCTCTCGATTCTTGTTATCGAGCGCTCCGCCACGGTCGGAGGAACCTGGCGGGACAACACTTATCCGGGAGTGGCGTGCGACGTGCCGTCCCATCTCTATGCTTTGGCAGATCACCCCAACCCGTCGTGGTCGAGCGTCTTCGCAGATGGTGGTGAGATCCTGCAATACCTCTCAGAGCTTGTCGACCAGGAGGGGCTCGACGCCTACCTTCGTTTGAATACGAGAATGGTGGGGGCCGAATGGCTTGAGGATGATCGAGTTTGGCGCATCGAGACCAATGGGAGCCCCGTCGAAGCAGAAGTGGTCATCTTGGCCTGCGGCCGGCTTACCGAGCCGATCGTGCCTGACCTGCCCGGAACCGCCTCTTTTCCTGGACCGGTTTTCCACTCAGCCAGGTGGGACCATGATGCGCAACTGGCGGGCGCCAGAGTTGCTGTTGTTGGTACCGGCGCAAGCGCCGTCCAAATCGTGCCCGAGCTTGCGAAGGTCGCGGAGCAGACGGTGGTATTTCAGCGGACACCGGCATGGATCGTACCGCGCAACAACAAGCCCTATAGCGATAAGCAGAGGCAGTACTTCGCAGGCCACCCAGAAGCTCTGCAACGTTTGCGTAGCGAGCTGCTTGGGGAAGGCGAGGCTCGATTTGCTTCCCGGTCTGGTGATATAGAGGCTGCGGAGCGAGCGCGAGACGCGGCGCTCACCCATCTGGCTTCTCAGGTCCACGATCCTGAGTTGCGGGCATCGCTGACACCCGCTTACGCATTCGGTTGCAAGCGAGTGTTGCTCTCAGACGACTTTTATCCAGCGCTTTCGATGGACGCGGTGACCCTTGAGGCGTCGGGGCTTCAGGCAATCAATGGCAAGTGGCTGCGTGCGCAAAGCGGCGCCGAGTACGAGGCAGATGTCATCGTGTTCGCGACGGGTTTCGAGTCGGCTGCTCAACCATTTGCGACACTCGTACGTGGTGAGAGAGGGATCACGTTGGATGAACACTGGTCGACCGGTATGAGGTCTTTCGCGTCGACGATCGTCGACGGGTTCCCTAACCTTTTCGTGCTCAACGGGCCCAACGCGTCCTTGGGACATAACTCCGCCATACTCATGATGGAGGAGCAAACGCAGTACATCCTGCGTGCGCTCGCGCTTCGACGGCGTCTCTTTGATCCCGTCTTGAGGGTAAAGCCAGCAAGGGTCGCTCAGTACTCAGCAGAGATCGACAACGCTGCCGCGGGCACGCCGTGGGTGATAGGCGAATGCCGCAATTGGTATGTTGACCCGAGGTCCAATCGCCTCACACTGTTGTGGCCAGGGACCGTTGCGGCGTTCCGTTCGAGGCTTCTCGCGGCCGACGGATCTGAGTTCGTCGAGACTCCGTTGGCTCAAGAAATGTGCGGCGCGGAACAAGGGGTGAACTGGTGATCGCGCACCGTCTATTCGGCGCCCTCGGGGAAGGCGAAGGCTGGACTGTCGTCTTTCCGATCAAGCCGCCGTACAGCGGAAAGAGTCGGCTTCGTGTCCCAGGAATCGACCACGACAAATTAGCGGCGGCGCTCGCGGCTGACACTCTCGACGCGATTCATGCTGCATCCCTGGTACGTCGCATCGAGGTCGTCACATCCGACCTGGACTGGGGGCTGTACCTGCGCGCAGGCCGGCGCCGCGTATCGATACGTCGGGACCCTGGGCTTGGGAACCTTAATGACGCGATTCGCGTCGGACTCCGAGGTAAAGGAACCGCGCGGACGGCAGTGATTGTCGGGGATTTGCCCGCACTGCGATCGAGCGATGTTGATGAGGCGTTGATCAGCGCCTCATCGCTCAACCTCGCAGTCGTTGCCGACCGCGAGGGTGACGGCACCACGATGGTCACAGCGGGCCGGGGCGTTGCGATTGATCCGGCCTTCGGCCTCCGGTCGCTGTCCAAGCACGTCAGCCGTGGTCACACGCACCTCTCGGTGACCGCGGAGTCGACGTTGCGTTGGGACGTAGACGTGCACGGCGATCTCGACCGCATACCGTTCGACGCGTTGGGCTTGCGCACACGGCGTGTGCTCAGCGGACATGGAACGCGGCACAACTGCTTGCCTGGCCGGATCTGAGCGAGGCGTAGCGACACTGTTGGGAGTCCCGCTCAAGCGCCATGCTCTAGGCGGAAAGGTGTAGAGCAAGTCCTTGGGTGCCTCCCCAGACGATCGGTCCGCTGACCCCGGGCGGATCTTCTTTTGGTGCAATCAAACTACCGGCTGATCGCGGAAACGGTCGTTGCGAGCGAACTCGAAGCCGCGCCCCAGTACGACGCCGTCGCCGAGACAGGAGCGCACAGCGGCTGCCAAATTGTCGGTGATCTAACGACGAGCGACGTTTTGGCAGCGCATCAGCCATATTGAGGTTGCTTGGATGATGGCAATCGTCCCCGACCGTGAGGTGAACAATGGCCATTGCCGCCCTATCCGAATCCAATGCCACAACCACTGCAGGTTCCGTGATCTCCCACTGGATCGACGGCGCCGAGAGCGCGTCGGCGAGCGGACGCACCGCGCCCGTGTACAACCCGGCGACCGGCGCCGTGAGCGCGCACGTCGCACTCGCCGACCAGGCCGAGATCGATGCCGCGATCGCATCGGCCGACCGCGGCTTCCAGCTCTGGAAGAGCTACTCGATCGCGAAGCGCCAGGGTGTGCTGTTCGCGTTCCGTGAGCTCCTCAACGCCCGCAAGCCCGAGCTCGCGCAGATCGTGACGGCCGAGCACGGCAAGGTCGTCTCCGACGCGCTGGGTGAGATCCTCCGCGGTCAGGAGGTCGTCGAGCTCGCGACCGGGTTCCCGCATCTGATCAAGGGCGCGTTCAGCGAGAACGCCTCCACCGGCATCGACGTGTACTCGCTGAAGCAGCCCCTCGGTGTCGTCGGCGTCATCTCGCCGTTCAACTTCCCGGTCATGGTGCCGCTGTGGTTCGTGCCGATCGCGATCGCCGCGGGCAACGCCGTGATCCTCAAGCCGAGCGAGAAGGACCCGTCCGCGGCCCTCTGGATGGCGGAGCTGTGGAAGGAGGCCGGTCTCCCGGACGGTGTGTTCACGGTGCTGCAGGGTGACAAGCTCGCCGTCGACGGCCTGCTGCACAGCCCGGTCGTGCAGTCGATCTCGTTCGTGGGGTCGACGCCGATCGCGCAGTACATCTACGAGACCGCGTCTCGCAACGGCAAGCGCGTCCAGGCCCTGGGCGGCGCGAAGAACCACATGCTCGTCCTGCCGGACGCCGACCTCGACCTCGTCGCCGACCAGGCGATCAACGCCGGCTACGGCGCGGCGGGAGAGCGCTGCATGGCGATCTCCGTCGTCCTCGCGGTCGAGCCCGTCGCCGACGAGCTGATCGGCAAGATCACCGACCGCATCGCGAAGCTGAAGATCGGCAACGGAGCAGGCGCCGACGGCGTCGAGCCCGACATGGGGCCGCTGATCAGCGAGGTCCACCGCGACAAGGTCTCGTCCTACGTCGACATCGCCGAGGCCGACGGCGCGACCATCGTCGTCGACGGCCGCGGGTTCACGGTCGACGGCCATGAGGACGGGTTCTTCTTCGGACCCACCCTCATCGACGACATCCCGACCACGTCGCGGGCCTACACCGAGGAGATCTTCGGCCCGGTGCTGTCCGTCGTCCGCGTCGCGTCGTACGAGGAGGGGCTGAACCTCATCAACTCGGGAGAGTTCGGCAACGGCACCGCCATCTTCACGAACGACGGGGGAGCGGCTCGCCGCTTCCAGAACGAGGTCGAGGTCGGCATGATCGGCATCAACGTCCCGATCCCCGTGCCCGTCGCGTACCACTCGTTCGGCGGCTGGAAGAAGTCCCTGTTCGGTGACGCCAAGGCGTACGGTGTGCACGGGTTCGACTTCTTCACGCGTGAGAAGGCCGTCACCAGCCGCTGGCTCGACCCCGCGACCCACGGCGGCATCAACCTGGGCTTCCCCCAGAACGACTGACAGGAACCGGTCGGGGGGCCGAGGTGTGCTGCGTCAGCTGAAGAGCCGACCACACCTCGGCCCTTCCAGCGAAGGTAGACAGGTCGAGTCCGAGCAGGCCGGCGGCTGTCTCGATGCGGGCGCGCAGGGTGTGGCGGTGCATGCCCAGCTCTTTCGCTGCCGGGTCCCATGCGCCGTTGTGGTCGAGCCACACCTCCAGGGTGGGGCGGAGTCCTTCCTGCGCGCCCGGGGCCTCGAGCGGCGCGAGCATCCGACGCGCGATCTCCTGGGCATTCGTGCGCTCGAGGTGTCCGAGCAGGCCCGAATGAGCCAGTTCATCGAAGTCCTGCACGCGGCGATCCCGGTCGGTGCGGGAGAGAGCAGTGCGCGCCTCGCGCAGGGCAGCGGTCAGATCGTCCCACTCGGTTGCGCTCGAGAATCCCGCCCGCCAGCCACCGCGCGCGATCGCGTCGCGCAGGCCGCCGCGGTTCTCTGCGCCCGTTATGGTCACGACCACCGCGTCTTGTTCAGCGAAGAAGAGCGCTTCTGCGCGTTCGCCTGCGAGGAGGTCGAGCGCAGACCGCAGCGACGACGTGCCGTCCTGCCCGGAGGGGTCGTGCGGGACGATGCAGGCCACCCGGATGGGTTCGGGTGGGAGCTGCCCCCACAGTGGCCCCACGGTTCGGCGTGCGACGTCGGTCATGCCGGCCAGGAGCAGTTCGAGGACGCCCGAGCGCAGTCGTCGGCGCGCATCGTCGAGAGTGCGGCTCTGCTCCAGTGCGATGCTGGCGAGGGCGATGACGGCATCCACGAGGTCTGCCCTGGCGCGGTCGAGTGCGCCCGTCCCCGTGCCGACGGCGAGCACGCCGCGCAGCTCTCCGTGACCTCCGAGGGTCTGCAGCGTGACCTCGTCGGCGGTTCCGGCGGTGGAGGCGAGACTGAGTCGCGCTGCGGCAGTGCGACCACTGTCGAGCATCTGTCGCACGGCATCCGTGACGTCGCCGGAGAGGCTTGACGGCATGTCCAGGCGGGTCGCGATGCGGATCCTCCCGCCGGAGGCGTCGAACAGGGCCACCCAGCACCCGAGCGTCTGCTCGAGCTCCCGAAGGATCTCGGCGAGGGCGTCCGGTCGGAGCGCGGCACGGGCGACCGAGCGCTGCGAGCGCAGCGACTTCTCGAGGGTCTCCCGGTCATCCTTGGCCACGGCATCGGAGACGAAGCGGATGACGGCCATGAACGGGGTCTCCCGCGGCACCTCGAACAGCATGAGACCGACCTTCGTCGCCGCGTCCACGAGCGCGTCGGGGATGCGCTCGTGGACGATGCCCGTAGCGAACCCTAGAGCGAGCACGGACTGCGCGACCAGTCGGTCGACGTAGGAGCGGGCGTCCGTCGCACTGGCGCCGCTGAATTGCACCCCGTCGGTGAGCAGGAGCCCGCCCGTGTCCAACCACGGAGTCGGGTCGGGCAGATCGGAGCTGTGCGCCCACAGGAGGGGACGGTCCAGCGCGGAGTACTTCGTCTCGTTAATCGCACGCAGCCCGAAGGCAGGGCTCGTCAGGTCGCGCAGGGTCGCAGGCATATCGCGATCCTCCTCGATTGCCGATCTGTCCGTCAAGCGGCGTGATGTTGGACGAATTGTCGGACGCGATTCGCCTCCTGGATGCGACGATCAATGCATCTTGCTCGTAGACCCCAAAGGATGGCAACGATGACGCTCACCGGTTCCCCCGATCTCTCTGCGCTCACGAACGCCGATGTTGCCGAAGCCGACCGCAGCCGGGTGTTCCATTCGTGGTCTGCGCAGGGTGCGCTTAACCCCCTGCCGATCGCCGGAGGCTCCGGCACGACGGTGTGGGACGCGGACGGTACGCGCTATCTCGACTTCTCGAGCCAGCTGGTCAACGTGAACATCGGCCACCAGCACCCGAAGGTCGTCGCCGCGATCCGCGAGCAGGCTGAGATCCTCACGACGGTCGCGCCCGCCCACGCTAGCGCGGTGCGGGCCGAAGCCGCCCGCCTCATTCTCGACGTCGCGCCGGAGGGTTTCGAGAAGGTCTTCTTCACGAACGGCGGGGCAGACGCCAACGAGAACGCCATCCGCATGGCCCGGCAGTACACCGGCCGTGACAAGGTGCTCTCCACCTACCGCTCATACCACGGCAACACGGGTGCCGCGATCGTCGCGACCGGCGACTGGCGCCGCAACCCGAACGAGTACTCCCGCGGCCACGTGCACTTCTTCGGGCCGTACCTCTACCGCTCGGAGTTCTGGGCGACGACCCCGGAGGAGGAGTCTGCACGGGCCCTGCACCACCTCGAGCGGGTCGTCCAGGCCGAGGGTCCGGACAGCATCGCTGCGATCCTGCTCGAGACGATCCCCGGTACCGCGGGCGTCCTCACGCCTCCTCCCGGGTATCTCGCCGGAGTGCGTGCGATCGCCGACCGCTACGGCATCCTGCTGATCCTCGACGAGGTCATGGCGGGCTTCGGCCGTAGCGGTCAGTGGCTCGCGCTCGACGCCTTCGACGTGCGCCCCGACCTGATCACCTTCGCCAAGGGCGTCAACTCGGGGTACGTCCCCGTCGGAGGCGTGATCATCTCGTCGGAGATCGCCCACCATTTCGACGATCGGGTCTTCCCTGGCGGGCTGACCTACTCGGGACATCCGCTCGCCGCCGCGAGCGTCGTCGGGACGCTCACAGCCATGCGTGAGGAGGGCATTGTCGAGAACGCCCGCCGTATCGGGTCCGGCATCATCGGCCCTCGCCTCGCGGGACTTGAATCCCGACACGAGGTCATCGGCGAGGTCCGAGGCAGCGGTGTCTTCTGGGCGATCGAGCTAGTCGAGGATCGCGCGACCCGAGTGCCGCTCGCCCCTGCGGCAGTCGGAGCTCTCAAGGGCGACCTATTGCGTCGAGGCCTGCTGCCCTTTATCGCCGAGAACAGAATTCACGTCGTGCCGCCGTGCGTCATTGCTGCGGACGAAGCGGTGCGCGGAATCGACGTCATCGACGAGGCGCTCGGAGCCATGCGCCGCTGAGGGCGAGCCCGACACCTGCAGCCTTCGATGCCACCTACTGGAACCTCCTCGGGCGATCTGACAACCTTCGTCTGAACTACTTCATTTCGGCGCCCTCACTCAAGAGCGCCGCGGATGAGCCGGCGGGAAGTTGCGTGCTCGAGACGTCGGATGGGGCCGTATCGTCGAGCTAGTTTCTGTGTGGAGTTGTGGTGGTGAACACTGGCCCCGGCGCGAGGA
>JAZBLS010000006.1:0-47655 GCA_037033365.1 Actinomycetota bacterium | reverse complement strand
TCCCAGCGGCGAGATCGTCGCGTACCCCGTCGTCGAGACCGTGCAGCGCGACGGCGTGTGCGCGGAGGTCATCGCACCGGCGCCGGCGGCCCCTGAACGGCTCGCCCGGGTCGCCGAGGGCATCGGCCGTTCGATCGCCGAGGGCCTCGGCGTCACCGGGATGCTGGCGGTCGAGCTGTTCGAGACGGTCGACGAGCGCATCCTCGTGAACGAGCTCGCGATGCGCCCGCACAACAGCGGGCACTGGAGCCAGGACGGAGCGGTGACCGGTCAGTTCGAGCAGCACCTGCGTGCTGTCGCCGACCTCCCGCTCGGAGACACATCGCCGCGTGCGCCGTGGTCGGTCATGGTGAACATCCTCGGCGGGCCGCAGGAGGGCACGATCGGCGAGCGGTTCGCGGCAGCGATGACGGAGCACCCGACGGCGAAGATCCACACCTACGGCAAGGATCCGCGTCCTGGTCGCAAGGTCGGACACGTCAACGTCTCCGGCGACGACCTCGACGACGCGGTCTACGTCGCGCGCGCCGCGGCTGCGCACTTCGACTGAACGCCCGTCTATTTGTGCCGTATGTCATGAATAGACCGTCTGTTTGTGCCGTACGGCACGAATAGACCGGTTGGGACGAGGGTGCAGGGCGTGCCGTTCGGGGGTTCTCCCAGCCCCAGACCGTAGCCTGAGTGAGTGACTGAGCCACTGCACTCCTCTGCCGCTCCTCTCGTCGGCGTCGTCATGGGATCCGACTCCGACTGGCGCGTCATGAGCGACGCGTCCCAGGCGCTCACCGAGTTCGGCATCGCGCACGAGGTCGAGGTCGTCTCGGCGCACCGTACGCCTGACAAGCTGATGCAGTACGCGCGCGAGGCGCGCGGTCGAGGGGTCCGCGTGATCATCGCGGGGGCGGGTGGTGCCGCCCACCTCCCGGGCATGCTGGCGTCGATGACCGCTCTGCCCGTGATCGGCGTGCCGGTTCCGCTCGCGTATCTCGACGGCATGGATTCTCTTCTCTCGATCGTGCAGATGCCCGCGGGCATCCCGGTCGCGACGGTGTCGATCGGCGGTGCGAAGAACGCCGGCCTCCTCGCCGTCCGGATCCTCGCGACGAGCGACGACGACCTCGCCGACCGTGTCGAGGCGTTCGCCCTCGACCTCGAGGCTCAGGTCGAGGAGAAGAACGATCGGCTGAAGGGCTCACTGTGACCCTTGCGCCGCCGCGGGGCGCGTCACGGCCGCTGATCGAGACGCGGCCGATGCGCAACCCGGACGTCGCCGACGCGGGCATGATGACGAAGCGCGGCTGGTGGCTGGTCGTCATCAACCTTCTCGTCCCCGGCTCGGCCCAGATCGTCGCCGGCAGCCGCAAGCTCGGTCGGTTCGGCCTCGGAGCGACGCTGCTCGCCTGGTTCCTCGTGATCGTCGCGGCGGGTCTCGCGCTGTTCGCCCGACCCGTCCTGCTCTGGCTCACGGTGGGCGGCGGCTTCTTCTCCGCGGCGATCCTGACCCTGGTCCAGGTGCTGCTCGTCGCCTACGTCGTGCTGTGGATCGTGCTCACGTTCGACACGCTGAGGCTCGTCCGACTGGTGCGCGTACCAGGGCTCTCGAAGTTCGCGATCCCGCTCGTCGCTCTGCTCCTGCTCGGCCTCGTCGGCAGCGGCACCGCGTATGCTGCGTCGGTCGTGGGGTCGGCCCGCAGCACGATCAGCACGATCTTCGGTCAGAGCGGGCCCAGCCTGCCGCCGAGCGACGGCTACTACAACATCCTGCTCCTGGGAGCGGACAGTGGCGACGGACGCGACTCGATGCGGTACGACAGCATCTCGGTGGTGTCCGTCAACGCCGACACCGGAGCGGTCACGATCACCGGCATCCCGCGCGAGCTTCCGGGTGCTCCGTTCAGCGAGGGCAGCCCGATGCAGGCGCTGTACCCGAACGGCTTCGAGGGGCATCAGTCCAACAGCTGCGGCTGGAACGGCTGGATGAACCACGTGCGCAACGCCGCTGAGGTGTGTCGCGAGGACAACGGCGCGGAACTGTACCCTGACGCGGTCGCCCACGGATCGGACCCCGGCATCGAGGCGACGAAGGATGCCGCAGAGGGTGTCCTCGGAATCGAGATCCCCTACTACGTGTTCGTCGACATGCACGGCTTCGCCGACCTCGTCGACGCGCTCGGCGGTGTGAAGATCAACGTCACCGAGCGTCTGCCCAAGGGGGGACCGCCCGAGGGTACCGACCCCTACGACGTCGACGCCTGGGCCATCGGCTGGATCGAGCCCGGCGAGCAGATCATGGACGGCGACACCGCCCAGTGGTACGCCCGCTCGCGCTATACGACGAGCGACTGGGACCGCATGAAGCGTCAGCGCGAGTTGCAGTCGGCGATCCTCGCGCAGTTCACGCCGCAGACCGTGCTCACGCGGTTCAACGAAGTGGCCGCGGCCGGCACTGCGCTGATCGACACGGACCTGCCGCAGGACAAGCTGCCTGAGTTCTTCGACCTGATGACGAAGGCGAAGGAGCTGCCGGTCACGACGATCGAGCTCACGCCGGAGAACGGCATCGAGGAACACAGCCCGGACTTCGACTACATCCACCAGCTGGTCCAGCAGACGCTGCACCCGCCGACTCCGACCCCGACGCCCGCCCCCTGATCCGGTCGGATCGTGGCATGCTGGCCCCGAGTGGCGAGGCGCCCCTGGGTCCCTGAGCTTGTCGAAGGGTGCTTCGACAAGCTCAGCAACCGAGGGGCGACGCGCTCCGGGCACAAGTAAAGCCCACGGCCACCACCTTGGAAGTGAGGGGGCGGTCGTGGGCCTCCGGTGCGTGACCGGATTCACCAGACGACGGTGATCGGAGGGGGAGGGATCACCGTCGTCCAGTCGACCCCCGCAATGCGGGAATCAGACCTAGGCGCGCTTGCGGCGAGCGACTCCTGTCGCGACGAGCGCTCCACCTGCGACCAGGGCAGCGGCTCCACCACCAAGCACCCACGGTGACACGCTGCCACCTGTCAGTGCCAGCTCGATCCCGCCACCGCTGAGCGGAAGCTCCGTGCCCGCGGCCGCGACACCAGGGTCGTGGTCGCAACTCACGGCGGAGTCATGCCCGTGCGAGACCGTGATGGTCGCGGTGTACGAGCGTGATCCGCTGAACGCGAGTGCGTAGGAGCCTTCGCCGTCGGACGGCGGGCGGAAGGTGAGCACGAGGCTGCCGTCAGCAGCCGCCGTGTTCCCGGAGACCGCCGAATCGGCGGCGTTGAGGCCCGATACGGACACGCCCACGTTCTCGGACGGCAGGAAGTAGCCCGCACCGAAGACGACGGTTGAGACCTCGCAGATGTCGATGATCGGGTCATCGACGTTCACGCGCGGTGTGTCCGAGTAGTAGGAACCCGTTCCGGCCGGCACAGCCGGCGCAGCAGTCGCGACGGCCGGTGCCATGAGCACCAACGCGCCAGCGGTAAGGCTGATCGCAGCCAGTTTCTTCAGCATGTTTCTCCCCAGAAATACACGCGGAATCGCCTCCGGATACACCCCTGCATCCGACTGCGTGAGTTCGTCCTGTCCCCACGACAGGATTGAAGAACTCAGATATTCCCCAGTGGAGATGACACTACATCATGGGTGGGGGAAAAGTCACGCGGCGCACCGCAGTTCTTCTCGAGAGATCTCAGGGGGGTCGATCATCGGTGTGACGTCGACATCCGTGAGCCGCTCACCGGCCCCCGTCCCCTGGAATTCGACGGTGATCGTGGTGGACTCGCCGGGTGCGAGGAGGACATCGTGCTGCACCGCCGAGCGGTCGCCCAGCATCGCCGTCTGCACCCCGACCTCTTCGCCGTCCCGATCGATATGGGACGGCGTGGCACCCTCCGGCCCATAGACGGCGATCAGGGTGCGGATGGACCCCGGATCGACCCCGGAGGTTCCTCCTCCCGTGACGTACTCCGGCAGCGAGGTGGCGGCATCCGCCGGCGCGTCGTTCGTCCAGGTGACCCGGACCTGCGTCGTCGGCGCGCCGTTGCAGGTGCCGATGGCCGTCTCGATCACGGCCGAGGTGTAGTAGTCCATCTTCGCGCCGGTGGCGTCGTTGAAGAGCACTCCGACGTGGGTCTCCGTCCCGTCGCTCGGCAGTGCGCCGCCGAGCGAGGAGGCCGCGAGGATCGCCTCCTCGTCCTCGTGCGCGCTCCAGATCCGGATGCGATCCTGATCCGCCGACGTCGCGAGGGCGGCGATCAGATCCTTCGGGTCGGCGCCGGACAGCGCCGCACCGAACAGCGCACCGGCTGCTTGGGCGAAGATCTCGTCCTGGACGAGAGGATCGGGGATCTCCCTGTAGATGTCCGAGAGCATGGTGCTCACCACGTTGTCCTCGTCCAACGTGAACGGTCCGACGCCGATCGGGCCGGTGGCGGCGAGCAGGTTCTCCGTCATTACGGCGTCGACCGCGATCACTCCGTCGACCGGAGTGCCGAAGCGCTGTTGCCACCGCGCAGCGATCGTGGGCCCCGCTTCGGTGAAGTCCGGGATGTTCGTGATGTTCTGCAGGTACAGGCCCGGGCGTTCCTCGAACAGGGCGACGGTGGATTCGCTGAGGGGCAGCGGTGTGTCGAGCACCGGGAACTCCGGAGTCGATGACTGCTGCACGAGACTGATCCGGCCGCCCTCGACATGCAGGAGCGCGATCGCCCCGATGATGCCACCCGTCGAGCGCAGCTCTGCGTTGTTCTGCATCGCGAGCACATAGTTGCGGGGGCCCTCGGCGCCGAGCATGGGGGGGAGCAGCACGGAGGCACCGTGCAGCGACCCCACGAGCGTCGCCGCCTGCGTGACCGTCGCCCGCATCTGACGGACGGCGTCGGCGAGCGGGGGGAGCGTTGCGTCGGCATCGATCTTCAGCGCGCGGTCCTCAGCGGCGCTGAGCGTCGCGCTGGCGTCCGCGAGCGACGACTCGACCGTCGCGAAGGGTGTGAGATCCACCCCGCCGTTCGCGAAGCCGAGACTCGCGAGGTCGAGCTGGCCGGCGACGTCGAGCACAGGGATGAGCGCATCGCTCGCGATGTCGTCGGCGATGCGAGCGACGTCGGCCACGGCGGAGAAGTTGGGGCCGAGCCAGGGGACGAAGCCGAATCCGCGCCAGATCGGATCCGACGTCAGGTCGTGTGCCGATTCCGCGTGATGCGCGATGCGCGCCGAGATGTCCGCTGCCTTCTCGAGGTCGCCGTCTCCGATCGCCTCCTTGAGTCTGTCGGACGAGGACGCGATCTGCTGCAGGTCGTTCACCGCGCCGATCCCTCGAATTCCCACCCAGCCGATCGCGAGCACGAGGATGGTCAGAATCACGCCGATGGTCCATCGCAACCAGCGGCGACGTACCGGCAGGCGTCCGTCACTCACCCCTGCATTCAAGCATGAAGCGAGATATCGGCGGGTGGGCGGTTGCTGGCAATCGGCATCATCCGCCCGTCGCCGGGTTCGACGGAGGATCCGCGGCTACTGTTGTCGCATGGGTGCTCGGCTGCGTGTGATTCTCGATCAACTGGCGCAGGTCGTGGACCCGGACCAGGCTTCCGCCGCGGTCGATCTGGCCACCGCCCTCGTCTCGACGGCGCCGACGGGAACCGATGTCGAGGCGATCGTGCCCGCCGGTGCGGAACCGACGATCCGGGGACTCGCGGACGTGCGGCGCCTGCCGCTCGCGCGCCGTGAGCTCGCGGCGTCCTGGCAGCTCGGTCTCGTTCCGGGGGTGGGCGGCGGTCTCATCCATTCGCCGTCCCTGATGGCGCCGCTCGTACGTCACGATCGCGTGCACGACCACGACCAGACCACGGTGACGGTGTGGAGCCTGTGCGCGTGGGAGGAACCGGAGTCGCTCTCGAAGGCCGCTGTCGCCTGGCAGCGCGCGATGCTGAAGCGAGCGGCGAAGCACGCGGACGCCGTCGTCGTGCCGTCGCACGCGATCGGTGAGCGTCTGTCGGAGATCGCGAAGGTGGGGGACAGGCTCCGCGTGATCTCCGGTGCCGCGCCCACGGGGTTCGTCGTGCCGCTGGATGCAGCCGCTCGGAGGGACGCACTGTCGCTCCCCGCCGGGTACGTGGTTCTGAGCGGATCGGCCGACTCGCTGGCATCCGGCTTCCGCGGTGCGCTCGTCGCGGGCAAGGACGCGGTGGTGCTGGATGCGCCGGAGGGTGCGGAGCCGCGGCTCGCCGAGGTCGCGGCCGCCGCAGGCCTCCCCGAATCACGCACGCATGTCCGAGGCGCCCTCTCGGCGGATGACCGCGCGGCCGTGTTCGCGGGAGCATCCGCCTTCGTCGCGACGAGCACCGTCGCGGCGTGGCCGTGGCGGATCATCGAGGCCATGACGCTCGGCGTGCCGGTGGTCGCCGTCGACAGCGGCGCTCACCGTGACGCGATCGTCGACGGGGGAGCGATCGTCTCGCTCGAAGAGATCCCGGATGCCGTGGAGGATGCGGTGGGAGCCGGATCCCGCAGGCTCAGCGTGCTGGGGGCTGACAGGGCGAGAGCGTTCTCGTGGGTCGGCGCAGCGGAGCGCGTGTGGGGTCTGCACGCAGACCTGTGACCCCTTTCAGGAGCGCATGACCTCGACGGCCTCGGTGCTCGGCCCGTCGAAACGGACCTTGCCCTTCTGAAGAAGGATGCCGCGGTCGCACAGCTTCGACACCATGTTCAGGTCGTGGCTGACGACGACGAGGGTCTTCCCCTTCGCGTGGAGCTCGCGGACGCGAGCGAGGCACTTCTTCTGGAAGGGCTCGTCGCCGACTGAGAGGATCTCGTCGATCAGGAGCACATCCATCTCGGTGTGGATCGCCACAGAGAACGCGAGCCGGAGGAACATGCCGGAGGAGTAGTGCTTCACCTCGGTGTCGATGAACTGCTCGATCTCGCTGAACGCGACGATCTCCTCGTAGCGGGCCTCGGTCTCCTTCTTGCTCATGCCGAGGATCGCGGCATTGAGGAAGATGTTCTCGCGTCCGGAGAGGTCGGGGTGGAAGCCTGCGCCCACCTCGATGAGGCCTGCGACACGGCCACGCGTGAGCACCGAGCCGGAGTCCGGTGCGAGAACACCGGAGATCAGCTTGAGCATGGTGGACTTCCCCGAGCCGTTGAAGCCCAGGAGCGCCACGGACTCTCCCTCTCCGATCTCGAAGGAGACTCCGTCGAGCGCGTGGAAGTCCGTGGTCAGAGGCTTCCGACGGATCGCCGCGAGCGCGGTCTCCTTGATGGAGTGGGTGTGCCGGAGCTTGAAGTTCTTGTGGACGTCGTCGATGATGATCCGCGGCAGCGGCTGCGCATCAGAGATCCTGGGCAAAGCGGCCCTCCAGTCGGCGGAAGACGAGCTGGCCGATGACCAGCGCGATGAGAGACGTCACGAGTGCGATGAGGCCGTACATCCAGAGGTCGGGCACGGGCGAGGCGTTGTCGGGTCCGAGCGGGAACCAGATGCCGTAGTGGAACAGCTCCACCGCCGCCGTGATCGGGTTCAGGCGGTACAGGACGAACAGCCACTCGGGGACCACCTTGGCCACCTGCGTCCACTCGTACATGACGGGGGAGGCCCAGATCGCGACCATGACGATGATCTCGACGAAGCTCTGCGCATCGCGGAACGTGACATTGATGGAGCCGAAGAACAGACCCAGCCCGCTCGCGAGGACGGCGACGATGACGAGCGCGAGCAGGATCGCGGCGATGGACGCGAGGGAGGGTGCCCAGCCGAAGAAGAGTGAGATCGCGACGACGACGATGATCTGCGGCACGGTGTTGACCGCGGCGATCAACATGCTGGCGACGGGGAACATCTCGCGAGGCAGGTAGATCTTCTTGATCAGCGGGGCGTTGTCGACGAGCGAGCGGGTGCCGTTCGAGAACGCCTCGTTGAAGAACGTCACCACCGTGATGCCCGAGAGCAGGTAGATCGGGAAATACGCGACCCGGTCGTTCAGACCGAGGAAGACGCCGATCGCGAGGAAGAACACCACGAACTGCACGAGCGGCTTCACATACGACCAGAGCCAGCCGAAGATCGATCCTCGATACCGGATCTGAATCTCCTTGCGCACGATGAGCGAGAGGAGATGGCGCTGCCGGAAGACTTCGAGCAGTCCCCGGTTCGCACCAGGGGTCGTCATCCTCTGGTCATCGACTGTGCGATCCTGTTGCACCGCGATTCCGCCTTCCGTATGCGCCCACCGACTCGTGCGCACCGTCAGCAATCATACGAGTTCGGATGGTCGGTCCCTGGCAGATCGATGGGACGCCGCGTCGCATGAGGCTCAGGCCCGGCCCAGGGAGCGCATCGGCCGCGCTGATAGGATCTCGGAGGTCTCGTGCGTCCGTCGATCCGAAAGCAAACTGTATCCGTGACACTCCTGCAAGCTCTCGATCAGCCCGCACTCTTCCGGTTCTCGGACCCCTCCACCGGCGACGGGCTCTCGGAGCGCGAACGTCGTCTGCTCGTCGGGGCGCTGAACTTCCACGCGGTGATGGCACCGGAGCGCACGCTGCGGGTGCACCTGTACGACGGCTCCGTCGACACCACGCCCCGCCTCACGGATGACACCACGTTCACCGGCCTGTCACGCCACAATCGCCGCCGCATCGAGACCTTCGAGATCATCAGCGAGGTCACGCCGGAGGACAGGACCGCAGAGCGATCCGAAGCAGAGTCGGCGGCGCTCGTCGCTTCATCGACGCGTCACCTGCACGTCTCCTCGGACGAGGTCCTCGCCGCCGATCCGTACCGTCCTCCGCGCCGCGGTCTCGTCGGGAGCATCGCGCGTCAGGTGAAATCCCGCGCCCCTCTCCTCTACGACGACGCCCGCGACCTGTCGCTCCTGCGCTTCCGCAAGCGTCTCACCACGGCCATCGAGCCCCGCGACTACGCACGCGAGTTCCTCCCGGGAGGCGAGCACGAGGACGATGTGATCGTGCCCGCGCCTCCCGCACCGGAGGGCGCCCAGAAGGCCGTCATCATCGGACTGCACTGGTTCGAGCTCGGCGGCGCGGAGCTGTGGGCGTTCGAGACCGTCCGTCTGGTCCGCGAGGCGGGGTTCCTTCCCATCGTCCTCAGCAATCGGGACTCCCACCAGCCGTGGGTCACTCGCCCGGAGCTCGACGGCGCGCTGATCGTGCCGTTCTCCGAGCCGACGGTCGAGTCGCAGACCCCGGGCATCGAACCGCTCCTGCGCGGTCTGCTCCGCACCTTCGACGTGCGTGGCGTCGTCATCCACCACAACCAGTGGCTGTACGACCGGGTCGCATGGATCGCGGCATCCCGGCCCGGCATCCCGATCGTCGACAGCACGCACATCGTCGAGTACACCGGCGGCGGCTATCCGCTCTCGAGCGCGATCGCCTCGCGGTCGATGACCGCGCACCACGTCATCTCGCCGAGCCTCGCGAGCTGGATGACCGATGTGCAGGGCATCCCGGCCGAACGCGTCGTGATGGCGCCGCTGGGCGGCCTGACCGTCAAGCCCACGGACGCCGAGTTCCGGCCGCGATCCTCCGATGAGCCCTTCACCGTCGCGTTCGTCGGTCGCATGGCCCGGCAGAAGGCACCCGAGGTCTTCGTCGCGATGGTCCGCCGTCTGAAGAAGACGGGCCGCAGGCCTCGTGTGATCCTGCACGGCGACGGCGAGCTCTCGAGCTGGGTCGACGACATCATCGCCGCGGAGGGCCTCACGGCCGACATCATCCGGCGCACGTCCGCGACCCCCGTCGCCGAGACGCTCGATGAGGCGCACGTGCTCGTGGTCTCTTCGCACAACGAGGGTCTGACGCTGACGACGCTCGAGGCGATCGCGCACGGCGTCCCGGTCGTGTCCACGGACGTGGGGGCTCAGGGCGACGTCATTCCGTCGTCCGCGCTTGTTCCGCGTTACGCGCGTCTTGCGGCCAGGAAGCTCGCCGAGGCGGTCGCTCCGCTGATGGACGACGAGAGTGCACGCGAGGCGCTGTGGCGCAAGGAGCGCAAGGCCGAGAAGAAGCTGCTCTCACAGCAGTCGGCGAGTTCATGGTTCGAGGAAGAGGTGGGCTCGTGGTGAGCGTCGCAGGAGTGGTCGTCACGTTCAATCGGCTGGAGAAGTTGAAGACGGTGATCGCATCGATCGAGGCGCAGACGCACCCCGTCGAGACGCTCTTCGTCATCGACAACGCATCGACCGACGGCACCGCGGAGTACCTCGCCTCGCTCGAGACCTCCGTGCCGCTCGAGGTCGTCTCGATGGCGACGAACTCCGGCGGCGCCGGTGGATTCTCCGAGGGGATGCTCCGCGGGTACGCCTCGGGTGCCGATCACGTCTGGATCATGGACGACGACTGCTATCCGAAGCCGGAGGCCCTGGCGTCACTGATCGCCGGGTTCGACGGCGCGGTGTCGGAGCTCGGCGGCGACGTGCCCTTCGCATGCTCGGTCGTCGAGTTCACGGACGGCAGCATCTGCGAGATGAACAACCCTGTGCCCACCTGGGACTGGGGGCGTCTGCTCGTCAAGGGGCAGAACAACGTCATGGTCACCGCGTGCTCGTTCGTATCGGTGCTGATCCCCCGGTGGGCGATCGCGGAGTACGGTCTTCCCTACTCGGAGTACTTCATCTGGTTCGACGACCGCGAGTACACGCTCCGCCTGACCGCCCGGTGCCCGGGCGTGCAGGTCATGGACAGCGTCGTCGTGCACGACATGGGTGACAACCGCGGCGTCAACTTCGCGATGGTCGACCGCAAGAGCCTGTGGAAGTTCTCCTACGGCGTCCGCAACGAGGCGTCCTGGCAGCTGCACCACCGCGGTCTCCTCTACTTCCTGGAGTTCGGTGCCCGGCTGTTCGTGAGCCTCCACCGTGGACGTGTGCCGCTGGATCTGCGGGCGAAGCTGCTGGGGAAGTGGCTCAAGGGCATCACCTTCAACCCGAAGGTGCAGTTCCCCGAGACGGAAGCCGCGTGAACTGGCTCAGCGCCCTTCCGACCGTCGCGCTGACCGCGATCGTCCTGTTCGTCCCGGGACTGATCGTTGCAGTGCTGCTGCGCCAGAAAGGGCTGCGGATACTCGCCCTGGCGCCCGCACTCAGCGTTTCTCTGATAGCGGTCGCCGCCTTCGCGGCGCCGTTCGTCGGACTCCGTTGGGGCGTGCTCCCGGTCCTGCTCCTCACCGTGATCGCTGCGGCGGCAGCGCTTCTCTGGTCGCGTTTCGTGATGCCGCGCACGCGCGTTGCCGCCCGGCCCGCGGTGAAGGTCGACTGGACCGTCGTCGTCGCTCTCGTCATCCCTGCGATCGTCATCGCGTTCGTGCTCGCGCGCAGCATCGGGGACCCCGAATTCATCTCGCAGCGCTACGACAACTTCTTCCACCTCAACGGTGTGCAGTACGTGCTCGACACGGGGAATGCCTCGCCGCTGTGGCTGGGGAGCATGACATCGCCCGAAGGCATCCCGTTCTATCCGTCGGGATGGCACGCCCTCGTGTCGCTGGTCGTCAGCATCTCCGGAGCATCGGTCGCTTCTGCCGCCAACGCGACGATTCTGGTCGTCGCCGGTGCTGTATGGCCCGTGAGCGCGGTGTTCCTCACCCGTACGATCCTCGGACGCGGCAGGTTCCTGACGGCGGCCGCGGGGGCCCTCTCGACTGCGTTCCCCGCATTCCCGTTCCTTCCACTCCACTACGGCGTCCTGTACCCGCTGTTTCTCGGACTCGCGGTGGCGCCGGTCGGTCTCGCCTTCGCATGGATGATGCTCCGGCCGGGCAGGGTGATCAGACGGGTCGACGTAGGTCTGCTGTTGCTGCTCACGGTGCCCGGGATCGCGATCTCGCACCCCGGAGCGCTCATGGCGGTGATCGCTCTGTCAGTCCCCTTCGTGATCGGTGCGCTGGCGCGCTGGTTCATCCGCGCGGACGGTGTGCGAATGCGAGTGGTCGTGGTCTGCGTCTCGGCCGCCTACCTCGCTGCGGGAGCGGTGCTGCTCACGGTGGTGAGGCCCCCCGCCAACCAGATCTACTGGCCGGTGATCGAGTCGCTGCCTCACGCAGTGGGGGAGGTGGTGTCCGCCGCGGTCTACCAGTATCCGATCGCCCACGCCGTCGCGGTGCTTCTCGTCATAGGCGCGTACAGTGTGATCCGACGGGGCGGTTACACGCGCTGGGTGCTCCTCGGGATGGCGGCGGTGGGGTCGGTCCTCTATGTCACCGTCGCCGGGTCCACGTGGGAGATCCTCCGGTACTGGTTCACTGCGCCGTGGTACAACAACGCTCCTCGACTGGCATCCATCTGGGTGATCGCCGTCTTGCCGCTCGCCGCCCTCGGCGCCTCGTCGTTCCTCTCATGGTTCCTCCGCCGGCGACCCTTCGGCGCTCTGCGCCGGATCGTCTCGCGCCTCCCGCTGCTCGCATCCGCCGTCGTCGTGGTCGTGCTGGTGGTTCTCTTCCAGGGCGCGGCCATCCGGCAGGCTGCGGCTGACATCGAGTTCACGTATGAGGTGCGGGCCGGCGGGCCCATCCTGTCACCTGATGAGATCGAGTTGATCAACGATCTTCCCGATCTCGTTCCTGAAGACGCCGTGATCGCGGGCGACCCCTGGACCGGAGCATCGTTCGCGTACGGTCTGAGCGGTCGGCGCGTCCTGATGCCTCATCTGCTCATGGACCTCACGGACGACGCGAAGACGATCAACACCCGGCTCGCGACCGAGGGGAACTCGCCCGCGGTCTGCAAGGCCCTCGAAGAGACCGGCGTCGAATACGTGCTGGACTTCAGCGCAGACGGCGACTTCCAGGAGAACGACGGCGACTACTCCGGCCTCGACGGCCTGGACGAATCCCCCTACGCGACCCTCGTCGAAGCTCGCGGCGATGCCAAGCTGTTCCGGATCACCGCCTGTGGGAGTGACAACTGATGACACATGAGATCTTCGTCCCCTTCTGGGGGGACCCCGGGCTGCTCTACGAGACCGTGGAATCCGTGCGAGCGCAGACGGTCCAGGACTGGCGCCTGATCGTGATCGACGACTGCTATCCCGATCTGTCCGTCGGCGAGTACTTCGCGACGGTGGATGATCCGCGCATCGAATACGTGCGCAACGAGGTGAATCTCGGCATCACCGAGAACTATCGTGAGGCGATTCGTCGGGCTTCCAGTCCGTTCATCACGATCCTCGGATGCGACGACCTGATGCATCCGAACTACCTCGATGTGATCGGACGTGTCATCGCGCACGCACCCGACGCCGATGTGATCCAGCCCGGAGTCATCGTGATCGACGAGAACGGCGTGCAGGGTTCACCGCTCGTGGATCGCGTCAAGCAGGGGCTCCTTGCGCCGAGCGGCCGTGACGGCGCCGTCGTGCTGCGTGGAGAGGAGATGGCCACCAGCCTCATCCGGGGGGACTGGCTCTACTGGCCGTCTCTGACGTTCCGTACCGAGACGCTCAAGCGCATCGACTTCCGTGATGGCCTGCCCATCATCCAGGACCTCGCGCTGCTGATGGACGTGGCTTTCGAGGGCGGCTCGCTCGCGTTCGATCCCGAGGTCGCCTTCTCCTATCGCAGGCACGGGTCCAGCGCCTCTCAGAAGACTCTGCTCGATGGGCGACGGTTCCGGGACGAGCGCGCGTACTACCGCCAGGCATGCGAGCTCGCTCGCTCGCAGGGATGGACGCGCACTGCTCGAACGGCGAGGCTGCGGCTCATGTCCAGGCTCCACGCGATCACGGAGCTCCCCGGCGTGATGAGGCACGGGAATCGCGCTGGACTACAATCGACGCTGGCGCACATCTTCTCCGTCTGAGCAGACGCCCGGCGTGAAAATTCGCCATCGACCGACATCTGGAGGGCCTACCGATGCCTGAGCACGTGCTGATCACCGGAGGGGCGGGCTTCATCGGCACTCGTCTCGCCGCCCGTTTCGCGCAGGACGGACATTCGGTCACCGTGCTCGACTCGCTGATTCCTCAGGTGCACGGGGACGACCCCGCGAACACCTCGCCCCTGCTGCAGTCGCTGACCGGCATCGCGACGGTCATCGAAGGCACCGTCACATCCTCCGAGGACCTGCGACGTGCGCTCGCGGGCGCGACGATCGTCGTCCACCTCGCTGCCGAGACCGGCACCGGGCAGTCCATGTACGAGATCGACCGGTATGTCGAGGCGAACGTCGGCGGAACCGCGAAGCTCCTCGACATCCTCGCCAACGAGGAGAACGCGGTGCGGCGTATCGTGATCGCGTCGTCGCGATCGATCTACGGCGAAGGCTCCTATCGCACCGAGGACGGACGGCTCGTGTACCCGAGCCACCGTGCCGATGCGGATATGGCCGCCGGTGACTTCGACGTCCACCACCCGGGCGAAGGTGCACTGGAGCTCGTCCCGACGGACGAGCATGCGAAGCTGCACCCCTCGAGCGTCTACGGCATCACGAAGCAGATGCAGGAATCTCTCGTGATGACGGTGGCCCCCACGCTAGGCAAGGAGGGTGTCTCCGTCCGGTACCAGAACGTGTACGGCCCCGGGCAGTCGCTCAAGAACCCGTACACGGGGATCCTGTCGATCTTCTCGACGCTGATCCGTCAGGGCAAGGACATCAACATCTTCGAGGACGGCGAGGAGAGCCGTGACTTCGTGTACATCGACGACGTCGTCGAAGCCACGTATCTGGCCGCGACCGACCCGCGGGCAGCGGGCGAGACGTTCAATGTCGGCTCGGGTGTCGCCACCACCGTGAACGAGGTCGTGGCGGCGCTGTTCGCCGCATTCGACCGCGAGGTGCCGACGCGGGTCTCGGGAAACTACCGTCTCGGCGACATCAGGCACAACGTCGCCGACACGCGACACCTGCAGGAGGTCCTCGGGTTCCGGCCGCAGACGGAGTTCCGCGACGGTGTCGCGGCGTTCGTGGACTGGGTTCTCACCGAGCCGGTCGAAGAGGACGGATACCAGCGTTCGCTCGATGAGATGAGCAAGCGGAATCTGCTGAAGTGAGTGCGGAGACGCTCTTCCAGCGCGCGGCCACTCGATCTTCCCGAGTGAGCACAGGTGCCCCCAGTGGCGCCAAGCGACTGGACATCCAGGGGCTGAGGGCGCTTGCTGTGACCCTCGTGGTCGTGTTCCACCTCCTTCCCGCGCTCCTGCCCGGCGGCTACATCGGCGTCGACGTCTTCTTCGTCATCAGCGGGTTCCTGATCACGGCACATCTCGTGCGGGAGTTCGAAGCCACGGGTCGCGTGCGGGTCACGGAGTTCTGGGCACGAAGGGTCCGACGGCTTCTCCCGGCGTCGCTGTTGGTCCTCATCGTCTGCGCTGTGATGACCTTCACCCTGATGCCGGGCATAACGCGCGTGCAGAACTTCACGGAGATCGCGTTCGCCTCCGGCTACGCCCTCAACTGGAACCTGGCGGCGAGTGCGGTCGACTACCTCAACGCCACCAATCCCGAGTCGCTCGTCCAGCACTACTGGTCGCTCTCGGTCGAGGAGCAGTTCTACCTGGTCTGGCCTCTGCTGCTGACGGCAGCGGTCTTCGTCTCTCTTCGCGTCGGAAGGCGGACGGCCACCCCGGACACCCCGGCAACCCCGGCCTCCACCGCCGGATCTGCGGCGACGAGGCGCGGCATACTCTTCGCGCTGCTGTTCGTCTTCGTCGCGTCGCTCGCCTTCTCGATCTTCGAGACCGCGCGTTCCCAGCCGTCGGCGTATTTCATCACCACGACGCGTGCGTGGGAGTTCGCGTTGGGCGGGCTCGTCGCACTCGTGCCGACGATCCGGGTCACGGACGCGGTTCGCGCCGTTCTCTCCTGGGCCGCTCTCGCGGCGATCCTCGGGTCCGCCCTCCTCTTCGGCGCCGGCACGGCCTTCCCCGGATGGATCGCGCTGATACCGGTGGGCGCGACCGCCCTGCTGATCTTCCTCGGCGACAGCGATTCATGGCTCACCCCTCAGAGACTGAGCCACCTGCGCCCTGTGCAGACCGTAGGCGACCTGTCCTATTCGATCTACCTGTGGCACTGGCCCCTCATCGTCGTGGTGGCAGCGAATGTGGGCGATTGGCCGTCCTGGGTCCGCATCCCTCTCATCCTCGCAGCGACGTTCGTGCTCGCACTGCTCACCGAGCGGTTCGTGGAGCGTCCGTTCCGACGTCCTCGCGGCCTGTTCAAGCGGCGCAGCGTCACGTTCGCGGCGATGGCCGCGAGCATCGCCCTCATCGTGGGTATCGTCGTCCCCGCGGCCCACGGGATCGAGGCGGCTGTCGATCAGCGTCAGGACGATCTCCAGGCACAGCTCGACGGAGGCTCGCAGGGAGCGGCGGCATGCCTCGGTGCGCAGGCCGTCTACAACGGCTGCGACGATCCGTTCGCGTATACCGATCTCATCGACCCGACCTTCGCTCAAGGCGACGGCCCGTGGGCCTGGTTCGAGGCCGAGCCGGCAGCGGCCGCATGCTCGAGCGAGACGGTCGGGAGCTGGGTGGAACGCTCCTGCGGCTTCGCGGCCGACGACCCCGATGCTGCGAATGTGCTGCTGATCGGCGACTCGCACGCCGACCACATCGCCGCACCGCTTCAGCGTGTCGCAGAGCGCAGCGGGTGGAACCTGCGAATCGAGACGCGGCAGGCCTGCAACCCGTTCCGCATGCCCGCCGACTCCGACGACGAGAATGCCGCGCGCTGCGCGACGTGGGGTGCGGAGACGATCCGAGCTGCGATCGCGGATCCCGATGTCGATGCCGTGGTCATCAGCACGCGCGGCGACAGTGGCGAGTGGCCCGAGAACGCGGCTGCCGCCTTCCGGGACCTCGAGGCCGCAGGCAAGTCGGTCGTCGTCGTGACGGATACACCGAACGTCGCCGGCAGGGATGTGCGCCAGGGAGACCTCATCACCGGACCGGCATGCGTTCTCGCCGCAGGCCCGGTCGACGATGCCTGCTCATGGCCCGACGAGCGGACGGACACCTGGGTCGAGGACACGGCCGCTGCCGCAGGGATCCCTCTTCTCGACCTCCGCTCGGTGGTCTGCCCCGATGGCACGTGCCACGCGATCGTCGGCGACCTGATCGCGTTCAGCGACGAGAACCACCTCAGTGGCTCTTATGCACTGTCGCTCACCGCCTGGTTCGAGAGAGAACTCGCCCCCCAGGTGGCCGCGGCTGCGTCCTGAGGGGAAGGTCAGACGCGACGATCCCCGGTTCTGATCCTCCGACGAGCCTCCCGCCACAGGCGCAGCAGGAGGAGTCGCGAGCGCAGGGCCGCGGCGACGCCTCGCGGGCGGGCTGAGGAGGCGTTGTCCTCGTGCACACGCCGACGCACCGTGGGAGCTTCGACATGGGCCAGTTCGCGAGCGGCGTTGGCCGCCGTGGCGATCCACAGGTCGTGCGATTCGGTGAGGTACGGCGGAAAAGGCAGCACGAGCGCGAGCGCATCCCGGCGGACCGCCATGGCACACCCGAAGTACGGGGCGTCGCCGAGGAGGATGCGCATCTCGTTGCGCAGTCGTTGACCGTCCTGCGCCCCGCTCAGCAGCCACGGCCGCCCGGTCACGGGGGAACGCAACGGCTCGCCCGTCTCGAGCAGGATCAAGTTGGACGCCACGACCGGCCGGGTGCCAGCGGCCGCACGAAGGATGTCGACACGGCCCGCCGGCCAGACGTCGTCCTGATCCGCGAGCAGCAGCAGATCGCCCTCGGCGAGTGTCATGGCGCGCTCGAAGGAGCGGACGTAGCCGCGATTCCGCTCATTGCGATGGACGGTGATGTACGGGCTCGCGAGAGACTCGACGATCGACACGGAATCGTCGCTGCTCGCGTCGTCGACCACCACGATCTCGTCGCCGGGGCGCAACTGGATGATGATCGATTCCAGCTGGTCCCTCAGGTAGCGGCCGCCGTTGTACGTCGCCATGCAGACGCTCACGGTCATTCTGTCGCTCACGCGGTGGACTCTCCTCGGAAGACGAGACGCATACACTGGACGGGATGCGCTCTCTCATGCTCAGGCTCGTGGGTTTCACGGGCGCGCCGATCCTGTCGGCGCTCGCTCCCTTCATCATACTTCCGGTCATCTCGCGCATCGTGGGGGATCAGGGCTGGGCGAACTTCTCAGCCGGTCAGTCGATCGGCATCCTCGGCATGGTGGCTGTGCTCTTCGGTTGGGGCATCCTCGGCCCGGTGCGCGTGGCGCGCAGCACCTCGAGCGGTGAACGGGCGACGATCCTGCATGAGAGCCTCCGATCTCGCCTCGTGCTCGCAGCCGTGGCGATGCCGATCGCCGGCATCGTCGCGGCTGCTGTCTCGGGACCGGCATATCGAGTCGAGACGATCGCGGTCGCCGTGGCGATGACGGCGGGCGGCCTGACCCCCGCGTGGTTCTGCATCGGACGGGGGGACGCCCGCGGATTGATGATCTTCGACGCGCTGCCGAAGCTCGCGGCGTCGTTCGTCGCCTTCCCGATCATGCTGATCTGGGGATCGGTGCTCTCGTACCCGATCCTCCTCCTCGCTTTCAGCCTGCCGATGTACGCGCTCCACGCGTGGCTGAACGCGCATGCGCGGTGGCGCGAAGGCCACCAGACACCCGCCTTCGCGCGGATCATCCGCGCACTCGCTCCGACGGCCGTGATCGACGCGACGGGCAATGCGTACGGTTCGACCTCGATCCCGATCGCCACCGCAGGTCTCAACCCCACGGATGCCAGCGCGTTCGCGTCCGCGGATCGCGCCTACCGCATCGGCACCCTCCTCGTGGTCGCCGTCGGCAACGCCCTGCAGGCTTGGGTGCTCGACCGCTCAGCGGTCGATCCGCGCGCCCGCCATCGGCTCGCACTCGCAGCTCACGCGGTGCTGGGCATCCTCGGGGGACTCGGTATCGCGCTGCTCGGTCCTTGGGCGACCGCTCTCGTCTTCGGGCCCCGAGTCGCCGCAGCCGCACTCCCGTGCGTGCTCTTCGGGGTCGCGTTCTTCTGCATCTCGATGGCCACCCCGCTGATCCGCAACCTCCTCATCCCGGAGGGCCGCGTGCGCGTCGTTCTCGCGTCGACCGTCACCGCGGCCGCGGTGGGGCTCACGATCATGGTGACCGGATCGGCGATCGGATCCGCTCCGGTCATCGCCCTGGGTGTGGCCGCATCGGAGTTGTCCGCGTTGCTCGTCCTCGCAGGACCGGCGATCGGCGCCTATCGTCGCAGCTCGGACATCGACCTGCCCGATGAGGTCAGTCCGGCAGACGCTCCGCCCGCCACTTGACCGCGGCGGCCTCCGACGCGAGGAGTGATGGCATCGGTCCTGTCGCACCACGTCGGCCGTCCCGTACGCCCTCGCGGATGAGGCGGCGCATGGTGGATCGCGGCGAGGCGAGCGCGATCGCGATGAGGAAGTAGACCCGATCGGCCAGACCCTCGCCACGCAGTCGCCGCGCGTGTCCCCGATGACGGTGCTCGATGACGAGTCGGTTGCGGGCGCGGTAGTAGTACCTGAAGGGCGTGCTGAGGGTGAGCGAGGGGAGCACGCGGCCCAGCGGGCCACGGACTCGGTACCGCGCCCCGAGGCGATGCTCGAGGACCAGGCCCGGAGCGACGATGCAGGGAATGCCGTCGTCGGCGCACCTCAACTCGAAGTCGGTGTCGACGAGGTCGATGAAGAGGCCCTCGTCCATGTCGCCGACGCGGGCGAGGACGGAGACGGGGATGAGCATGCCGGACTGGATGGCGTGAGCGGCGCGTACGGTCGAGCTCCCGATCCGCTGACCCGACTGACGAATGGACGAGAAGTACTCCGGAACGACAGGTCCCGCGTCCACACCCTCCGCAGCGGCGGTGGCTGCAGCCGTCGACAGCCTGGCGATGAAGTCGTCGTCGACCGTCGAATCCTGATCGAACGTCACCACAGCAGATGCGCCGCGATCGCGCGCGTGCCGGATGCCGCTGTTCAGCGCCGCTCCGATGCCCACGTTGTCGGGCAGCCGCAGCATCACGACTCCGGCGCGCTCGATCGCGGCGAGAATCTCGTCGTGGTCCGGACCGCTGCCGTCATCGACGACGATCACACCTGCGACCTGCGGCGTCAGCTGGCCGAGGATGGGAGGTATCTCGGTCGGGCGGAAGACCGTGACCACGCCCCAGATCGTGTCGCCGTCGCCGGTCGTCGACGTCATGCGCGCGGGGGAGGGGTCTGTTCCGGGCTGCACCCGAGCCGCGACTCGAGCGCGACGATCCTCTCCGTGAGCATCTCGACCTGGGTCCGGGACAGTGCTGCCTCCTCCGCGACACGACGGATCTCATCCTCGGCCTGGGAGAGCTCCCAGGACAGATGCAGGGACACGCCGAGCAGAAGCACGATAGCCAGCGAGAAGAGCAGATTCGCGGGGATCTGGACGCCCAGAGTGGACGTCGCCCACAGCAGCAGCTGGGGGAAGATGCCGAGGATCAGCACGCACAGAGCGATGATGATCCACATCACCGCGTACTTCTCTCGGATGCGGCGCGCGACGAGCATCCAGAGGACGAGCACGAGGATGGCGAGAGCGAGGGCGATTCCGACGAAGACGATCATGCGGCGACCGCCTCAGAGACTGTGTTCGGACGCAAGGTCGCTCCTCGTACGATCGCGAGGCCGAGCGCGAACACGGATCGCAGCAGGTACACGGACGCGCCTATCGGCCCCTGACTGGGTGTCCCATGCGCGCGCGGCCGCATGGCGACCGGCACCTGTGTGGCTGTCAGCCCCGCATGACAGGCCGCGACGAGCGAGTCGATCGTGTCGCCCAGATACTCCGCCGGGTAGTACTCCACGTACTGGTCGATCGCGCGGCGGTTGGCGGCTCGGAAACCGCTCGTCACGTCGGTGAGTCTTGTCTTCGCGACCCGGGACACCGTCTTCGCCAGAAAGACCATGGCCCAACGTCGCGGCCCTCGGACGGAGTAGTCGCCGACGTCGGCGAACCGTGCGCCGATCGAGATGTCCGCGTGGGCGAGACCCGCGAGGACCTTCTCGATGTCTGCCGGGTTGTGCTGGCCGTCCGCATCGACCTGGATGGCGCGCGAATACCCCATCCGCTGCGCGTAGGTGAATCCTGTACGCATGGCACCGCCCACGCCGAGGTTGAACGGGAGGGTCATGACCCGAGCGCCCGCAGCCTTGGCGGCCGCGGCGGTGCCGTCGGTGGAGCCGTCATCGATCACCAGGACGTCGTACGCCGAGCTGGCGCCCAGGATCTCCTGAACGGTGGTGCCGACGATCTTGGCCTCGTTCCAAGCGGGCACGATGACCAGGGTCTGATCACTCGCAGATTTCATGCTTCTACGATCCCACAGTCGAGCGGTGCTCGCGCTCACGCGATCGGGGTACCTATGGAATATCCAGACTTGAGGTTGGCATCGAGCGTCGAGATGGTCGGGACCTTTCCACCGCCGAGCCGCACGAGGGAGGCGTAGGACTGCACATGGCGAAGCTGGTCGCCCACATACTGGTACACCTCTGGGAGGTTCGTGAACTGGACGAACGTTCCGCTTGCGAGGATCGGCGCACCGACCTTGTAGGCCGAGAACCACGCGGCCTGCAGAGAGACGACAGCAGGAGCCTTCCCGCCGTTGAGGCTGACGAGTGTCGCGTAGTCGCGGACGTGTCGCAACTGTCCCGCGGCGTACTGATACACCTCCGGCTTTCCCGCGAAGCTGAAGAATCCCTTCTCCTCGAGGTAGGGGGCCTTCACGCCGATGTCGGCGATAGTGGCCTTCGACCAAGTCATCACGGACAGGGGGCGGGACCCGTTGAGCTGTTGCAGCGTCGTGTAGCTGCGCACGTGCTTGAGCCCGCCGTCAGCGAGCGCATACACCTCCGGCTGACCGGGGGCCTGGATGAAGAGCGGGGTCGCGTACGTCGACGCGGTGGCCGAGAAGCCGGAGCAGTCCTGAGCCGAGAGGCTGATCGATGAGAGACCGCCGAGATCGCTTCCGGTGACGGTGCTGATCCGTCCTCCGACCCCGATCTTCCTCACCCCCGCGCATTGCACGAACGGGGCGAGGCTTCCCTGCAGACGCGGATTGGCACTGAGGGAGGACTCAGGAACGATCGCGTATCTCGTTGCTCCGAACTCGGCTGCGAGCGCGAAGCTCGGAATGTGGAGCAACGCGTTGCTTCCGAGGAGCAGGTAGACGTCATTGGAGGATGATGCCCTCACGAGCGTGTTCGGCTCCAGGGCGATCAGGCCCAGGGGAAGCGCGTTCGCCGCCGCGCTCGGCATGTAGGCGACGTAGCCGGAGGTGCCTCGTGAGACCGCCTGCCATGTGGAGTAGGTCGCGATGTGTCGTTTCTTCCCGGATTCGAAGAGGTAGAGGTCCGGGCCATCCCAGATCCGGAAGAAGTCGGTCACGTCCGCTCCGGTCGCGAACTGGTCGATCTGCGAGGGGGCGAGGTTCACATAGGAATTGAAGGAGAAGCCGAAGCGCGCGATCTGATCCGGGTTCACGAAGCGATGCTTGGTTCCGTCCGGATCGAGGACGAAGAGGGTGCCGGAACGGGGATCGTGCACGTAGCGGCTCGCATCAGCCCCCGTCGGCAGCGCGTTCAAGTACGAAGCGGGTACCTGAGAGACGGAGCCGAACCTGGCTCGGAACGTCACCAGGTCCTCGATGGTCGAGACGCGATGCTTGTTGCCGCCCGAGATCAGGTAGATCTCGGCCTGTCCGCTCACGTTCACGAGGTTCGACCCGTACTGCGTGCTGCCGAACCAGTCGGTGAAGTACTGATAGAAGTTTCGGTTGCCGTGGGCGGAGCATCCGTCGCCCGTGCCGTACCCCGCGGCCAGCGCCGCGCGGTTCGGCTGATACGGCGTGTAGTAGTACAGGGCAGCGGTGGCGGTGTTCTCGACGTAGACCGGCGAGGAGCCGCAGGCGACAGTCGGGTTGTAGCGGATGTTCCAGGTCTTCCCCGGGGCGTAGTAGGTGAACCACTTCCCTTCGGCGTAGATCTTCATCTGCCGTGCTGCGCCGTACACCTGATAGAAGAATCCGGCGTAGTTGGGATCGCAGCCAGCGGTGTCAGGGCAGCCCTGGCCCATGGCGGCGTTGAAACGGCCGATCCCGGGGTAGGTCATCGTGACGAGACTCTGCTCCTTCTCGAGCATCACGATGAGGACCTGCGGATTGATTCCGCACGATTGTGAGACCTTGAAGACGATCGTCGCCGCTGATTCGTTCCCCGCTCCTGCGTAGCCGTTGCAGTAATTGTCGGCGGGGCGTGTCGGAGTGTTCTGTCGCCAATCCTTCAGGCAGGTGTATCCCGCACTGCATGTTCTCACCTTGCTGCGCAGGAAGCTGTCGATCTGTCCGGCGTTCATCGTCCCGGGATTGAAGAAGACGGCGTCCGAGATGATGTTTCCCGCGCGGAACAGCGACAGGTTCGCGGTCTTGGCGATCCCGGAGTGCGTCGACGCCGACGAGGACGTCTGGGCGGTCTTCGCTGCAGATGCCGCGGGCGCGACCGCAGAGGCACTCGACGCGTCCGGCCCGGTCGGCGCGGCGCTCGCAGGACTGGCGACGAGCAGCGACGTCGCGAACACGATGGCGGCGGCGCTGGAGAGAAGTCCGCGCATACGAGGGGATTTTGAGGCGGTCACCTGCTCATTGTGACGGAAATCAACAGGTGATGCCAGTGTGATCAGTGTGACGCAAGTCCATCGAGCTTTCGGGCTCCCAGTCGGGATGTGGCACGATATGGGGGTGAAAGGCATCATTCTCGCTGGCGGCTCCGGAACTCGACTGCACCCGATCACGATCGGCATCTCCAAGCAGCTCATCCCGGTGTACGACAAGCCGATGGTCTACTACCCGCTGTCGACACTGATGCTGGCGGGGATCAAGGACATCCTCATCATCACCACCCCGCACGACGCAGAGCAGTTCGAACGGCTCCTCGGCGACGGGTCGCAGTTCGGGGTGAACCTCACCTTCGCGCAGCAGCCGTCTCCCGATGGTCTGGCGCAGGCGTTCGTCATCGGGGCCGACTTCATCGGCGACGACAAGGTCGCGCTCGTCCTGGGTGACAACCTCCTCTACGGCCCCGGCCTGGGCACGCAGCTCAAGCGCTACACCGACGTCGACGGGGGAGCGGTCTTCGCGTACTGGGTCGCGGAGCCCACAGCATACGGAGTGGTCGAGTTCGACGCCGAGGGGCGTGCGGTCTCCCTCGAGGAGAAGCCGGCGCAGCCCAAGAGCAACTACGCCGTGCCCGGGCTGTACTTCTATGACAACGACGTCGTCGAGATCGCCCGCAACCTCGAGCCCAGCGCTCGCGGCGAGTACGAGATCACCGACGTGAATCGCGCCTACCTCGAACGAGGCTCGCTCCAGGTCGAGGTGCTCCCGCGGGGCACGGCCTGGCTCGACACCGGCACGTTCGACCAGATGTCGGATGCCGGCGACTACGTCCGAACGATGGAGCGCCGCACCGGGCTCCGCATCGGGGTGCCGGAGGAGGTCGCCTGGCGTCAGGGCTTCCTGTCCGACGACGAGCTGCGCACACGCGCGGAGAAGCTCGTGAAGTCGGGATACGGCACCTATCTGCTCGAGACCCTGGAAAGAGGGCGCTGATGTCGAACATCCTCGTCACCGGCGGCGCCGGCTTCATCGGATCGAACTTCGTGCACTACGCGGTGGCGAACACCGAGCACACCGTCACGGTGCTCGACGCCCTGACGTACGCCGGTAACCGGGCTTCACTGGCCGGGCTCCCCGAGGACCGCGTGCGCTTCGTGCACGGCGACATCACGGATGCCGAGCTGGTCGACCGGCTCACCTCCGAGGCGGATGCCGTCGTCCACTATGCGGCCGAGTCGCACAACGACAACTCGCTGCACAGCCCGAGGCCCTTCCTCGACACGAACATCATCGGCACCTACACGCTCCTCGAGGCGGCCAGGAAGCACGGGACGCGCTTCCACCACATCTCGACGGACGAGGTGTACGGCGACCTCGAGCTCGACGACCTGGAGCGGTTCACCGAGCAGACGCCGTACAACCCGTCGTCTCCGTATTCGTCCACCAAGGCGGGCAGTGACCTGCTCGTGCGCGCCTGGGTGCGCTCTTTCGGTGTGCAGGCGACCATCTCGAACTGCTCGAACAACTACGGGCCCTACCAGCACGTCGAGAAGTTCATCCCGCGCCAGATCACGAACGTGATCCGCGGCATCCGCCCCAAGCTCTACGGCGCGGGCGAGAACGTGCGCGACTGGATCCACGCGAACGACCACTCGTCCGCCGTCCTGACCATCTTGGAGAAGGGGCGCATCGGCGAGACCTATCTGATCGGTGCCGACGGCGAGCGCAACAACAAGGAGGTCGTCGAGCTGATCCTGGAGGAGATGGGACAGCCGCGCGACGCCTACGACCACGTCACCGACCGCGCGGGGCACGACCTCCGCTACGCGATCGACTCGACGAAGCTCCGCACCGAGCTCGGCTGGACCCCGCAGTTCGCCGACTTCGAGTCAGGGCTCGCGGCGACCATCCAGTGGTACCGCGACAACGAGGCCTGGTGGGCGCCGTCCAAGGACAGCACCGAGGCGTTCTACGCATCGAAGGGGCAGTGAGCGGCGTGGGTGGCATCGACTTCGGCAAGTCGCTGACGAGGACTGAGACGGCGATCCCGGGGCTGGTGGTCTTCGACCTGCCCGTCCACGGCGATTCCCGGGGATGGTTCAAGGAGAACTGGCAGCACCAGAAGATGACCGCGGCGGGGCTGCCCGACTTCGGCCCCGTGCAGAACAACATCTCCTTCAACGACGCAGTCGGCACGACGAGGGGCATCCACGCCGAGCCATGGGACAAGTGGGTCTCGGTCGCCACCGGACGGATCTTCGGGGCCTGGGTCGATCTGCGCGAGGGGCCGACCTTCGGAGCGGTCTTCACCGTCGAGCTCGACCCGTCGAAGGCGATCTTCGTCCCGCGCGGCGTGGGCAACTCCTACCAGACCCTCGAGCCCGACACGGCGTACACCTACCTCGTGAACGACCACTGGTCGCCCGAGGCCTCGTACTCGTTCCTGAACCTCGCCGACGAGACCGCTGCGATCGATTGGCCGATCCCGCTCGCCGATGCCGAGCTCTCGGACAAGGACCGCGCGCACCCGCGCCTCGCCGACGTGACGCCGATCGCGCCTCGTCGTACGCTGGTCGTCGGTGCCGGGGGCCAGCTCGGGACAGCGCTCAGGGACGTGTTCGACGGACACGCCCACATGGAGTGGGCGACACGAGCCGAGTTCGACCTCGCCGCCTCCGATCTCCGGGGCGCACGGCGCTGGCGGGACTACGACACCATCATCAATGCAGGTGCCTACACCGCCGTCGACCGTGCCGAGACCGCGGAGGGGCGCGCCGACGCCTGGGCGGCCAATGCGGCAGGGCCCGCCGAGCTCGCACGGATAGCGACGGAGTTCGGCATCACCCTCGTGCACGTCTCGAGCGACTACGTCTTCGACGGGTCGAGTGACCGCCCCTACCGCGAAGACGACGCGATCAGCCCGCTCGGTGTCTACGGCCAGACCAAGGCGGCGGGCGACGTCGCGGTCGCGACGACTCCGCGCCACTACATCGTGCGTACATCGTGGGTGATCGGCGAGGGCAGCAACTTCGTTCGCACGATGGCATCGCTCGCCGAGCGCGGCATCGATCCACGCGTGGTCGACGACCAGCACGGCCGCCTCACCTTCGCCTCGCAGATCGCCGCGGCGGTCAAGCACCTGCTCGACACGCGTCCGGGCTACGGCGTCTACAACGTCTCGTCCGGCGGCGACGTCGTGACGTGGGCCGACGTGGCCCGCACGGTGTTCGAGCTCTCGGGGCACGATCCGGCTCGCGTGACCGGCGTCTCCACGCAGGAGTACTTCGCCTCGGCATCCGGTCCGATCGCTCCGCGCCCCCTGAACAGCGCGCTCGACCTGTCGCGCATCCAGGAGAGCGGCTTCGCTCCGCAGAGCGGCGACGAGCTCCTCCGGGAGTACCTCGTTCTGTGAGCGCTCCGCTGCAGACAGCGGAAGCCGTGACCTCGGTGACGAAGGCGCGAGTCTTCCGAACCGACATCCAGGCGCTCCGAGCCGTCGCGATCGGCCTGGTCGTCCTCAACCACCTGTGGCCGCTGCGCCTGACCGGCGGTTATGTCGGTGTCGACGTCTTCTTCGTCATCTCGGGCTTCCTCATCACGGGGCACCTCGTCGGCGAGATCAGGCGGACCGGCGGCGTGCGGCTCGGGGCGTTCTACGCGCGACGGATCCGTCGACTGCTCCCCGCCGCATTCCTCGTGCTCGTCGTTTCCCTCGCCCTGGTCGTCGCCTTCCTTCCGTACCCCCGCTGGGGGCGGAACGCCTGGGAGGTCGCGGCCAGCGCCGGGTACGTCGAGAACTGGTATCTCGCGGCCATGTCCGTGAACTACTCGGCGCTGAACGATGCGGCGAGCGTCGTGCAGCACTACTGGTCGCTCTCGGTCGAGGAGCAGTTCTACATCGTCTGGCCCCTCCTCCTGCTCGCAGCCCTGGCCGTCGCGAAGCGGCCCGGCGCCGATTCGAGCAGGCGGCGAATCCGGAACCGCACGGCCACATCCCTGATCGTGACCGTGGCTGCGGTTCTCGTCCTCTCGTTCGGCGCCAGCGTCGTCTACACGATCGTCGCGCCCTCTCAGGCGTACTTCGCCACGTTCACCCGCGGGTGGGAGTTCGCGATCGGCGGCATGATCGCCCTCGTCGGAAGCCGGATCCCGCTCGGCCGGACGAGCGCGAACATCCTGAGCATCGTCGGATTCGCGCTGATCGCGTTCGCCGCCGCGACCTACGACCATACGACCCCGTTCCCCGGATACACGGCGCTTTTGCCGGTGCTGGGGACGGCGGCGGTCATCCTCGCGGGCAACTCCCACGCGTCACTCTGGCATTCCCGGGTCACAGCGTTGCGTCCGGTGCAGTGGGTCGGCGGGATCTCGTACTCGCTCTACCTCTGGCACTGGCCCCTGATCGTCGTCGCGCCGTTCGTGATCGGAGGCGAGGCCAGCACCCTCTCGAAGGTCGCCGCGCTGCTGCTCGCGCTCCTGCTGGCGGCGCTCACGAAGCGGTTCGTCGAAGACGCCGGGCAGCGGTGGACGTTCTGGCGCCGCTCCTCGGTGCGCGCCTTCGGGCTGATGGTGGCAGGGATGCTCGTGATCGCCGCCCTCGTCGCGAGCGTCCTGGTCTCCTACAGCGCCCGCGTCGCGGCAGACGCGCCTCCGGAGGACGTCGTCGCGAGCTCGTGCGAGGGGCCGGCAGCCCTCGCACCCGGCGCTGAGTGCGAGGGCGCCTTCGGTGCCGCCGACTACTCCGTCATGACCCCTGAGAACGAGTACTTCTACACGCCACCGCAATGCGGGGACTTCCTCTCGGCGCTGTCATACGGCGACCTCAAGACGACGCACCGCTGCGACTTCTCCGGGGGTGCGGCGGACCCCACACGCGTATGGCTGGTGGGTGACTCGCACGCGCAGCAGTGGCAGGGTCCGATCTTCGACATGGCCGAGGACAACGGCTGGGTCGTCACCACGAGTTTCTACGGAGGGTGCCCGGTCGCCGATGTCGCCTTCATCGGCTTCCGAAGCCCGTGGGGCGCCGGAGACGTCGAGCAGTGCCGCCGATGGTCGCGGGACGTGGTCGATGCGGTCGATGACGAGAGCCCTGATCTCGTCATCACCGCGATGGCGTCGCGGCTGCAGCTCGTAGACGATCGGAGTGGACGGCCCCAGGTCGATCAGATGTCCCGCGGACTGCGGGATGTGTGGGAGCAGTGGGCCCAGGACGGCACGAAGGTCCTCGCGCTCGCGGACCCTCCGTTCAACGCCGAGGTGCGGAACCCCGACTGCGTGGTCCTCAACGAGAAGGATCCCGCGCCGTGCGCCCGTCCGAAGGCAGATGCGCACCCGGTCGATCCCGTCGTCGTCGCAGCTGCGGCGGCGAACGATCCCGACATCGCGGTTCTCGACCTCACCGACCGTTTCTGCGACGAGGCGTCGTGCTACGCGGTCGTGGGAGGCATCCCGGTCTACTACGACGCGGATCACCTGAACCTGGAATATGCGCGGATGCTCAGGCCGCAGATCGAAGACGCCGTCGACGCCCTCCTGGCCATCGCGCGTTAGGGTGGAAACGGCTGACGGTCGACCCGAACCGACCGCGGCGAGCCCACCGCCTGTACGCCACCCCCTATGACACTCACGCACCTCCGACGGCGCGCCAGCGCTCCCGACCCGGTACGCCCTCCCGGCTATCGCGCCGACATCGACGGCCTGCGCGCCCTCGCGATCCTCCTCGTGGTGGTCTACCACGTCTGGCTCGGGCGCGTGTCCGGCGGCGTGGACGTCTTCCTGATGGTGTCCGCGTTCTTCCTCACGGCCTCGTTCGTGCGCCGCGTCCAGTCCGGTCGCCCACTCGAGCTCGGCTCGTTCTGGCTCCGCCGGTTCCGCAGACTCCTCCCCGCTGCGGCGGTGACGATCGTCGCCGTCCTCGGGGTCGCGCTCCTGAGCTACCCCCAGACGGAGTGGCCGCGTGTGTGGTCGGAGGGGTGGTCCAGTCTCTTCTACGTGGAGAACTGGGCGCTCGCGTTCTCGGAGGTGGACTACTACGCGCGAGAGTCCGTGACGCCGAGCCCCTTCCAGCACTTCTGGTCGCTGTCCGTCCAGGGGCAGGTCTTCATCCTGTGGCCGCTGATCATCGCGGGCGTCTGGCTGCTGCTCCGCCGTCGCCGGCACCTGATGGTCCCCGCGCTCGCGATCGTCTTCGGCGTCGTCTTCGTCGCCTCGCTGGTCTTCTCCATCGTCGAGACGGGGCAGGCCCAGTCCTTCGCCTACTTCGACACCCGCACGCGCCTGTGGGAGTTCGCCGCGGGATCCCTCGTGGCCCTTGCGCTCCCATTCGTGCGGGTGCCGAGGGGGACCGCGGCGGCCCTCGGCTGGCTGGGCATCGTCGGCATCGTGTCGTGCGGCATCGTGCTCGACGTGCAGGGCGGTTTCCCCGGGTACCTGGCGCTCTGGCCCGTCGTCTGCACGGCGCTCGTCATCGTGGCGGGGCGGGACAGAGCCCCCGGAGGCCCGTCTGCGCTCCTCGAGTCCGCGCCGCTGCGATACGTCTCCCGAGATGCGTACGCGCTCTACCTCGTGCACTGGCCGGTGCTGGTGACCTGGATGGTGCTGAGTGGCCGCTCGGAGCCGGGTTGGCTCGCCGGCCTCGGCATCGTCGCGGTCTCCTTCGTGCTCGCGCGCGTCGTCTCGGCGCTCGTGGAACGTCCGATCCGCGACTCCGCCGTCTTCGATCGCTCGCCACGAGCGGGGGCCGCGGTGCTGATCGCCGCGGTAGCCGTGGTCGCTGTGCCCCTCGCGTCATGGCAGCTGGTGATCGAGCAGCGAGAATCGGCGCTGATGGCGAGCGCCTCAGGTGGGTATCCCGGCGCCGCGCAGATCGACGATCCGATCGACCTGGCCGGTGTCGACCTGCCGCTGATCCCCCTCGCGACCGCGCTGGACGAGGAATGGGTCGATCTCGGAGCCTCGTGCACCGGAGATCTGGAGCCGGCGGAATCCGTTCTGACGGACAGCTGCGCCCAGACGGATGCCGCACACGACGCCGATGCGTGGCGCGTGCTGGTGATGGGCGACTCTCATGCGCAGCAGCTGATGTCGCCTCTCGTCGCTCTCGCCGGCGAGCAGGATTGGGGCGTGATCGCCCTGCTCAAGGGCGGATGCTCGATCGGTGTCGGCGCTCCCTCCTGGTCGGTGGCCGGCCCCCCATGCGACGAGTGGAGGATCGCCGCGATCGACTATGCGTTGCGGGTCCAGCCGGATGCCGTCTACCTCGTCGTCACACGTGCGACCCCCACCGCGCCGGAGGTGCTCGTGGAGGGCATCGAGGAGATCGTGGACGCACTCACGGCGCGGGGGATCGAGGTCATCGCGGTCAGGGACACCCCGCGCTTCGACTTCGACATGTACGAATGCGCGGTCGCCGCGTCCGAGGTCGATCCCGGAACCGACGTCGAGTCCTGCAGCGTGACCGACATAGATCTGGAATCGGCCGAAGAGCTCGACGCGCTCTCCGCCAAGGACGGCGTGACGCTGATCGACTTCCGCCCCTGGCTGTGCCCGGACGGTGTGTGCCGCGGCAGCATCGGCAACATCGCCGTGTACATCGACGACAACCACATCTCGAAGACATACGGCCGCACGCTCGCCCCGATGCTGGAGTCGATGCTCGACGTGGACGAGGGCGCGACCGTCGGCGCGCGTTGACAGGTTCCGCCGAACCGCTCCAGGTAGACTCATCACCTGTGTGCCATGCGCGAAGCGCGCATATCTGAGCCTCATCGGGCAGAAAGCAGCGATATGGATCTCCTCGTCGTCGGGTCGGGCTTCTTCGGTCTCACCATCGCAGAACGGGCCGCGAATGCGGGCCGCAAGGTCACGGTCATCGACCGCCGTCACCACATCGGCGGCAACGCCTACAGCGAGGCCGAGCCGGAGACGGGCATCGAGGTCCACCGCTACGGGGCGCACCTCTTCCACACGTCGAACGCGACGGTGTGGGAGTACGTGAACCGCTTCACCTCCTTCACGAACTACGTCCACCGCGTCTACACGACCCACAAGGGCACCGTGTTCCCGATGCCTGTGAACCTCGGCACCATCAACCAGTTCTTCCAGTCGGCGTACACGCCCGACCAGGCCCGCGCGCTCGTCAAGGAGCAGGCGGGGGAGTTCGATGTCAGCAACGCCACGAACTTCGAGGAGAAGGGCATCGCGCTCGTCGGGCGCCCGCTGTTCGAGGCCTTCTTCCGCGACTACACGGCCAAGCAGTGGCAGACCGACCCGCAGAAGCTCTCGGGCGACATCATCAGCCGTCTGCCCGTGCGGTACACCTACGACAATCGGTACTTCAACGACACGTGGGAGGGCCTGCCGACCGACGGTTACACCGCGTGGCTCGAGCGCATGGCCGACCACCCCAACATCGAGGTCAAGCTCGACGTCGACTACTTCGACGAGTCGCAGCCGCTCAACAAGCGCGCCACCGTCGGCCAGCTCCCGATCGTCTACACGGGCCCCGTCGACCGCTACTTCGACTACGCGGAGGGCGCCCTGAGCTGGCGCACTCTCGACTTCGAGCAGGAGGTCCTCAACGTGGGCGACTTCCAGGGCACCAGTGTCATGAACTATCCGGACATGGACGTCCCCTACACGCGCATCCACGAGTTCAAGCACTTCCACCCGGAGCGCAAGGACGTCTACAACTCGGACAAGACGGTCATCATGCGTGAGTTCTCGCGGTTCGCGAACCGCGAGGACGAGCCGTACTACCCGGTGAACACGCCGACCGATCGAGACGGACTGCTGGCCTACCGCGAGCTCGCCAAGGGTGAGCACGGCGTCCATTTCGGCGGCCGCCTCGGCACGTATCAGTACCTCGACATGCACATGGCCATCGGCTCGGCGCTGTCGATGTGGAACAACTCGCTCGCCTAGACTCGACACTGTGAGTCACGATGCTGTCGGGGCGCCGGGAACGCCCCGACGTTATGTGCATTCGCTGTGGCTGCTGTCCGCCCGTGACCTGAAGGTCCGGTACGCGACGAGCTTCCTCGGCTATCTGTGGTCGGTGCTCGACCCTCTGGTGATGAGTGCGATCTACTGGTTCGTGTTCACCCAGATCTTCCATCGGAGCGTGGGCGAGGACCCGTACATCGTCTTCCTCATCGTGGCGCTGCTGCCGTGGGTGTGGTTCAACAGCTCGGTGTCGGACTTCACGCGTGCCTTCCGGAAGGACTCCCGGCTCGTGCGGTCGACGGCGATCCCGCGCTCGATCTGGGTCAACCGCATCGTTCTGAGCAAGGGGATCGAGTTCCTCTTCTCGATGCCCGTGCTCGTGCTCTTCGCGGTGTTCAGCGGCGCGACCGTCAGCTGGTCGCTCCTGTGGTTCCCCGTGGCCGTCGTCATGCAGGTCGTGCTCCTCGTGGGCCTCGGACTCCTCGTCGCACCGCTGTGCGTGCTGTACGCCGATCTCGAGCGGACGACCGCACTCATCCTTCGGGCCCTGTTCTACGCGTCGCCCGTGATCTACAGCTTCCGCGACCTGCCGGATCCGTTCCACGTGATCGGAGCCTTCAACCCGCTCGCGGGGATCTTCACTCTCTACCGCGTCGGGTTCTTCCCCGAGCTCTGGGATCCGATGCCGGTGCTGATCAGTGCGATCATGTGCGTCGTCATCCTCGCCCTGGGGATCTGGACCTTCCGCTCGCTGGAACGCCCCGTGCTGAAGGAGCTGTGATGTCGACGGCCATCGAGGTATCAGGACTCGGCGTCCGCTTCCGTCGCAACCGGCGAGGGCGACGCAACTTCAAGGACATGTTCTCCGGCGCATCCCGTCGTTCGCGCCCCGGTGAGTTCTGGGCCCTCCGGGACGTCAGCTTCTCGGTGCAGGCCGGAGAGTCGATCGGAGTCGTCGGGCGCAACGGCCAGGGCAAGTCGACGCTCCTGCGGCTCGTTGCCGGCGTTCTGCTGTCCGACGAGGGATCCGTGACGGTGAACGGCGGCGTCGCGCCGCTGATCGAGATCACCGGCGGGTTCGTCGGCGACCTGACGGTCCGGGAGAACGTGCGCCTCACCGCCGGTCTGCACGGCATGTCGAAGGCCGAGGTGTCGCGTCGCTACGACGACATCATCTCGTTCGCCGAGCTGATGGGTTTCGAGGACACGCCCTACAAGCACCTGTCCAACGGTATGAAGGTGCGGCTGGCGTTCTCGGTCGTCTCGCAGCTCGACGAGCCCATCCTGCTCGTGGACGAGGTCCTGGCGGTCGGCGACAAGGCCTTCCGCGACAAGTGCTACAAACGCATCGACGAGCTGCTGGCCGAGGGGCGCACGCTGTTCTTCGTGAGCCACAATGAGCGCGATCTCCGCCGTTTCTGCACCCGCGGCCTCTACCTCGACAAGGGCGCGCTCGTTCTGGACGCGCCCATCGCCGACGTCCTCGACCGCTACAACGCGGACTACAACTCCTAGACGCCGACTGCGCCGACTGCGGCGACTGCGGCGTTACTCACCGAGTTTCTTCTGCTCCACGTGCGCGTTCACCGCGACGAGCTCCGGATGCGCGTCGAGAACGGCCACCAGGCCTGCGGCGTCCAGAGACGCGGCATCGTGGTCCTCGATCAGCGCCCGGATGACGGTGAGGTCGTCTGCGGTGTCCACCGTGACGCGATAACGCGAGGCATCGGGGGAGCGCGTGATCGCGTGCAGAGTCGCCCGCCCCGAGCGGTTGGCATAGAGGTAGGGGGTGACGTGCTCGCGATCAGCGGGGTCCGTGGCCCTTCGATCCGCCTCGGCGAGGGCCGCGGCGGAGAAGACCTCGACGTCGAGGCCGCGCGGATATGTGCGATCGAGGACGTTCGAGACATGGGCGTCTGGGTCGTCGATCTCCTCGAAGCGGCGCACGGCCTCGGCGATCACCGCGGGGTCCAGCAGCGGACAGTCGGAGGTCACCCTGACGACGACGTCCAGCCCCGCATGCGCCGCCGCCCCCGCGAAACGGCTCAGGACATCGTCCTCGCTGCCGCGGAACACGGCGACATCCCTGCCCCGCGCGAGCGACACGATGGGTTCGTCCGAGCCGTTCGCGGTCGTCGCGACGATCACCGGCAGACCTGTCGCGAGGAGTCGATCGAGATGGATGTCCAGCAGCGGCCGACCGCCCGCCGTCAGCATCACCTTGCCGGGGAGGCGCGTGCTCGTCATCCGAGCCTGGGTGATGATGCCGACTCTCGTCACCGCAGCGACCTCGTCAGCGCGTCGACGACCGAGTCGACCTGCGCGTCGGTGAGCTCGGGGTGGATCGGGAGCGAGAGCTCCTCCTGATAGAAGGCCTCGGCGTTCGGGCACATGCCGCGGCGATACCCGGCGTCGGCATAGACGGGGTGCCAGTAGACCGGCATGTAGTTGACCTGCACGCCGATGCCGTCCCCGCGCATGCGCTCGAACACCTCGCGTCGTCGTCCGTCGAGGATCCGCACGGGGTACAGGTGCCGCATCGGGTCGACGTCGGGTCGCTGCACGGGTGTGCGCACGCCGTCGACGCCGGACAGGGCCTCGTCGTAGCGGCGGGTGATCTCGGCGCGACGGCGCTTGAACGTCTCCAGACGGGCCAGCTGAGAGAGGCCGAGCGCACTCGCGATGTCCGTGAGTCGGTAGTTGACCCCGAACTCGTGCACCTCCTGGTGCCAGGGGCCCTCGTCGACGATCCGGAAGCGCTCGGGCTCCCGGACGAGGCCGATGAAGTGGAATTCGTGCGCGCGCTGCGCGAGCTGCGGGTCCTTCGCGATGAGCGCTCCGCCCTCGCCGGTCGTGAGGTTCTTCGTCGGGAAGAACGACAGAGCGGTGAGGTCTGCCAGGTCGCCGACCGGTCTGCCCTTGTACGTGCTGCCGATCGAGTGCGCCGCGTCGTCGAGCACGAGCGCGCCCACACGGGCGGCAGTCGCGTTCAAGCGATCGTAGTCTGCGGGGTGGCCGGCGTAATCGACGGCGGCGATGACCCGGGTGCGCTCGTCTGCGAGGGCATCGACCGCGATCGGATCGATCAGTGCGGTGTCCTCCTCGACGTCGGCGAACACGATGCGGGCTCCGAGCATGGATGCGGTGGATGTCGTCGCCACGAAGGTCATGGGCGTGGAGATCACCACGTCGCCGGCGGAGATGCCCGCTGCGGCATACGCCATGTGGAGGGCAGCCGTCCCGGAGGTCGCGGAGACGGCGCGGTGACCACCCGCGATCTCTCCCAGACGCTTCTCGAATGCCGCCACGGCGGGGCCTGTGGTGAGCCAGTCTCCGCGGAGGACCTCGACGACCGCCTGGATGTCGTCCTCGGAGATCGACTGCCGTCCGTACGGGAGCACCGTCAGATCCCCGCCTCGATGATCGCCGCGATCTCCTCCTGCGAGTACCACCGGTCGTTGCTGTCGGATCGATACGCGAAGCCCTCGGGGACCGGCTCGGCATGCTCGGGGACCCGGTATCCCCAGGAGGCGAGGTCCGGCTGGATGATGAAGTACTTGCCGTCCTGCACGACCACGGCGCGACGTCCCTCCTCGGGGCTGATCATCTCCTCGTGCAGCTTCTCGCCGGGTCGCAGCCCGACGTCGACGAGCTCGGCGCCGGGTACGACGGCATGGGCGAGATCCGTGACCTTCATCGAGGGGATCCGCGGGACGAGGAGCTCGCCGCCCTGCATCAGCTCGAACGTGTCGACCACCATCTCGACGGCCTGGGGGAGCGTGATGAAGAACCGCGTGCACCGCAGGTCGGTGATCGGGAGGGGCTTGCCCTCGGCGCCCAGCCTCTCGAAGAACGGGATGACCGAGCCGCGCGACCCCATCACGTTGCCGTAGCGGACGACGGCGAACCGCGTCTCGTAGGCGGCCGCATAGTGGTTTCCGGTGATGAAGAGCTTGTCGGCGGTGAGCTTCGTGGCCCCGTACAGGTTGATGGGGCTCGACGCCTTGTCGGTGGACAGCGCCACGACGCGCTTCACCCCGGCGTCGATCGACGCCTCGATGACGTTCTGGCTCCCGAGCACGTTGGTCTTCACGAACTCGAACGGGTTGTACTCGGCGGTGTCGACCTGCTTCAGGGCGGCAGCGTGAACGACGTAGTCGACACCGTGGAGGGCGCGCGCCAGGCGTCGCTCGTCGCGGATGTCGCCGATGAACCACCGCAGACGGGGGTCGTCGTCGAACTGCTGACGGACCTCGTACTGCTTGAGCTCGTCGCGCGAGAAGATGACCAGTCGCCGCGGGTTCAGGTGGGCCAGCGCATGGCGGATGAACGCCTTGCCGAACGACCCGGTGCCGCCAGTGATGAGGATGCTCGCGCCCTCGAGAACCGACACTCTGTCTCCCTCAGGGTAGTCGTCATGGCGCGGATGCTCGGGTTGTCCCACGCTCGCCCTATCCTATCGGGTGGGTGCCTCCGCGCCCCGGCAGGGAGGACACCGCATGACGACCGCGAGGCGGGTCCTCCTGCACTGCAACGCCGGAGCCGACGACGGCATGGGCCACCTCATGAGGGTGATCGCGATCGCGCGGGAGGCGAGCGAGCGGGGGTGGACGACGTCGATCGCCGGGGACATCGACGACGCGGCGATGTCGATCGTGGAGCGCTTCCTGCCGGGCTCCGCGGCTCTTCGGCTCGACCCCTCCGATCAGACGGGTCTGCGCGACGCCGCCCGGGGTGCGGACGTCGTCCACCTCGACACGTACCGGTCGATCCCGGACCTGTCTGGCATCGGGGCCCTGATCAGCAACATGCAGGACGGTCCCTACGGCGCGCGCGCGGCGGATCTCGCCATCGACGCCAACCTCGGCTCCGAGAGATCCTTCGTCACGCCCGACCTCGCCCGCGCGCACCTCGCCGGCATCGACGCGGTCGTGATCCGCGACCAGGTGAGACGCCAGCGCGACGCGCCGAGACCCGACAACGCCACACCGCGGGTGCTCGTTGTCATGGGCGGGACAGACCCCCGGGGGCTCACCGGGCGGATCGTCACGGCTCTCGACCAGGTGGACGGGCCGATCGAGGTCACCGTCGTCGATCCGCGCGGGCGGGCGGAGGTCACGGCTGCGGCGCAGACCTCGCGCCACGGCATCCGCGTCGTCGGCTTCGTCGATGACCTCCCCGCTCTCGCGAGGCAGCACGACCTGGCGGTGACGGCGGCGGGGACGTCGGTGTGGGACTTCGCCTGCATGGGGCTGCCGATGGCGCTCGTCTGCGCCGTGGACAATCAGCGGGCCGGTTACCGAGAGGTCGTCGGAGCAGGGCTCGCGGCAGGGCTCGGCGAACCCCCGCACGACGATCTCGACGAGCGGATCCGGTCGCTGGCGGCCCTCCTGGGGTCCCGGCCGGCGCTCGCCGAGCAGGGGGCACGTCTGGCGGCGACCGTCGACGGTCTCGGCGCCTGGCGGGTGGTCGCCGCCTGGGAGCAGCTGCTGCGGACGACTCGGAACACGACGCCGCCCGGCGCATCGCGACTCGACGATCTGCCGCTGCGGGCTCGTCCGGCTCGGCAGGACGACGCGCGGATGCTCCTGGAGTGGCGCAACGACCCGATCACGCGCCGGAATTCGCGCGACGGCTCCCTTGTGGATGCGCCCGGGCACGCTGTCTGGCTCGCTCGCAGCCTCGCAGACGATGACCGCCGCCTGCTCGTCGTCGAGGAGGGGGGAGTGCCGGTCGCGACCTGCCGATGGGACCGGCTGTCGGCCACGGACTGGGAGGTCTCGATCACGGTCGCCCCCGACGCGCGGGGTCGCGGTGGGGCCGGGCGTGCTCTCGCCGCGGCCGAGCACGCTCTGATCGTGCCGGCCCCCGTGCGCATGATCGCTGTCGTCCACCGGGACAACACGGCATCGCAGCGGGTCTTCGAGCGCGCGGGGTATCTGCCCCAGCATCCCGCCGATGAGTCCGGATTCCTCACGCTCGCCCGATGGCGCCTCGGACCACCGGACTGAACCGCCTAGAGCAGATCCCAGGTCAGGGGAGTGCCCCGCTGCACGTCGCGCGCGAAGGTGCGCGTCCGCACGAGGTCGAGGTCGTCGGGCTTCAGACCACCGGCGGGACGGATGGAGCGGACGTTCTCCGGGGTGATCGGGTCGCCCGCCCGCACGTCGGCGACGACGAAGAGAGAACGACGCAGTGCGAGCACCGCCTGCTCCTGCTCGGTCGGACCGAAGGCGACGCCGCTGGCGGTGGCGATCCGGGCCTGCTCGGAGGCGGTGACCAGCGCGCCGAACTCCGCGGGAGTGAGCGAGAAGTCGGAGTCCACGCCGCCGTCTGCGCGATCGAGCGTGACGTGCTTCTCGACCACGACGGCCCCCAGTGCAGCCGCCGCGACCGCGACCCCGATGCCGAGCGTGTGGTCGGAGAGTCCGACAGGGAGGTCGAAGGCATCGCGGAGCGCACGGATGTTACCCAGTCGCGCCTCTTCCGGCACCGCGGGATAGGCGGCCGTGCAGGCGAGGAGCACGAGCTCGGTGCCACCGGCTCCGCGGATCGCCGAGACAGCGGCGTCGATCTCCGACAGCGTCGCCATACCCGTCGAGACGATCATGGGCTTGCCGGTGCGCGCGACCTCGCGCAGAAGAGGCAGATCCACGATCTCCGCCGATGCCGTCTTGTAGAGCTCGACCCCGAGCTCCTCCAGGAACGCCACGGAGCTGGGGTCGAACGGCGTGGAGAACGGGATCAACCCGTGCGACCTCGCGCGGTCGAAGATAGGAGCGTGCCAGTCCCACGGGGTGTGCGCCTCCTGATACAGCGAGTACAGATTGCGGTCGCCCCACAGGCCGTGATCGCTCGCGACGCGGAACGCCGGCTGATCGGAGTCGATCGTCAGGGTGTCGGCCGTGTAGGTCTGGATCTTGAGTGCGTGAGCTCCCGTGGCGGCGACCGCGTCCACGATGGCGAGAGCACGATCGATGTCGCCGTTGTGGTTCCCGGACATCTCGGCGATCGTGAACACCGGAGAGCCGGTGCCGATGGTCGCCGAAGAGAGCTCGATCGTCTGCGCAGAAGTCACGCGGACAACTCTAGACGCGCCGGAACGGACAGTTCTGCGCTTGCAGTCTCCTGGCATACCAGTCTGGCTGGCATATTGCCCTAAGCTGAGGTCCTATGGGGCGTGTGATGGAGCTCGTCGGGGATGAGCAGGCGACGATCGGCGAGGCCGCGTTCTACGACCGCCTCCGCCCCCTCGTCACGTCCTACGGGTCGTCGGAGCGCATCGCCCGCGTCGCGGTGGTGGGCAACCAACCGCTCGACCCCTCCGCCGAGCGAGCCGCGACGATCGACTCCGCCGATCTCGTGTTCCGGGTGAACGGCTTCCGCGTGGACGACGACCCCGCCCGACCGACTGTGGGCACACGTGCAGACGTCGTGGTCTTCAACCGCGGCGTCCGTCCGACGCCGTGGTTCTTCGACAGCTACACGCAGCGTGCCTACCTCATGATCGAGCCGGGCCGGCTGCTGTGGGAGAACCCCAAGCTCCCCGAGTTCTGGCCGTCCGACCTCGGCATCGTCACGATGCCCAATCGCGAGGTCGTGCTCCCGCTCGGCGAAGCCATGGGCGCTGATCCTCGAGCCGGCGGGCAGTGGGCGACCACGGGGACCGTGATGCTGTGGATCGCCACGAGGCTGTTCCCCGACGCGCATGTCGATGCGACCGGCTTCTCCTTCGTCGATGCTCCGGACCAGACCGCCTGGCATCACGCGTACGGAGACCCGTCCGCCGTCGGCGCGGAGCACCGCATCGATCTCGAGTCCGCACTCATCCGCGGCTGGATCGACGAGGGTCGCATCGCCTACCACCACTGATCCGAATCACACCAATCACCCGAATGATTGAGGACTGAATGCTGAACCGCCTCCGACGACGACTCGACGCTGCGATCGAGCATCGTGTCGATGCCCGTGTCGATACCCTGGTCGAGGCCCGTCTGTCGGACGCGCTGCGTCGCGTGGACGAGGCACAGCGCGACTACGACGCCCGTCTGGGTGGCAACCAGGCGGACTTCTCGTACCTGCGATCGGAATTCGATCGCATCGCTCCGCAGCTCGCCGCGCTCGAACAGCGGTTCGAGTGGCTGCGGATCACGCTCGACCTCGAAGGCATCGATCCCGAGGGCGCGCTGGCGCGTGCCACGCTGGAGCACGAGCGCGCTCGACTCAGGCTCGAGCTGGCGTCCCACTACGAGGAGCGGCTGCGTCGACTCGAGTCCAGCGAAGGCTGACGCCGGACCGCGTGGTGAGCGCGTCGCTCAGAGACCGACGATCTCGCGGAGCTCATCGACGGATGAACGTGCCGATCCGATCGCGGCGTCCGTCGAGCGACCGGAGTCGACTGCGCTCTTGAGGTCGGAGAGATCCTGGGCATAGGCTTCCAGCCCCTCGCCCCACTCGGATTCGATCGAGGTCGGAGAGGGTATCTCCGAGAGACGCTGCAGGTCGGCCTGCAGCGTCTCCACCACCCCGGCGGCATCCTGTCCGCTCGAGGTCGACACGATGTCCAGGCCCGTCAGCGCGTCGTCGAGATACCCGCCCACCTGCTCTCGGAATGCGTCCAGGGTGGGGTCGGGCACAGGCGGGGGAGTCGTGATCGGCGTCATCGACGGCTCAGGTTCTGCTGTCGGTGCGGCAGTCTGCGAAGCCGTCGCCGACGGGGTCGGCGTTCCGCTCGCGCCGGGCTGCGGACCGGCATCCCTCGGCAGCAGGAAGAACAGCAGCACGCCGACGACGACGAGCGCCGCGACCACGAGTGCGACGATCAGCCACACGCGCCCGGTGTTCTTCGGCTTCGGCTCCAGGGGCGCCCAGCGGACGTCGGGCTGCTGCTGATCGCTCATACGGGTCAGGCCTCCAGGGGTGCCATCGGCTGCCAGGAGCGGTCGCGGCTGATCTTGCGACCTTCCTTGAGACCGCGGAACAGGTTGCTCGTGCCGCGGACGGTGCGCTCGACGAAGAACAGCCGGATGAGCTCCTTGGCGAAGGTCATCGCGGTGCCGAGGCCGAACAGCAGCGGGCTGTAGTTGTCGTGCAGACGGTAGTAGTGCTTGATGTATGCGCGGTTGCGCATGATGTAGAAGCGGTATGCGTTGCTGGACGCGTTCATGTGCCGGATGCCCATGTCCCACTGCTTGATCTCACGGGTGCGCCGCAGCACGAACTCGTCGACGATCACGGCGGTCGTCTTCCGCGACGCGAGCCAGCCGTACATCTGGTCGTCCCAGTAGATGAAGAACCGGTGATCGGGGAGGCCGATCTGCGAGACGATCGAGCGGTGGATGAACATCCCCTCGAAGCATCCGCTGTTCATCTCCTTGTACCCGGAGCTGTCGAAGCCCGAGGGTGCGAAGGGGATCGGGATGCCCATGCGCTCGGCGATCCGGTACTGCCAGTAGAACTCGCTGCCGTCGTAGTCGTAGCGACGGCCCTGGATGCTCTTGAAGCGCGGGGCCCACCTGCCCATCTTCGCCAGGCCGTCCGGCACGACCTCGACGTCGTCGTCCATCATCCAGATCCATTCGGACCCGAGTTCGTAGGCCGTGCGCATGCCCTCGCTGAACCCGCCGGAGCCGCCGGTGTTCGTCTCCAGCCGCCGATAGACGATCTCGGTGCCGAGCTGCTCACGGAACGACTCGACGACGTCGGTCGTGTCGTCGGAGGACGCGTTGTCGATGATGACCACGTGGCCGGGCTTCGGGGACATCGCGGTGATGCTCTCGAGCAGGCCGGTCAGCAGGTGCGACCGGTTGTAGGTGACGATGACGATCGTCGCGGACGCCGGGTCGAAGGGGACGTGTGTCACGAGGTGGATTCTCCGAAAGCTGTGGGCCCGCAGGGTGCCGCGAGCACTGACCAGCCTACCCGGAAGGTCTCGGAATCCTCCGAGCGCGGAACAGGAGCGTCAGCCCTGGCTGCGGAGCGTGGGGATGGCTCCGGTGTGCGCGGCATCCATGCTCTCGCGCCATGACCGGGTCTGACCCGCTCGGAGTGCGCACAGCACGAGCATGAACCACCCCGCGCCCTCGAGCGTGAAGCTCTCGAACATGGAGTCGACCGCGAGAGTCACGATGATGAGGGGCGTCCAGGCATAGACGACCGAATGGCGGACGCTCGCGACCAGCCACGATCGGACCATCGCGATCCCGCCGAACAGCAGGAAGAGCACGAGGCCGGCGGAGCCGAGCTGCAGCAGCACGTCGAAGTACGCGTTCAGCGCGCTCTGGTGTCGGTCGCCGAGCAGGAAGTTGATGTAGGTGAAGGGGTACTCGCCGCGCTCCCACCCGCCGAACCAGCCCCAGCCCTCGATCGGCTTGATCGCCACGAAGTCGAGGATGGTGTTCCACAGCGAGCCGCGGACCGAGAAGTCGGACCCGGCGTCGAGGAGTCTGATGATCGGATGCCGGAGCGCGAACGCCGCAGCGAGGGCGATGACCACGAGTACGCCCAGCACCCACTGCACGACGCTCCGTCGTTCGGGAGGGGCGTGCCGGACGATAGCGAGCGCGACCGCGACGATGCCGACCGCGACGGCGAGCACGATGACCGTGGGGGAGGACGACAGGAAGGCCAGCAGTGCCGCCAGGCCGATCGAGGGGATCGCGACGGGAGCCGTGACCGACTGCGTGCGCCACTCGATCACGAAGGTGATGAGCGCGATCACGGCGATGAACCCGAGCATGTTGCGGCTGCCGAAGATGCCCTGCACCGGTCCTCCGAGCGCCAGATCGCCCTGGATGCCGAGGAACGTGAACGGCATGTCCAACAGGATGCCGGAGAGGATCTCGAGGCCGAGCGAGATGGTCAGCAGGATGCGCAGGGTGTCGCCGAGTGCGCGCACGGTCTGCAGTGTGTCTCGGATGTGCCCGACAGTGATCGCGAGGAAGGCGTAGCCGAACAGCGTCAGCCACGCGAACGCCGTGCTTGATCTGTCGCTGGTCCACACGAGGCTGACCAGCGCCCAGATCAGGAAGGCGAACAGCGACGACGGTGCGATCCGCAGTGGCGACAGCTCCTCGCGGCGCACCCACATGATCGCCGCGCCCACGCCGCACAGCGCCCCGATGATGGTCGCGAGCGTGATCGTCGATGTCAGGCGCTCGATCGTGAACGACGCGAATACCGCGGTCAGCACCGCGATCGTGAAGGCACGGGCGAATTCGGCCGAACCGAGCAGGCGTGCGAGTCCCCGATCCGACGTCACGGAACCCGTCGCGCTCTCTCGCCCCGCTCGATCACACGCTCGCGCTCGCCCACACCGACGAGCGGAACAGACTTGATCTTGAACGAGAGCACCACGAGGAGCATCCAGCCCCACAGCATGATCGGCGTGGACTCCGTGAGGCCCTGCACGAGCAGGACGATCGTGATCAGACTCGGGAGCAGGGTGAGTGAGGAGTACGGGCGGTCCGCTGTGAGGTCCCACCGCGGGCGGTCGATCGCGAAGAACCACGACCGCCACAGCAGGCTCAGGTAGGCGAGGGCGATCAGCACGACGCCGAGCACCCCGAGCTGCATCAGCACGTCGAGCCACATGTTGTGCGCGTGGAACACGGTGATCCCGTGATCCTCGATCCAGTTCGCGAAGGCCGGGTCGAAGGGCACCCACGGGCTCGAGAACCCGTTGCCGAAGAGCGGATGCTCGGCGGCGCGCGCGAGGACCTTCTCCCAGATCACGTCGGAGCGCCCGGTGAGATCCGCACTCCGCCCGAGGAGCGCGAGCAGCGGCTTCTGCAGCAGCAAGACCGCCGCGGCCAGCACGACCGCGCCCCCGATGAAGATCACGTAGAGCTTCGTGCGCCCGCCGGGCGTGGTCGTGCGGCGCATGAGCAGCGCCACCACCAGCACGACCGCTGCGGCGGCAGCGCACGCGTACGCGGTCGCGGAGCCGGCGCGGACGAAGAAGTACGCCGCGAGCAGAGCCCAGAGGGCGAGGGTGGTCCGCCAGCGCGTCCGCGCCGCGTACAGCACGCCGAACGTGAGGATCGCGAACAGGCTGATGATCGCGATCACGTTCGAGTTGCCCACGATGCCCTGGATGCGCCCGCCGTCGAAGAGGTTGCCGCGCACCCAGTACCAGTGCGCGTTCACCTCCCCGTCAGGTCGGACGAAGAAGTTCGGCAGGATCGGGCCGTGGACGACGAGCGCGACCCACAGCTCGAGCGCGAGGGAGAGCCCGAGGATCCACTTGAAGGCGGATGCGAGCGCCCGCACGATCTCGCGCCAGCTCAGGACGTGTCCGATGAACAGCGCGTTGATCGTGACGGTCGCGAGCAGGATCCACGTGATCGCGGTGGCACCACGCCACTGCGACCAGGCGAGCGAGAGCAGGGCCAGCACGGTGTAGGCGGTCGCCGCCCACGGCAGTCGGCGCCAGGCGAACGCCTGAGGGCGACTGCGCGAGATCATCGGGATCCCGATCGCGAGTGTCGCGAGGAGGAAGGCGACCATGGTGATCGCGGCCCCCAGCTCGCCGACGAGGTTGTAGACGGCGGAGTGCGCGAACGTCGCGAACAGCACGAGGATGATGTACCCGCGCAGCAGGAGATGCCCCGTCGACTCGCGCTCGGGGGCGCGGGGCGGGGCTGTCGCTGGGTGCTTGGTGTACTGCGCCATCGCGATCAGGCTACCGCGCCGACTGGAGGCGGCAGCTGATCGTGGCGCGTTGAGCGGTCTCGTGGCGTGGCCATACGCTGGGGACATGCTGCTCAGCCTCTCGAACGTGCCCCGTGACTACGCGTGGGGATCCCAGACCCTGCTCGCCGAACTCGAGGGGCGGGCGCCGGCGACAGGTCCTGAGGCCGAGGTGTGGTTCGGAGACCACCCGGGCGACCCCGCGGACGTCGACGGAGGCGGCACACTCGACGCCGTGACCGACGGTTCGCTGCCGTATCTGCTGAAGCTGCTCGCCGCGGCGTCGCCGCTGTCGATCCAGGTGCACCCGACCGTCGAGCAGGCGCGCGCCGGCTGGGCACGCGAGGCGGACCTCGAGCTCGACGACCCCGGTCGCAACTACCGCGACGACAACCACAAGCCCGAGCTGATCGTCGCCCTGAGCGAGCGGTTCGAGTCGCTCAGCGGTCTCCGTGCGCTCAGCGACACCCGCCGCCTGCTCGGCGAGCTGGCGGGCCCGGGCGTCGACAGGCTCACCGCTCGTCTGGACGGCGACGGCGACGTGCTCCGCGACACGATCAGCTGGCTCCTGTCCGGCGAGGCGTCCGCAGAGGTCGACGACATCATCGCGGCGGTGCGGGCCGCGGCCGAGACGGCCTCCCCGGAATGGCGGACGACGCTGGCAGCCGTCGTGGCGATCTCCGACGCGTACCCGGGGGATCCGGGCGTCGTCGTCGCACTGCTCATGAACCATGTGGTGCTCCGCCGGGGCGAGGGCGTCTTCCTGCGTGCCGGCCTGCTGCACGCCTACGTCTCCGGTCTCGGCGTCGAGATCATGGCGGCGAGCGACAACGTGCTCCGCGGCGGTCTCACGCCCAAGCGCATCGACGTGCCCGAGCTCCTGTCGATCCTGGACACGACCGCGGGGGAGGTCCCCGTCCTCCGGCCGACCGAGACCGGTGCCGTCACCGCGTACCCCGTCCCGGTGCCCGATTTCGCCCTGAGCCGCGTCACCCTGACGGGCGCAGAGGTCGTCGTCCCCGTGGCCGGCCCCACCATGGTGCTCGCGACCGGGGGTGCCGTGACCGTGCGCTCGGCGAGCGGCGACGCGCGCGACATCCCGATCGGAGCCGCGGTGTTCGCCACCGCCGACGAGGGCGAGCTGACTCTCTCCGGCTCAGGCGAGGCGTTCGTCGCGAGCCCCGGGGCGTCCTCCGCGGCCGACTGAGGCGCGGAGCCGCCGCGACACGCCGTACGACACTCAAGAACCTTCAAGCGACTATCGAGGGTTTACGATCCGCGACTTGACCCGAACGAATCACACGGGTGTAATTAGTGGAGCACGGCCCGCCGAGGGGGCGGAACAAAGGGTTGGAGATCGAGATGACGGGTTACCGTTCAGACGTACCGGAGAACTGGTTCGTCGATCCGATCAACCTCGGTGTCCCGGGGGTTCGGAAAGTCGAAGCCGACGACGACAATGCACTCGCCTGGCAGAGCGACGCTCTCTGCTCGCAGACCGATCCCGAGGCCTTCTTCCCCGAGAAGGGCGGATCGACTCGCGACGCGAAGCGCATCTGCACCTCGTGCGATGTCCGCGGCGAATGCCTCGAGTACGCGCTCAACAACGATGAGCGCTTCGGCATCTGGGGCGGGCTCTCCGAGCGCGAGCGCCGCAAGCTCAAGCGCCGCGCCAGCTGACCCGATCGGTCGATCCCGCGCACTCGGCTTCGCGGCCACGCCGCATCCGGTGCGTCGAGCCGCCGCATCGCGCGCATAGGCTTGCCAGGCCATGCCAGCCCGAGTTCATGCCATCATCGTGGCGCGCCCCGGTTCGTCCGCCCGCGCGCAGCTGCTTCGAACGCTGGACGCCCTGCGCTCCCAGTCGACACCGGCGGATGCCGTCACGCTGGTCATCTCCGGCGACGCCGCCACGGCGCGCGAGAGCGAGACCGTCGCGAGCATGGTGGAGGGCATCATCGAGGCCCGCGGAGGGACATCGTTCGCCGAGGCCGTCGAACTCGCCCGCCCGCGTATCGCGCCAGGAACGGCGATCTGGCTCCTCGCTCACGACACCGCCCCGCACCCTCGGGCGCTGGAGCGTCTCGTCGGCACGCTCGAGCGCTCACCGTCCGCCGCCATCGTCGCGCCGAAGCTCGTGCAGACCGACAACGATCGTGAGATCGTCTCCCTCGGTGTGAGCATGACGACGCTGGGTCGTTCCGTCGAGCTCGCCTCCGGGGAGCTCGATCAGGGGCAGCACGACGGTCGGGACGACGCTTTGGGCGCCGACGTCCGTGGCATGCTCATCCGTTCCGAGGTGCGGGACGCGCTCCGGCCGGACACCGCGCTCGGCGGAGCGGACGAGGGGCTCGATCTCGGCGTCCGCGCTCGCCTGGGCGGCGGACGCGTGGTGCTCGCGCCGTCAGCCCGCGTCTCCGTGTCGCCCGACGG
>JAZBLS010000005.1:0-54424 GCA_037033365.1 Actinomycetota bacterium | reverse complement strand
GCCGAGGCGCGCGGCGAGAGCCTGCATCTCGGGCAACGACGTCGCGTCCGCGACGTCGACGTCCGCACCGAGGTCTCGCAGGGGCGCGAGCCGGTCGAGGGATCGGCCGGTCGCGACGACACGCGCGCCGGCGGCCAGGAGCGCGGACGCCACTGCGAGACCTGCGGCGCTGGTCGCTCCGGCGAGGACGACCGTACGGTTCGTGATGCTCATGTGCTCAACCCTCGCGGATGTGATCGCCGACCGACGGACCTTCTGCGGCCATCGCCCCCCTGGGATGGCCGCAGAAGGCGGTCAGTCGTCGGTGCCGCGGATGCCGACGGTCGACTCGATGACGGGCTTCATCTTCTTGTCGAGGGCCTCGAAGAACATCGAGAGCGGGAACTCGTCGTCCAGCACCGCATCCGTGTACCCCTTCGGTGCTCCGGCGAGGATCTCGTCCGACAGTCCGCGGGCCCACTGCGACGCGGGGTGCGGGGTGAGCACCGACCGCACGAGGTCGTAAGCCGCGAGCCAGTGCGCGGTCTTCGGGCGGTCGATCGATCGCCAGTAGAGCTCGTCGATCGCGTCGCCGAGTGCGACGACGGCGTCAGGCACGGCATCCCAGTCGAATGCCAGCGCCGTGTCGGTCCAGTGCAGCACGCCGCGCTGGTGCAGCCAGGCGAACAGCAGCTGGCCTCCGAGACCGTCGTAGTTGCGCACGCGCGACCCGGTGATCGCGAAGCGGAAGATCCGGTCGAAGATCACGGCGTACTGCACGAGCCCGGCGTGCTCGAGCATCTCCTGCTCGGATCCGGTGAGCTCTTCGCCCTGACCGTCCGTGGGTCCCTGAGCCTGTCGAAGGGCCAGCGAGCGCTCGATCTTCACGGACTCGCGGAACGCGGTCAGGTCGCAGCGCAGCTCTTCGAGCGAGTACAGGAAGAACGGCATCCGCTGCTTGATCATGAAGGGATCGAACGGCAGGTCGCCGCGCATGTGCGTGCGGTCGTGGATGATGTCCCACATCACGAACGCACGCTCGGTCAGCGCCTGGTCGTCGAGCATCGCGGCCGCGCGCTCGGGCAGATCGAGCTTCGTGATCTCGGCGGCGGCGCGGGTGACCCTGCGGTAGCGGGCGGCCTCGCGGTCCTGGAAGATCGCGCCCCACGTGAAGGTCGGGATCTCGCGCATGGCCACGGTCTCGGGAAACAGCACGGCCGAGTTCGTGTCGTACCCGGGCGTGAAGTCGACCAGGCGCAGCGAGACGAACAGCTTGTTGCCGTAGTCGCCGGCCTCGAGGGCGGCGATGAACTCGGGCCAGATCGTCTCGACGATCAGAGCCTCGACCAGCCGGTCGCTCGAGCCGTTCTGCGTGTACATCGGGAAGATCACGAGGTGGCGGGTGCCGTCGACGCGATGCTGCTGCGGCTGGAAGGCGACGAGTGAGTCGAGGAAGTCGGGAACGCCGAAGTCCTCCGACGCCCAGCGCTCGAAGTCGACCACGGATGCCGCGAGGTAGTCCGCGTCGTGCGGGAAGGCCGGGGCGAGCGCGCGGATGCCCGAGGTGATCGCCGCGACGAGGTCGCGAGCGCTCGCGTGGTGTGCGGCGTCGGGGATCGAGCCGTCCTTGATCTGCAGTTCGCGGATCGCGATCGCCGCGTCCTTTAGCTGCGCCCAGGCCGCGCTCGCTTCGACTGTGTGCGCCTGCGCTGAGCCTGTCGAAGCGTCCTCGACGACCTCGGGTTCGCCGACGATGGCCTGGGTGTGCAGGGTGGGAGTGGACATGGAACCTCCGATCGCGAGTGTCGCAGTAAAAATTCCGGCGTATGCGGAATCCTGACGATAATCTTACAGCTATGGATGATTCTGTCGACCTGGCGATCCTGGCCGAGGTCTCCCGTGACGGCCGCGCCACCCTCGCCCAGCTCTCGGACGCCGTCGGGCTCTCGGTGTCCGCCGTGCAGTCCCGCCTGCGTCGACTCGAGACCCGGGGCATCATCTCCGGTTACCGCGCGATCCTCGACCCCGAGCAGGTCGGCACTCCGCTGTCGGCCTTCATCGAGATCACGCCGCTGGACCCGGCTCAGCCCGACAACGCGCCCGAGCTGCTGGAGCACCTCAGCGCCATCGAGGCGTGCCACTCGATCGCCGGCGATGCGAGCTACATGCTGTTCGTCAGGGTCCCCACGCCGCGCGCCCTCGAGGAGCTGGTGCGCGACATCCGCCTCGCGGCGAATGTCAGCACCCGGACCACCGTCGTGCTCCAGACCTACTACGAGCACCGCCCGATCATCCCGGTCGCCGACGAGGGCTGAGTCCGAGCGAGCCGCAGTCGGTTCGATTCGAGAGCCGGGGGTGCGCGATGTCGGACGTATCCGCCATCATGTTCGGGAACCGCTCATCGACGACCGACTTCCAGGAGCATCCATGTCCTTCCAGGCGTACCTCGACAAGGTCGAGACCCAGACCGGCCTGACCCCTCGTCAGTTCATCGAGCTCGCGAAGGAGAAGGGATTCGACGAGTCGACGAAGTCGACGGTCGTCCTGAACTGGCTGAAGGAGGAGTACTCCCTCGGCCATGGCCACGCCCAGGCCATGGTGCACGTGATCCTCAAGGGTCCGAAGATCAGTGACAAGCACGTCGGCAAGGGCGGCGCGCACGGCGACGCCTCCGACACGCTCTGGCTCGACGGCAAGGACAGCAACCCGAACGCCTGACCGAGCCCCGAACCGCCGATCCACCGACCCGAGGAGCAGCCATGGCAGTCCGCGTCGACCTCAACATCTCGCTCGACGGCTTCGCCACGACGACCGATCAGACCCCTGAAAACCCTTTCGGCGACGATTGGGGGCGGCTGGTGGCCGCGTACATGGCGACGCGCACGTTCCGCAGTCGCGTGCTCGGCGACGACTCCGGGGCCGGAACGACCGGCGTCGACGAGAAGTACGCGCACGACTACTTCGAGAACATCGGGGCCGAGATCATGGGCGCCGGGATGTTCGGCCTGCACCAGAACCCCGACGACCCCGACTGGCGGGGGTGGTGGGGTGAGGAGCCGCCGTTCCACGCGCCGGTCTTCGTCCTCACCCGCACCCCGCGGGAGCGGCTCGAGTTCGCGAACGGCACCACGTTCGACTTCATAGCCGCGACCCCGCAAGAAGCCCTGGCCCGCGCGACCGAGGCCGCCGGTGGCAAGGACGTGCGCATCGGCGGAGGGGTCGACGTCGTCCGTCAGTTCCTCCGGGCCCGCCTGGTGGACCGGCTGCATCTCGCGGTCGCACCGGTCGTCATCGGCAGCGGTGAGCGCATCTGGGACGACCTGCGGGGCATCGAGAACGACTACGAGTTCTCGGCCGAGGTCGCGGAGAGCGGTGTGACACACCTCACGTTCCGTCGCGGCTGACTGCCGCGCGCGGGGGAGCGCATCGGCCGTCCCAGTAGGATTCCCTCCGTGGCAGCATCCTCGAACCGCAAGAAGAACACCCGGCGCAAGCCGGTCCGCACGAGCGGCAACCCCGCCAAGAAGCCGATCGTCGAAGCGGCCGCACCCGTGACCGTCGGCGACTGGATCGGCGCCGCGCGCCTGCGCACTCTGCCCCTGGCGATCGCTCCCGTGGTGATCGGCACGGGCGCAGCCCGCAGCACGGGTCCCGAGTTCCACTGGGTCATCGCGCTCGCCTGCCTCGCGGTCGCGGTGCTGCTGCAGATCGGTGTCAACTTCACGAACGACTACAGCGACGGCATCCGCGGCACCGACGCCCACCGCGTCGGGCCTGCGCGTCTCACGGCGTCCGGTCGTGTGAAGCCGAAGACCGTGTTGGTCATCGGACTCGTGTTCTTCGCCCTCGCGGCCCTCGTCGGCCTCGCGATCGTCATCCGCACCGGCCAGTGGTGGATGCTCGCGGTCGGTGCCGTGTGCATCGTCGCCGCCTGGTTCTACACGGGCGGCAAGCGTCCCTACGGCTACTTCGGCCTCGGCGAGGTCTTCGTCTTCATCTTCTTCGGTCTCGTCGCCACGCTCGGCACGACCTGGGTGCAGGCGTTCGCGCTGCCGCAGCAGGCGTGGCTCGGCGCGATCGCAGCCGGTCTCTTCGCCTGCGCCGTGCTGCTCGCCAACAACCTCCGCGACATCGACCAGGACCGCCTCGTCGGAAAGCGCACGCTCACGGTGCTGATCGGCAAGCGCGCCACGCAGATCCTCTTCACGCTGTTCGTCCTCGCGCCCTTCGGCATCCTGGTGTTCCTCGCGCTGCTGTACCCGATCGCCTGGATCGGGATGCTGGCGCTGCTCGCCGGCCTGCCGGCACTGCTGATCGTCTGGACCTACCGTCAGCCCAAGGAGCTCGTGATCGCCCTGGCGCTGACCTCGCTCACGGCTCTGCTGTACGCAGGCGCGCTGTTCTGGGCGTTGGTCGGCTGATCCCGTGACGCCTGCCTCTGGGGCATAGGCTGAGACGAATGGTCTCCGACCGGGGGGAGTAAGACCATGGAGTATGTTTCAGAGCGGCCCGTGCCGCCGGTTCTGTTTGTGCCGATCACGGAAGCGAGCGACGAGGGGCGCGCAGGTATCGCCCTGCTCCGTCTCTCGAGCGGTCAGCTGGCGGTCGCGGCGTACTCGGCGCTTGATCGCCTGCATACGGCCATGGGCGCGCACCAGCAGTGGGTGCTCGTGCGCACGCCGGAACTGGAGTCGCAGGCATCGGCGATGAACATCACTCGGGTTCTGATGGACCCGGCGCCGCAGCAGTCGTCGCGGCCCGGGTGGTGACCATGACGAAGATCGAGGTGGACACGACGGAGGTCCGCTTTGCGGCCTCGCAGCTGCAGGAGGCCGCGGAGCTGCTCGGTACCGCATCGGGCAGTGTGCCGGAATCGATCGACGCGGGAGCGGGATCGCAGCCGATCGCTGATGTGGTCGGCAGGATCAGTCAGTGGGCGGGGATGCTCGCGGGCGTGCATGCCGACATGGCGGGTCTCCTCGAGGACATCGCCGCCCGTGTGATCGACGACGAAGAAGCCGTGGCCGAGGCGCTGGACAGCATCTCGTCCGCGCTCGGAGACGGCTGATGGCAGCCTCATTCGATGCGGAGGTGGCGGGCAGCCCATCGTCGATCCGTGCTGCGGCCGAATGGCTCCGGCACAAAGCGGAGAGCGCTGCGAAGGAGGCCGACGTGATCGACGGCCTCATCGCGTCGACCTCGTACCGGTACTGGCAGGGCCGCGCGGGCGATGCCTTCAGCGCTCTCGTGAACGATATGGTCATGGCCTCTCGCGAGGTCGCCGACTATGCCGGTCCGTTCGCCGAGACACTGCACGTCTATGCGGGACGCGTCGAACGCATGCAGGAGCACTTCGAGGGCTTTCTCCGGCACGCCGCGGATGTCGGCCTCACGGTCAGCGGTCTGACCGTGTGCGCTCCGGTCTGGGTCGGTGCTGTGCCTCAGAGCGACCACGACGAGACCTGGGAGGAATGGCGCGGTCATCAGACGCGGCTTCGAGAGTACGAACGGATGCAGGGCGACGTCGTGGCCTGGCACGGAGACCACCTGGCGTGGGTCTACTCGAACCTCTTCACCTACGCCGCGAGCCTCCCCGCCCAGTCGCAGGCGCAGATCATGAACGACCGCATCCGCCTCGCTGCGAGTCTGGGATTTCCCGCCGTCAACAAGTATCTCGATGCGCGGTGGGCGCAGAAGATCGCCGCCCTCACCAGCAGGGCCGAGGGCTTCGCGTTCGCGTCTGACGAGATCGTCCGGCGATCGACGGCGTCGGGGAGCCCGGAGCTTCGAGCCAGATTGCGCGAGGCGATCGCGAACGGTACTCCGGCGAGCTTCGACGGAGTGGCGGACCGGCTCGGCTCGGTCGTCGAGGTCACCAAGACGCTGCGATCGGTACTCGACAAGGTGGGCGGCCCCCTGATCGATGTCGGACTGGGTGCCTGGGCCATTGCAGACGGAGCCGAGCCGGTCGACGTCGCAGTGGAATGGGTCGGCGGTCTCGGCGCGTCCGGAGTCGCGGGTGTGGTGGTGGCCGGGGCGACGTTGCCCTTCTGGGCGTCCGCGACGATCGTGATCGGCGTGGGCGCTGCGGGCAGTTGGGCGGCGGGCATGATCTGGGAATCGACACCTGCTTCCTGGCGTCACGGAATCTACGAGTTCACCGAAGACGGCTTCATCATCGTCGGGGACGTCGGTGAGAATGTGGGGGACTGGTTCGTGGACCGGACGATCGACATCGGGCAGTGGTTCAACTGATCACCGTGCGTCGAGGAGGACGACCTATGCCCGAGGGCTCAAGAAGAGACGTGTGGGTGGGGCGCGAAGATCCACGTGCGACGACGGTACGATCCTCGCGACCGGCGCCCGTCTGGGCGTACGCGGTTGTCGGCATCCTGCTGATGATCGGCCTCGTCGCGGTCGTCTCGATCAATCACCCGTTCCTGTGGGGCTTCATCGCGAGCATGGTCGTCGCGGTCCTCGCCGAGCGGGCGCTGGACCGGAGAACGCCCGCGTGGGTCGAGGGCTACGTCGTGACCGAGACGGTCCCGGGCCAGCTCTGGTTCCGAGCCGACCGCGGTGCGGCGCCCTTCGCGCTCCTCTTCCTCATCGCGGTGCTGAGCGCGGGGGTCTTCTACGTGGGCACGCTTCTCGCCCCGATCGATCTGACGCGCTGGTTCTTCGCATTCGGCGCGCTGATCGTCGTCGGCATCGGCTATGGAGCCGTCCTGCTGGTGCGGGCGCTGCGCAGGGTGGACGTGCGGCTCGATGAGGTCGGGGTCACCTCGATCGGCCTGTTCGGCAGGCCGACGACGATTCCGTGGACATCGCTCGTCGCGGTCTTCCCCGTCGGGAATGACCTGCTGCTCACCACGACGACCGGGTCGACGCAGTGGCCCGGGCGCCAGCTGACCTCGGATCCCGAGATCGTCGCGGAGATCCTGTCCCGCTGCGCGGAGCTCCCCGCGCCGGATGCCGCGGCCACGTCAGCCGTGATCGACGAGCTGATCGCTCAGAAGCGTCCGCGACGCTGAGTCAGGCTCGAGGCGTCTCGGTCTCGTCGATCGCGTCGTCCTCGATGTCGGCATCCTTCTGCGCCTCCGTCGTGCGCCCTTCGCGGCGTTCATGGAGTCGGGTCGATGCGTCGGTGAGCGGCGCACGGAGGAACAGCATCGAGATGCTGACGCCGATCAACGCGGCGAAGATCGCGGCGAGCCACCAGAACTCCCGGAAGATCGGGAAGAAGAACCACATGATCGCGAGCGGAACGAGGAACGCCAGCAGCCGCAGCACGGTGTAGACGAGGAAAGGCGCACGGTTCTTCACCCGAACAGTCTACGTTTCGCCGCCTGTGCGTCAGCTCGCGCCGGGGGCTGCGTCGTCGAGGCCGAGGGCCGCGAACGGGATGCCGCGGACGACGCGACGCCAGGGATGCTCGCCGAGCGACCACAGCAGCCTCGCGTCGAGGTCGAGCGCGAGGTCCTCGCAGCCGACGGGGAGTGGCACCCGGTCGCGGGTGAGGGCGTCGCGCGATCCCGTCCACAGCACACCGGGTCGCATGCGGTCGGACTGCGAGACGAAGTGCCGATCGCCCCACCGCACGGCTCCCTGCATCTGACGGATGCCGGGGGAGAAGCGCGCCTCCTCAACGAACTCGTCCTCGTCGGCATCCGGCACCGAGAACTCCGCGATGCGGCCCTTCTCGTCGCGCCGGTACTCGCCGATCAGGACCCGCCGCAGGGGTTCGCCGGAATCGTCGAACACCCGCCCCAGGTAGGAGCAGCGGAGTCCGATCGCGTGCACGCGGGTCCGCACGGCGACGAGGGCGGTCGTCGTCCGGATGCCGCGGCCGGTCGATCCCGCCAGGCGCCGGGCCTCAGCGCCGCGCACCCGTCGGATGGCGGACAGGTCGAATTCCCAGATGCCCTGGCCGGTCGCCGCGACGAACAGTCGGTTGTCGAACCACGCGAGACCCCCGGCGTGGATCGGTGCCGGTCGGAGCTCGCCGTCCTCCTCGATCACGAGCAGCACATCGAGATGCCGCGACCGGTCGAGGTCCACGAACGCGACGCGCGACGCGAGGTGCGTGCCGTCGAGCTTCTGCCGGAACCAGCTGACCGCGAGCGTGCGGCGACCGTGCCACAGTCCGAGGTCGACGCCCTGCGGATACCAGCGGCGGGTCCACGAGCGCGCCGACAGCCAGCGCAGGTCGACCCTGCCGCGATGCGTCTGCCGCACCGGGCGCCACGTGGTTCCGAACGGCCAGAGCATGTCCCCATCGTCGCCGATCGGCGCGCCTGGCGCGAACCGGCGGCCCCGGCATCCGCGCTCGATCACCCCCGCCGCCGTCCGACTTTTGCGGCCTGGTCGAATTTCTGCGGCCTGGGAAACGCATCCGGGGCCGCAGAAGTTGCCCGGGGCCGCAGAAGTTGCGGGAGCCGAGGCGGGAGAACGGCCGCGCGCGTCACCCGCCGTTCACCCGGGCGTCCCCGACCGGCCACGAAGCCCTGCGACCATGCCGAGACCCGCCACCGCTGACCATCGGGAGTTCCGTGCGCACACCGCTCGTCACCGTGATCCTTCCCGCGAAGGACGCCGGCGCCTACATCGGCACGACGCTCGAGACGCTCACCCGCCAGTTCGAGGACCCCGCGGCGCTCAAGCTCGTCGCGATCGACGACGGCTCTCGCGACGACACCGGGCTGCTCATGCGGCGGTATGCCGAGAGGTTCCCGCAGGCGACCGTGATCACGAATCGGCAGGCGAAGGGGCTCGCGACCGCCCGGAACCAGGGGCTCGAGCACGTGGAGGGAGACGCCTTCTGCTTCCTCGACGGCGACGACTGGATGCAGCCGCGACGACTGTCGGTGCTGGTCGAGCGGCTTCGCGATCTGGACTGCGACTTCGTCCGCACCGACCACGTCACCGTGACCGGGATCAGGCGAGTGCTGGTCCCCGCGCCCTACCCGTGGCGCGAGCGCGTGGCGACGCCGCGCGACGCGATCCTGCCCGAGAACGAGCCGACCATGGTCGACTACCCCTTCGCGTGGGCGGGCCTCCTGCATCGCCGCCTGATCGATCAGGGGCTCGCCGCGTTCACGCCCGGCCTCTTCACCGCCGAGGACCGCCCGTGGATCTGGCGCCTGCACCTGCAGGCTCAGTCCTTCGCGGTGGTCGACGCGCCGGCGCTGCTGTACCGCCGCGGAGTCTCCACTTCCCTCACCCAGGCCCGCGACCGTCGACAGCTCGACTTCGTGCGGGCGATGGGCGAGGTGATCGACCTCGCGGCGGCGGATGCCGAGGCGGACCGCTTCCTGCCCAAGGCGGTGTGGACCGTGATGGCCCTGAGCTCGCGCCATCTCGTGCGCGCGCGGCGTATGACGCCGCAGCTGCGCGCGGAGATGCGCGCCGGCATCCGGGACCTGCTCGTGCGCCTGCCCGCGCGCGAGACGACTGCCGTGCTCGCACGACTCGACGGTCCTCGACGGCGTGTGCTCGCGCCGCTCCTGCGCACGGTGCGGAGGGCCGCATGACCCAGCTCTTCGCCCTGCACAGTGCCTATGGGCTCGCCACCGCGGCCGCCGCGATCGACGGCGGACTGCTCGGCGAGCGCGGGGAGCGAATCCTCGTGCCGTTCGTCTCCTCCCGGGTGCCGGAGACATCGACGGGCATCCTCCATGACCCCGCTCTCTCGACGCTCCGCGCCCGGTTCGACCGCATCGATGACCTGGACGCACTGCTCCGCCCGATGCATCCCAGTTCCTGGAAACCCGAGGCGCCCGAGCTGCCCCTGCTGCGGCGGCTCCTCGTGCGCGCGTGGGATCTCGATCCGGATGACCTCGAACTGCTCGTCCAGAGCCCGCAGGTCGCGCCGGCGAGGACGCTCCTCCACGTGTTCCCCCACGCCCGCATCACCATCATCGGCGACGGGCTCATGACGTACTCGCCGATGCGCGTGAAGATGCCGCATACGGTGACCGCGCGGATCGGACGGGTCGTGCACGCCGACGTCGTCCCGGGCGTCACGCCGCTCGTGGCCTCGCCTGCGGCAGAGACCGTGCCCGTGCCTGCCGCGCTGTTCCGGGGAGTTCTCGAGGAGACGGCCGCGGGCGTCGACGACACTGCGGATCTCGAGAGTGCCGTCGCGGGCCGACCGACAGCACTCGTGCTCGGGCAGTACCTGTCGGCACTCGGACTCGTCGGCGAGGGCGAGGAGGTCGCCCTGCAGCAGCGCATGGTCGATCTGGCCGCGGCCTCGGATGCGGAGTGCGTCGTCTTCAAACCGCATCCGTCGGCACCGCCGAGACTGTCCGACGCGCTCCGCGACCGCGCGACCACGCGCGGCGTCGAGTTCCGCGAGTATCGCGGGGCGCTCGCCGCTGAGCTGCTGGCCGAGCGGCTGGACGCGACGCTCGTCGTCGCGGGCTTCTCGACCGCGCTGCCCACCGTCCACGCGCTCTTCGACCGCCCCATCGCGGCCGCCGGCACCGACGCCGTGCTCGACAGACTCTCCCCGTACGAGAACAGCAACCGGATCCCCGCCACGATCGTCGACGCGATGACCAGGCCCGACTCTCCCTATCGGGATGCCGACGCGCTGCAGCTGCTGATCGATGCGGTCGGTTACGCCATGCAGCCCGTGGTCGCCGGCCACCTGCGTCCGCGGGCAGAGACCCTGCTCGCGACGCTCGCTCCCGCAGAGCGCGACCGCTACTTCTCACCCGCGAGGCTCGCGGAGCTCCGGCTGCCGGGTGCTCCCGTCGAGAGCGCCGTCCGGCGCGCGATCCGACCGGCCGGCGGCATCGGTCGTGTCGAGGAGCTGAAGCTCACCGCCCTGGGCGCGCGCCGACGGGTCGGGCGGGCCTGGAAGGTGATCCGAGGACGATGAGGTGGCGGAGATGACAGAGAACGTGAACCCCCAGATGCGCGCGGTGGCGATCATCCCGGCGCGCGGCGGGTCGAAGGGCGTGCCGCGGAAGAACCTGCGACGCGTCGGCGGCATGCCTCTGATCGAGCGCGCCGTGCGCAGCGCGCTCGCCGCGAGGGTGTTCCGGCTGGTTGTGGTGTCGACCGACGACGATGAGATCGCTCGCGTCGCAGAAGCCGCCGGCGCGCGGGTCATCCGGCGTCCCGCCGAGATCTCCGGCGACACGGCATCCTCCGAGAGCGCGATCCTGCACGCGCTGCACGTGCTCGATGCCTCCGGCGAGTGCGCCGAGATCGTGGCCTTTCTCCAGGCGACCTCGCCCTTCATCCCGCCGAACGCGCTCGCCGCGGCGGTGGAGGAGGTGCGGGCCGACCGCGCCGACAGCGTGTTCTCGGCATTCGAGACCTACGGCTTCCTCTGGCGACGGGATGCCGAGGGGTCGGCGATCGCGCTCAACCACGACGCCGCGCACCGGCCTCGTCGGCAGGACCGCGAGCCCCACCATCTGGAGACCGGCGCCTTCTACGTGTTCCGCGCCGACGGCTTCCGCGAAGCGCGGCACCGCTTCTTCGGCCGCATCCGCATCGCCGAGGTGCCCGAGTGGAGCGCGATCGAGATCGACGACGAGCACCAGCTGCGGATCGCGCGCACGCTCGCGGCGCTGCACGAAGCACCCGAGCGCATTCCGGTGCGGGCGGTCGTGACCGACTTCGACGGCGTGCACACCGACGACACCGTGACGGTCGACGCCGACGGCACCGAGCGCGTGCGGGTGAGTCGCGAGGACGGCATGGGCGTCTCTCTGCTCCGTGCCGCCGGCATCCCGATGCTGATCCTCTCGACCGAGGTGAACCCGGTGGTGCGCGCGCGGGCGGACAAGCTGCGCGTCCCGGTGCTGCACGGCATCCGGGACAAGGAGTCGGCCCTGCGCGCCTGGGCCGAGGAGAACGGCATCCCGCTCGCCGAGATCGCCTACCTCGGCAACGACGTGAACGACCTTCCGGCCCTCCGCATCGTGGGGTGGCCGATCGCCGTCGCCGATGCCCACCCGCTCGTGCTCGAGGAGGCGCGCGTCGTGCTCCGTCGCGACGGCGGACGCGGCGCTGTCCGCGAGCTGATCGAGCGAGTGTTGCCGGCCTGACGGATGCCGGTAACCACCGGGTCGCACGGTGTTCACCCTGGGCGCGTACCCAGGGGAGAAGGCCATTCGACGACCGGAGGAACCATGACTGTCAGCATCGGCTCGCGTGTGATCGGGGGCGGTCGACCCGCCTATGTCATCGCGGAGATCGGCCTCAACCACAACGGTGACGTCGACATCGCCAAGCGCCTGATCGACGTCGCCGCGAAGGCGGGCGCCGACGCGGTGAAGTTCCAGAAGCGCACGCCCGAGATCTCAACGCCCGAGCACATGCGCGACGTCCCGCGCGAGACGCCGTGGGGCACCATGAGCTACCTCGACTACCGCCGCCGCGTCGAGTTTGGGCGCGACGAGTACATCGCGATCGGCGACCACGCCACCATGCTGGGGCTCGACTGGTTCGCCTCGCCGTGGGACGTCCCGAGCGTCGCGTTCCTCGAAGATCTCAACGTCGTCGCGCACAAGGTCGCCTCGGCGAGCCTCACCGACACCGAGCTGCTGGTGGCTCTGCGCGAGACCGGCAAGCCCATCATCCTCTCCACCGGCATGTCGACGATCGAGCAGATCGACCGTGCGCTCGACACACTCGGCACCGACCGCGTCGTGCTCATGCACGCCACGTCCACGTACCCGCTCGAGCCGGAAGAGGCCAACCTTCGCGCCATTGCCACGTTGCGTGACCGCTACGCCGGCATCCCGGTGGGCTACTCGGGTCACGAGCGGGGTCTGCAGATCTCGCTCGCCGCTGTCGCGATCGGCGCGGTCGCGGTCGAGCGTCACATCACCCTCGACCGCACGATGTGGGGCTCGGACCACGCAGCCTCTCTCGAGCCCACCGGCCTCGAGCACCTCGTCCGCGACATCCGCGTGATCGAGAAGGCGCTCGGCGACGGGGTGAAGCGCGTGTTCGACAGCGAGCGCGCACCCATGGCGAAGCTGCGTCGCGTCTCGGCATGATCGCCCCCGGATCGCTGCACGTCGTCGCGATCGCCGACGCAGACTCGTTCGTGAAGTGGTCGGCGTCGCTGCTCGGGGGCGTGTCCGGCATCCGCTCGCACGTCCTCCTGGTGCGGACGCCCCTGACCGCGAGCATCCCGCAGCAGCAGACGGCGCTGGCGGGAACCGGGATGCCGGGGGAGCGGGTCACGCGCCTCGCCTTCGCCGCGACCGCTGCCTGGCTCGAGGGGCAGCGTCCCGACGTGGTGCTGCTCGCCGGGCGCGGACCCTTCGTGCGGCTGATGGGTCGCGTGATCGACGCGCTCTCGCGGCGTCCCGTCGTCGTCGCGGGTCTTCCCGGCATGGCGATCCCGGCGCAGCGCGGAGCGCTGGACTACCGCCGCCACGCCGACCTCCTCATCGTGCACTCGCACCGTGAGGAGCGCGCGTTCGCGGAGCTCGGACGTCGTATCGGCGTCACGCTCCCGACGGCCCTCGCGACGCTTCCGTTCGCGCGGCCACGATCCCGGATGCTGGTCGCCGACCGGGCACGCGTGCTCGCCGACTCCACGGCGGGCCGTGGGAGCACTCTCGTCGCGGAATCGCAGGTCGACACCAGGGCGGTGCGGACTCCGGCGACCGACATCGTGTTCGCCGCGCAGGCGCTGGTGCCCGTCGAGCGCGAGGAACGGGCCGAGATCGCCGCCACCCTCGTGCGAGCGGCCGAGGCCGAGCCGGCGCGTCGCGTGGTCGTGAAGCTGCGCTCGCGGCCCGGTGAGACCGAGACGCACCTCGAGCGCGACCCCTACCTCGACCTCCTGCCGACGCGGCGCCCCGAGAACCTCGTGGTCTCGTACGACTCGATGGCGCAGGCGCTGTCGACCGCCGCGGGTCTCGTGACGGTGAGCTCGACCGCCGCGGTGGAGGCCCTGGCGCTCGGCATCCCGGTGATCGCGCTGGACTCGTTCGGTGTGAGCAAGAGCCTGTTGAACACGGTGTTCGTCGGCAGCGGCCTGCTCGGCGGACGCGGCGAAGTGGTGGCGGGGCGCTTCCGGCATCCGCACCCCGACTGGCTCCGCGACAACTACTTCCACCCGACGGCCGAGTCCACGTGGTGGGAGCATGTCGAGCATCTCGTGGCCCTGCGTCGAGCGGGCGCGCTGCCCGCTCGACGGGTGCCGGGGGCCCGTGGCGGTCGTCTGCACGAGGCGTGGCATCGCGCGAGCGTGCTGGGCCGGGAGGACCGCACGCTCAGCGGGGCCGCCGCGCTCGCGTTCGGTGTCCCCGCGACGAAGGGCCTCGCGGTGCTGCGTCGCCGACGCTCGGCGGAAGTGCCGAGCACCTGGGCCGACGCGAGCACCGATTACACGCTCGAGCCGAACCCGTTCCACGATTCGATCCGGCGCTGACTCGATCCGGCGCTGAGTTGCGCCGGATCGAGTCGTGGCGGATCGGGTCAGCTGCTGCGGCGGATCGCCCGCACGCCGACCGTGAGTCCCACGGCCGCGACGGCCAGCGCCGAGATCCAGCCCCACAGCACGGTCGGGTCGCCGAGGTCGCCGGCGAACAGCGCCCGCTCGGCCTGCACGACCCAGTTGACCGGGTTCACGGCGGCGACCGCACGCATCCAGTCGGGGCCGTCGTCGAGCGGGAGCAGCATGCCGGAGAGGATCAGCAGCGGGAAGATCAGCGCCTGCTGCACGCCCCAGAACAGCCACTCGCGATCCTTGGTCGCCAGCGCGAGCGAATAGGACAGGGAGCCGAGGCCCACGCCGAACACGGCCAGCAGCGCGAGACCGATCAGGAGCCCCAGCACGTCGATCGCGAAGCCGAACGGCCAGGCGATGAGCACGATCACGAGTGCCTGCACGACGATCGGAGCGATCTCCTTCAGAGCGCGGCCGATCAGCAGAGAGGAACGGGCGAGAGGGGCGACCAGGGTCCGCTCGTGCGAGCCGGTCATCATCTCGTACTGCAGGTTCGACCCGGTCGCCCCGGTGCCGAAGAGGACGATCATCACGAGCACTCCGGGGACGAACCAGGCCAGGGTCTCGCCGACCGGACGGCCGGACCCGCCCACCAGGAGCGGCGCGAACAGCCCGAGGAAGACGAGCGGCTGCAGCAGGCTGAAGATCAGGGTGAACGGATCGCAGAGCACGGGCTTCAGCTCGCGGGTCAGGACGTTCCTGGTGTCGCGCGCGAGGTTCGCGCGCACGAGCGTGTCGGTCATGAGAGGACTCCTGTCTGGGGGGAAGCGGATGCTGTCGCCGGCGTGGGGTCCTCGGCACTGCCCTCGCCCGCCTCGCGGAGCGTGCGGCCGGTCAGTGCGAGGAACACGTCGTCGAGGGTGGGGGGAACCCCGGTCGCCCGACGGACGACGATGCCCGCGGCATCCAGCTCCCGCACGATCACGGGCAGCAGGCGGTCGCCGTCCGGCGCGGCGAACGTCAGGGTGTCGTCGTGCAGCGCGATGTCCGCGCTGACGGAACGGGCGACGATCGAGCGTGCCCGTTCGGCATCCGCGGCGCTGCCGAAACCGAACGTGAGCACGTCGCCGGCGAGCGTCGCCTTGAGGGCTGCCGCGTCGTCGTCCGCGATGATGCGGCCTTTGTCCATGACCATCACCCGCTCGGCGTAACGGTCGGCCTCCTCGAGGTAGTGAGTCGTGAGGAAGACCGTGGTGCCGTGTTGCGCGCGGAGGTCGAGGATGTGATCCCAGAGGTTCGCGCGGCTCTGCGGGTCCAGCCCGGTTGAGGGCTCATCGAGGAAGATCAGCGGCGGAGCGTGCATGAGCCCGAGTGCGATGTCGAGTCGGCGCTTCTGGCCTCCGCTGAGCTGCTGGACGGTGCGGGTCGCGAACGAGCCGAGATCGAGGGACTCGATCAGCTCGTCGGCGCGACGGATGCTGTCGCGACGACTCATGCCGTAGAACGCCCCCTGGCTCAGCAGCTCGTCACGGACGCGCTGCGAGAAGCTGCCGCTGGTGAGCTGGCCGACGTAACCGATGCGCGCCCGTACGCCGGCGGCATCCGTCCGGATGTCGTGGCCGACCACCCGGGCGGTGCCCGAGGTCGGGGGGATCAGGGTCGTCAGCATCCGAAGGCTTGTGGACTTGCCCGCGCCGTTCGGGCCGAGGAACGCGACGAGCTCGCCGCGGACGGCGGTGAAGGAGAGGTCGGTGACTGCCTCGACCGACGACTTCTTGACGGTGAAGACCTTGCTCAGGCCCTCGGTTTCGATGATGGGTTCGTTCGCCATGCTGCGAGGTTAGGAGTGAATCAGGACAGATACCGTCCGCAATGAATGGCAATCTTGACGCATGTCCGACACCACCTCCCGCGCTCTCGCCCTGCTGAACCTGCTGCAGACGCATCGCCACTGGCCGGGCTCCGAGCTCGCGCACCGGCTCGGTGTCACCGAGCGCACGGTGCGTCGGGATGTCGACCGGCTGCGTGAGCTCGGCTATCACGTGGAGTCCACCCCCGGCGCCGCCGGCGGCTACCGGCTCGAGGCGGGGAGCGCCGTGCCCCCGCTGCTCCTGACAGACGACGAGGCAGTGACGATGGCGATCGGCCTCCGCGTCGTCGCGACACAGCAGTTGGTCGGCGGCCCCGAGATGACGCTGACGGCACTCGCGAAACTCGAGCAGGTGCTGCCGCCGGCGCTGCGCCGCAGGGTGAACGCGCTCGCCGCATCCGTGCAGCCGACGAGCTCGCGCCAGGCTCCGGAGATCTCGCCGCTGGTGCTCGGCGAGCTCGCCCTCGCGGCGAGGGACCACGAGCGGGTGCGGCTGCGCTACACCGACAGGGCGGGGGTCGAGAGCATCCGCCGGGTCGAACCGCACGTGCTCTCGCCGGCCGATCGGAACTGGTATCTGCTGTGCTGGGACCTCGAGCGCGACGACTGGCGCACCCTTCGCGTGGACCGCATCGACTCCGTCGAGCACACCCGGGTGCTCTTCGCGCCGCGCGAGATGACGGAGGAGGAGGTGCAGGAGCGCATCCTGCTGGCGACCTCGTGGTCGCCGCAGAAGATCGAGGCGTCGGTGGTCATGGACCTGCCGATCGACCGGATGCGGGAGCACTTCGGGATCTGGGCGGATGGCGCGACTCCCGTGGGGGAGGCGCGCACCCGCTGGCCCGTCGGCGGATCGGACTGGCGCGAGGCGGTGTACGGGATGTTCTATGTACCGCCCGGAGTCGAATACACGACCGACTTCCCCGAGCCGCATCGTGCGGAGCTGCGGGAGGCGTTGGGCCGACTCGTCAGGGCGCTGGACGCGCCCGCGCCGCCTCGTGCCTGACCCTCACGGAGCGATGCTCGGCGGGTCGGGGTCGTCCCAGCGCTCGAAGGTCTGCACCCACCAGAACCAGGCGAACAGGATCAGGGCCGCAGCCTCGCCGATGAGCACGAGGGGCACGTCGGCCAGCACCTGCGCGAAGACGAGGGCGATGGCGAGCAGCACGAGGTCGGCGACGAGGAGTCGGCCGATCCACCGGTAGACGGTGCGCTGCCTGTCGGTCGGTCGGGGCTCGTCCTCCTCTGCGAGCGACTCGCGGGCGCGCAGGAGGGGGACCGCGGCGAAGGTGCCGAAGAACAGCAGTGTCACGGCGAAGTGGATGCTCGGCACCGGCCAGAGATTGAAGGGGAACCCCTCGTTCAGTCCGGGCACGAAGGTCAGAGCGGCGACCAGCAGCGCGGTCACGACGGCGATCACCGAGACGACGAGCGTCCCGCGGGTGCTGCGTCGTCTGTCGCTGCGCGCCCGGATGATCGCCGATGCGATGACCGCGGCGACCACGATGATCGCGTAGGTCGCGACGCCGGTGCGCACGCCGTCGAGGTACTCGGCCGGAAGACAGTCGCCGGGTGCCGGGCAGGTGAGCCCGGAGTCGTCCCCGATGCCGGTCGGCACGATCGCGATGAGCGGGGCGAACACCGCGGAGATGTCGAGGAGGGTCGTCGCCCGGTCGCGCCCCGACAGGGCGAGCAGGGCGACGGATGCCGCGATCAGCGCCCCGACGAAGACATCGCGGGCCGGCGTGTAGAAGTAGTGGCTGATCGAGGGCAGCAGGTTCCAGCCGAGTGTGAGCGGCTGCCAGGAGACCACGACCGTCTCGACGAGCACGCCGACGAGGAGCGCGGCGACCACGAGGACGAGCGACAGGCGCAGGTAGCGGTGCGTCCGCTGAGTCGTGGTGGCGGAGTCATCGACGACGGCCATGCGGCCGACGGTACACCCGGCGGCGGACGTTCGGATGTCGCCACATGACGGCGTTCGACACGAGCGGACTCACGAGGTCAAAACGCGCAACGATCCTCGCTTTCCGCATCACGGCCAGGTAGCGTCATCCCCATCGCGGCGATCCGGGCGGTCCCGGGCCCCAGCTCATACCTGAAGGCGTTGCGGGTTCGACTCCCGCCGTCGCGTCCACTTCTCGAAGCACTGCCGAAAACGGCACGTGAACGTATCGTCCGCACCGGGACCTGTCCAGGGGTGGCGGCGCGTCGGTCGGCATCCGACAATGGCTGCATGGACAACGCCGAAGCCACGGATCAGCCGGTCGAGGACATGTCGATGAACGCTGTCGTCGATCGGATCGCCACCCGCTTCCCCGACATCGACCGCAGCCGCATCGATACGCTCGTGAAGGACGCAGCGCACCGCCTCGACGACGCCCGCGTTCGCGATTTCATCCCCGTGCTCGTCGAGCACGAGATCATGGACGCGCTCCGCGCCGAAACCGACCCGGTGCCGGTCGCTGAGCTCGACCTCGAGTCGACGCTCGTGGACGACCCTCGCCCCGGCGACCCGACGCGCTCGGATCCGTACGAGGTCGAGGGGGAGTCCGGACGCAGCGGGCCGCTGCTCGGAGGGCTGAGCAACAACTGATCAGGGCTCTACGCCGCTCGAGTGACACCCGTTCTGAGTCGCGCGCGCACCTTGTGTTCGACGAGAACGGGAACGTAGTCGCGTATCCGTGCGCCGTCGAACGCCTCGAGTTCTTCGGCGATCAGCGCATACAGCGCGTCGTCCTCCCACTGGGGGAACTGACGGTGCAGGCGCTCGGCCAGGTGCACGAGTGCCTCGAACTCGCTGGCCGGATTCGTGCAGCTCATGGCTCCGCGCTCACTCGGGTTCGTCCAGGATGAGTTCTCCGCGCTGGTTGAGCTGGCGGATCATCTCCTCGACGCGCGCCGGCTGAATCTTGGGCGGCGGCTCCGTGTCGAACTCCAGGACGAGCGGGATGGCCGGGTGCATCCATGCCGTGAGTCGTCGCGGCCGGCTCTCGCCGGAAGGCCAGGTCATCATGAAGCTCTCGTGTCGACGCAGCTTGGTGGCGATCACGATCTTGAGGTGTGCGAGCACCTCGTCGTCCACCTCGATCGACGGCCGAGAGCTGTTGTACTCGAGCTTTCCCATCCGGAGAAGGTAACCGAGACGGTCGACCGTGGAAAGACGCTGGTGCGAGGCAGACCGGGTGGCGTACGCTTTTGGGCCTCGCATCTGCGCGGACGCCGGAGTTCTCCGCGGAGTCCACACCGCACGATATTCTGCGTCTGCGGCCGACGCCATCGCGGCCCTGACGTCAGGAGCACACGTGACCGAGCACCGCACTGCATCATCCCCCTCGCGATGGAAGCGGTTCTGGGAGAGGGGCGGCTGGTGGCGGGCTCTCCTGCTCGTGGTCGTCTACTACGCGCTCTACCAGCTCGGATCGCTGCTGTTCCTCCCGCTCCTCGAGGCCACGACCGACCCGGCACTGCAGATCGTCGTCGGCACGGCTCTGCCCATCGCGCTCGGCGGGGTGCTCCTCGTCGCCTTCGGCTGGTCGATCGGCTGGCTGCGCGACCTGTTCGGGCCCCAGCCGATCCGAGGCGGGCGGTGGATGTGGATCGCCGTCGTCGCGGTGCTGCTGTTCAACGTGCTCCGCTTCGTCGCGATCGACTACGACTCCGCCGGTTTCGGCACCGTGCTGGCATGGCTGCTCGCCGCACTCTTCATCGGCTTCGCCGAGGAACTCTTGACCCGCGGCTTCGTCGTCAAGCTCATGCGGGCGGGCGGCCACAGGGAGATCACCGTCGCCGCGGTCTCCGCGGCGCTGTTCGCCCTCCTGCACTCGGGCAACCTGCTCACCGGTCAGTCGCTGTTCGCCACGGCGTTCCAGCTCGTCTACACCTTCGCGTTCGGCATCTGCATGTACCTCACGCTGCGCGTCACGGGGAACCTCATCTGGCCGATCCTCCTGCACGCGACGACCGACCCGTCGATCTTCCTGCTGGCCAGCCACCCCACCGAGGGGGCACTCACGAGCATCGCCGGGCTCGGCAACATCGTGGTGATCATCGTGGGCCTCGTGCTGCTGATCTTCATCCGCGGACGCGTCGCCGATCGCGCGGAGCCCGAGAGGCCCGCGGTCTGACGCGCTCCCGCCGACGCCCCACCTCACCGCCGACGCCCCACCTGGCAGACGCCGCGCAAGTGGGGCGTCGTCGTGCAAGTGGGGCGTCGGCGGAAGAGGGGCGTGCGTCAGACGGTGCGCCAGTCGTGGGACGTGATGGCGGCTCCCGCCTGCGGGCCCATCTGCAGCATCCCGCCGTCGATCACGATCGACGCGCCGGAGATGTACGCCGCCTCCGGTGAGGCGAGGAATGCGATCAGTGCTGCGACCTCACGGGCGTCGCCCGGGCGTCCGAGCGGGATGCCGGGGCGCTCAACGGTGTGGGGATCGACGTCCTCGTTCCCGGTCATCGGTGTCGCGATCTCGCCCGGTGCGACGCTCACCGCGCTGATGCCGTGGGCGCCGAGCTCGAGGGCCAAGTTCTTGATGAGCCCGCCGAGGCCGTGCTTCGCCGCGTCGTACGCGCTGGCGCCGACCATCGGCTGATGCTCGTGCACGCTGGTGACCGCGATGAGGCGCCCTCCGCGTCCCGCGGCGACCATCGCCCGCGCCGCACGCTGCAGCACCACGAAGGCGCCGGTGAGGTCGGTGTCGACCACGTGGTTCCAGTCGTCGAGGGTGATGTCGAGGAAGGGTGCCTGCGCTCCCGTGCCGGCGTTGTTGACGAACACGTCGACGCCTCCGAGCTCCTGGATGAGCCGGTCGACCACGTCGCCGCATCCGGGGATGTCCGAGACGTCCAGCTGCGCGAGCACGGCTCTCGCGCCGTGGCTCCGGACCTCCTCGGCCGTCTCCTCGGCACCGGCCAGGTCGGAGTGCCACGTGATGCCGACGTCGATGCCGGCGGCGGCCAGGGCGACGGCTGTCGCCCGTCCGATCCCGGAGTCCGCTCCCGTCACGATCGCGCGGCGGGCTTCGGCGTCGAAATCAGTCATGATGTGCTCCTCATCGCTCGTCAGGTGCACCGACGCTATGGCGCGGATCCGCCGTGCAGGAGCGGGTTGACCGTCGGGGCACTCGGCGCTAGCAGAGCGCGTTCGGCCGTCGGCGCGATCCATGCAGGAGGAGGAAGATGGATGCCATGCCTGCCGCCCATCGTCCCGGTCTGCGGATCACCGGGGGTCTCACGATCCCCGAGTCCGAGCTGTCGTGGCGGTTCTCACGGTCGTCGGGCCCGGGCGGACAGGGCGTGAACACGGCCGACTCCCGCGTCGAGCTCGTGTGGGACGTGCGCGGCAGCGGTTCCCTGACACCCGCACAGCGTGAGCGCCTGCTCGATCGCCTGCGGGGCCGGCTCGTCGACGGGACGCTGGTGATCGCGGCATCCGAGCACCGCGCGCAGCTCCGCAACCGGGATGCCGCGCGCGAACGCCTCGTCGCGCTCGTCGCCGAGGCGATCCGCCCACCCGCGGCTCCGCGTCGGGCGACGAAGCCGACCCGCGGCTCGAAGGAGCGCCGGCTGACCGCGAAGCGTCGCCGCACCGACGTCAAGCAGCTGCGCAAGCCTCCGCGCGACTGACCCGGTGACCCGCCCGTCTATTTCTGCCGAACGGCAGGAATAGAGGGTCCATTTATGTCATACGGCAGAAATAGACGGGCCTTCGCGCGGCGGGAGCGCCGCTTCGACGCGCCCCCAGCCGCTCTCCAGCAGGGCGAATCCCGCCTCCAGAATGCCGAGCTGGTCGTCGCTCTCGTTGACGAGCAGCTGCATCTGCAGGACGAACCGCGAGTACACGCGCACCTCGGCCGTGGGCTCGTCGAGTCCGAGCTCGTCGGCGATCGCCTCGGCCAGGGCGTCCTCGTGGCGGAGCCACATCTTGGCGGCGTAGTCGCGCAGTGCGGGCGTCTCGTTGAGGAAGGTCAGGAAGATGCGCGTCACGTCCTCGCCGTGCTCGTCGATGCTCGCGCGCACCTCGGCGGTGTAGAAGTCGTGGATCGCCTGGTTGATCGTCACCCCGGCCGGTCGTTCCCGCACGGCCGCGACGAGCCGGTCGCGCTGCTCGTCGTCCTCGTCGAAGACGAGCGCCTCCTTCTGCGGGAAGTGCGCGAACACGGTCGTGGGGGAGACATCGGCCGCGTCGGCGACCTCTCGGATCGAGACGTTGTCGAACCCGCGCTCGAGGAACATCATCGTCGCGACGTCGGAGATGGCCTTCCGGGTCGCGGCCTTCTTGCGCTCGCGACGGCCGAGGGGCGGGGTGTTCGTCATGCGTTCCAGCGTATCGCGGAGTCGCTAAGAAACTGGCTTGACACCAAAACTGGTATTGATACAGTTTCGGAGTGACTTCACTCAACCCCCCGTCTGCGCGCGACGACAAGCGCGCCTGGATCATGCTCATCGTGCTGACGATGCTCACCGTCGTCGGCATGACCGTCGTGCTCCCCGTCCTGCCCTTCGTCGTGCTGCAGTACGTGTCGCACGAGTCCGACCTGGCCATCTGGGTCGGCATCCTCGAGGCGATCAACGGCCTGTGCGCCTTCCTCGTCGCGCCGTTCCTCGGGCGGCTGTCCGACCGCTTCGGCCGACGCCCGGTGATCATCGCCGCCGCGTTCGGAGCGGCCTTCGCGATGGCGCTGTTCGGCATCGGCGGCGCGATCTGGGTCCTCGTCCTCGCCCGCGTCATCCAGGGCCTGACCGCGGGCGACATGCCCGCGCTCTTCGCCTACCTCGCTGACATCACCCCGCCCGAGAAGCGCGCCCAGCGCTTCGGCCTCCTCGGGGCGCTCTCCGGCATCGGCATGATGCTCGGGCCTGCCATCGGAGGCCTCCTCGCCGCCGTGAGCCTTCAGCTCCCGGTGTTCCTCACGGCCGCGGTCTCGCTGGTCATCGCGATCCTCAGCATCTTCCTCCTGCCGGAGAGTCTGAAGCCCGAGAACCGCATCGCCCGCATCGCCGCGCGAGACGTGCAGCCGTTCGGCGTCTTCGCTGCGGCCTTCGGGCGCAAGGAGCTGCGCGCGCTCATGATCGGCTTCGGCCTGCTCGCACTGCCGTTCGGCTTCTTCGTGAACAACTTCAGCGTGCTCGCGCTCGACTCGATCCAGTGGGGGCCGACACAGATCGGACTCCTCACCGCGGCGGTCGGGATCATCGACATCCTCATCCAGGGCGTGCTGCTCGCCATCCTGCTCCCACGCATCGGCGAGCGCGGGGTCATCGTGAGCGGCATCATCACGCAGATGATCGGCCTGGCGGGGCTCGCCGTCGTGGCGTCGGTGCTCGCCCAGCCCTGGGTCTTCATCGTCGGCGCACTGCTGCTCGCGGCGGGGCAGGGGGCATCGCAGGCCGCGCTCGATGGCGCGATGTCCAACGCGGTGGGCGACGACGAGCAGGGCTGGCTCGGCGGCGCGACGCAGTCGCTGAACGCCGCCATGAACACCGTGGCGCCGCTGATCGCGGCGGCGCTCTACACGACGGTCAGCCACGCGGCGCCGTACTGGCTCGGTGTCGTCCTGATGATCATCGCGGCGATCATCGTCGGACGCGCGCACATCGCGAACACCGCGAAGGGCGAGAGGGCGGATGCCGTCGAGCCCGCCCCGCAGGTCGCAGACCCGGCCCCGCTCGCGCGCTGAGCGGTCAGTCACGCCCGTCTATTCGTGCCGAACGGCACGAATAGACGGGCTATTCGTGACATACGGCACAAATAGACGGGCGTGACGGGAGCGAGCGGTCAGTCGGAGCTGCCCCGCACGAGTTCCAGCCCGGCGCCGGCGAACTGCCGGAGCGTCGCGTCGGGCAGGAACGCCCTCGTCAGTGCCGGCCCGATCGCCGCGAGATCGCTCTCGTCGCGGAAGAGCAGGTACATGGTCTCGTAGCGCGGGTGGAACTTCTGCTTGAAGCGGTGCAGCGATCCGAAGCCGTACACGGGCTCCAGGGCCTCGGCGAGGCGATCGCTGAGCGCGGCGATCATCCCGGCATCCGGCGGATAGTCGTGGGCGAGCGGCGCCCCGGACAGCGACATGATCTCGGCACCCTCCTCCGAGAACTGCTTCGCCGAGGAGCCGATCAGGAACTCCATGACGGGTCCGAAGCCGCCCTCGCGGCGCCGCATGAGGTCGAGCGTCCGCCCGCGCACGACTCCGCCCTCTCCGTACACCGGCAGCCAGGACAGGAATCCGTCGACGTCGCCGTTGGGCGCCATGGCGAGCGCGAGCCTGACCTCGGGATCCTCGGCCTCCTCCAGCGTCCCCAGGGTGAAGCGCATCTCGGGCAGGTCCTTGTCGCCCACCCACGCCTCCGAGATCGCGCGCAACTGCTGACGCACGCCCCACGATTCGTCCCCGAGCCGGGTCATCCGGAACGTCATATCCTCGCGACCGGCACGGTTCAGTGAGGTCCGCACGGCCGCCCACTGCTTGCCGGTGAACTCCAGTCCCGGCAGATCGACGATCGTGTCGTCGGCGACGACGAGGTTCCGCCACCCGGAGGGCACGGTGTTCCTCGTCGCCTCATCGGCGCTGAAGAAGCATGGGACGAGCCCCGCCTGCTCGGCGGTGCGGATGAACTCCGCGACGGCCTCTGTGCGGGCATCCGACGGACCGATCGGATCCGCGAGCGCCAGCGCCACGCCCGCCCTGCGCTGGTAGGCGACGATGCCGCCCGCGGTGCGTGCGTAGCTGTTCCCCTCCCACGTGGTCATCCACGACAGGGTGCCCCCGCCATGGGTGCGCAACTCGTCCTTGACCTCGTCGACACTCGGCGCCGGACGACTGCCGAGCGGCGACTTGCGCTTCGCGCGGAAGGCCCGCCGCACCGCGATGAGGTAGACCAGCATGATCACCCAGAGGAAGGCGTTCGCGAGGGCCAGCTCGGTCGACCCGTCCCATCGGAGATCGACTTGGGCCTGCGAGAACACGGTGATGAGCGTGAGGACGAGGGCTCCGACGAGGATGTTGAAGAGACCGAGGAGGATGACGAGCACCCACGACCATCGGCGCCCCCGACGCAGTCCGTTCACGAGGACGACGATCACCACGAGATCGATCGCCAGGTCGATGAAACCGCCGGATGCCGGTTCCGTCGGGCCGAACGGACCGTCTGTCGTGACCAGGGTCGTGATGATCTCGACCGCACCGAGGACGAGGAGCGCGACCACCGCGATCAGCCGCTGCTCGCGCACCGTGGTGCGCTGCACGCGCAGCGTGCGGTCCACGACGAGGATGAGGAGCACGGCGAGCAGATGCTCGAGGTCGGCGACCTTGCCCCAGAACAGCATCGCGATGAACACGAAGCCGAGCAGGATGAGCCATCCGCGCACCCGCCACGGCGGACGGAAGAGGCCGACCGCCGCCGCGATGCAGGCCATCGTGCCGCCGGAGGCGCCGACATCGAGCGCCTGGGCCTGCGCGGTCGCCCAGGCCCAGGGGAGCTGCGAGGCGGCGAAGAGCAGGAGGGCCGTCGCGAGGATCGCGAACAGCTGCCCGATCCAGTAGTAGGCGAGGGCGACGCGAGAGCCGCGACGGAACTCGAGGTACGCCATCCCCCAGAATCCCGAGATGGTGAACACGTACACCCACGGCTCGTTCACGAAGAAGGTGCCGGTGAGCGGCGTCCACCACTTGCCTTCGGCGAGGTTCGGCAGACCGTACGCGAAGGACGAGAACAGCGGATTCTCCTCGAAGGGGGACCACAGCCCGCCCCACACGACACCCGTGACCAGGATCAGCACCACCATCGTCAGTGTCGCCGGGATCCGTCGCACGACGGTGAGAACGGGATGCGTGGGGGTTCGCGCCTCGGTCATGCGCTCAGCGTAGCGACGGACCGGGCTCCCCGGGGGTGGTCCTCCGCGGGACGTGGTGTCGCCACGCCCAACGGAACCCGACACCGCCCAGCGTCATGAAGCCCGCGGCGAGGATCGAACCCGCGATGACCCCGGCGCCGATCGCCCAGCCGAACGCGCCGCCGGCGGCGAGCACGGCAGACCCCACGAGCAGGCCGACGACGCACGCGTTCACGACGATCAGCAGCATGACCGAGCTGCCGATCAGGATGCTCGGACCACGCGGTCGGAGGAACGAGTAGGTCCTCTTCATCCCCGCCTGATCGTCGTAGGGCGAGGCGAGGAACACGTCGGCCACGACGGGGTCGAGGTCGACGTACGCGCCGCGGATGCGGTTCATCGCGACCACGTACATCATGTCTTCCTCCGAGACGTTCATGACCCGCATCTGCGTCATGAAGCCGATCAGCGCGAGGAACGCGAGGATCGCCAGCGACGCGCCGCCGAACCACCCGCGGAAGCCGGAGGCCTGGCCGAGCAGCCCGATCGTCACGAGCCCGGCCGAGACCAGCGTGAGGAAGATCGTGATGCGGCTCAGGACCTCGCTCTGCGCCGTGCTCCGGGCAGCGAGGAGGCCCCAGTGCTCGGTCGCGAGAAGCTGCGCTCGGCGCGCCAGCACGGCATCCGACTCCTCGCTCATATCGGTATTGTCCTCCCGCGCACGCGGCGGCGACACGGGTTCTCCGGCGCGGTCGGGGCTGTCGCTTCCGGACGATCCCGTGTGTGATGGAGGCATGCATCCGCCGCGCGTCGTGACAGCCACGGCATCCGTGTTCCTGCTGGCCGCGCTCGCCGCGTGCAGCCCCGAGCTCCCGGATACGGGCGGGGCGGACGCCGCAGGCGAGGTCATCGCCGAGGTGCTGACGGCGCCCTGGTCGATCGTCTTCCACGACGGCACGGCCCTCGTGAGCGAGCGCGACAGCGCACGCGTGCTCGAGGTCGGGGATGACGGGGCGACCACGGAGGTCGGCACGATCGCCGGTGTCGTATCCGGTGGGGAGGGCGGATTGCTCGGGCTCGCGGTGCATGACGGGGAGCTCTACTCGTACTCCACCGCCGAGGGTGAGAACCGGGTCGAGCGCCGTGACATCGCCGGCGAACCGGGAGCACTGTCCCTGGGAGAGCCGACGACCGTGATCGACGGGATCCCGGCGGCCGGCAACCACAACGGCGGACGCATCGCGTTCGGCCCCGACGGGATGCTCTACGTCACCACCGGCGATGCGGGCGACCGCGACAGCGCGCAGGACGTCGACGCGCTGTCCGGCAAGATCCTGCGCCTCACCCCCGACGGGGGGATCCCCGACGACAACCCCTTCGACGACTCGCCCGTCTACAGCTACGGACACCGCAACCCGCAGGGGATCGGATGGGATGCCGATGGCACGATGTACGCGAGCGAGTTCGGGCAGGACACCTGGGACGAGCTCAACGTCATCGAGGCGGGCGGCAACTACGGCTGGCCCGAGGCCGAGGGCATCGCGGACGACGACGACTTCATCGATCCGGTGCAGCAGTGGACGCCGGACGCAGCGAGCCCGAGCGGGATCGCGGTCACGGCATCCGCGATCCTCATCGCGAACCTTCGCGGTGAGCGTCTGCGGGTCGTGCCGCTCGACGACCTCGGGTCGAGTGCCGAGCTGCTCGTCGGCGAGCTGGGACGCCTGCGAGACGTCGTGGTGACGCCGACCGGCGAGGTCTGGGTGATGACGAACAACACCGACGGCCGCGGCAGCGCCCGAGACGGAGACGATCGCATCATCCTGATCGAGGACGCGGTGATCGACGACGCCGTCTCCGGCTGACGCGGATCAGGTGCCGCAGAAGGTGACGTGCCGGGCCGTGCCCGCAGGCGCCGGCCAGGAGAACCGTCGGTACTCGCCGCCCGCGCGCTCCGTGTACGGGTCGCGGACCAGCTCGAGGAGGCGCTCGAAGGGTTCGAGGTCGTCGACGGTCGCGGCGGACAGCGCCTCCTCGACGAGGTGGTTGCGCGGGATGTAGACCGGGTTGACCGCGCGGATCACGGCGGCGTCGGGATCCAGCGAGCGCCAGCGCAGCAGCCAGGCGTCGACTTCGGGCACCGTTCCGAGGAATCGGTCGCGCACCCGGCGCTCGTCGCCGTCGGCGGCAGCCGCGAGATCGCGCAAGAAGCCCGTGAAGTCCACGCCTCTCTCTGCGAGCAGCGTGAGCGCGTCGTCGGTGAGTGCGTCGACCGCGCCTCCGTCGACGTGCGCGCCCAGTCCGAGCTTGTCGCGGAACGCCGACCGCCGATGGGCCAGGTGGCGCGCGTCGAAGGTCGACACGATCTCCGCCGCGATGCGGCCGGACTCGCCGGGGTCGTCGTCGAGCAGCGGTGCGATCGCCTCGCCCAGACGATCGAGGTTCCAGCGCATGATGGCGGGCTGCCGGTCGTAGGCATAGCGCCCGAGTGCGTCGATCGAGCTGAAGTACGCACCGGGCTCGTACGCGTCGAGGAACGCGCACGGCCCGTAGTCGATCGTCTCGGCCGAGACCAGCACATTGTCGGTGCTGAGCACGCCGTGCACGAAGCCGAGTCGCATCCAGTCAGCCGTCAGCGCCGCCAGGGCGTCGACGATCTCGTCGAGAAGCGCCCGGTACGGATGCTTTGCGGTCGCGGCCCGCGGGTGCCGCCGGGCGATCACATGATCCGCGAGGCGGCGCAGCAGGTCGACGTCGCCCTGCGCCCTGACGTACTCGAATGATCCGATCCGGACGTGACTCGTGGCGGTGCGCGTGAGCACGGCGCCGGGCAGCACGTCTCCCGCAAGCACTCGCGGTGCGCCGGTGGCGACGACGGACAGCGCCCGGGTGGTCGGGACGCCCAGTGCGTGCATCGCCTCGCCCATGAGGTACTCGCGGAGCATGGGGCCGACGACGGCGAAGCCGTCCACGCGGGACAGCGAGGTGGGGCCGATGCCCTTCGCATGCAGGTCGCGCAGACGTCCGTTCCGGTCCCGGCGTTCACCGAGGAGCGCTGCCCGCCCGTCGCCGAGGATCGGCGTGAAGACGCCCCACTGGTGACCCGCGTAGACCTGGGCGATCGGAGTCGAACCGGATGCCGGCGACTCGCCGGTGAGGAATCGGACGCCCGCCTCCGACCTGAGCCACTCGGCGTCCAGGTCGAGGTCCGCCGCGACCTCCTCGTTCAGCGCCAGCAGACGGGGCTGCGGCGTGCGCACGGGCGAGGCCAGGCGGGAGAGCTCGGGCAGAGCATCCGCCCAGGTCCGCTCCAGCGTCGGCGCCGCCGCGCTGTCGATCACGTGTGCCATGCCCCGAGTCTCGCCCGCGCATGCGGGGATGTCGTCGATCGAGTCGCTGCGCGACGCCGGATGACGATTCGCGTCGCCGTGAGTCACCCCGCCGCGGCCCTCGCGGTTAGCGTGGGCGCCATGACTGCACCCACTCCGCTCGAGGCGGAGGCGCTCGAGTTCATCCGCGACCTCATCCGCATCGACAGCGTCAACACCGGTGATGCCGCCACGATCGGCGACGGCGAGACGAGGGCCGCGCTGTTCGTGAAGGAGAAGCTCGAGGAGGTCGGCTACCACGTCGACATCGTCGAACCGCAGCCGGGTCGGGCGAGCGTCGTGGCCCGCCTCGCGGGAGCGGATCCGGATGCCGGTGCGCTCGTCGTGCACGCGCACCTCGATGTCGTCCCGGTCGAGGAGTCCGATTGGACGCACCCGCCGTTCGGAGCGCAGATCCACGACGGCATCCTCTATGGGCGCGGCGCCGTGGACATGAAGAACTATGCGGGGACGATCCTCGCGATCGCGCGCGCCTACCGGCGCGACGGCATCGTGCCCCGCAGGGACCTCGTGTTCGCGTTCTTCGCCGACGAGGAGGCCGGGGGAGTGTGGGGCGCCCGCTGGATCGTGCGCCACCGCCCCGAGCTGTTCGACGGTGCCACCGAGGCCATCAGCGAGGTCGGCGGGTTCTCCATCCCGCTCACGGACGACCGCAGGGCCTACCTCGTCGCCACGGCGGAGAAGGGCGTGACCTGGGCCACCCTGACCGCGCGGGGCCATGCAGCGCACGGCTCGCGGCCGACGGCGGACAACGCGGTCGTGCGGCTGGCGCGCGCCGTGACGGCGATCGGCGCGCACCGCTTCCCGGTGGTCAGGACGCCTGCCCTCGACCGGTTCCTCGACGTGTTCGGCGAGCATCGCGGCATCCGCTTCACAGATGACGACCTCGAGGAGCAGCTGACCGGCATCGGCTTCGCGGGCTCGTTCATCGGCGCCTCCACCCGCAACACGGTCTCGCCGACCGCGCTCGCCGCGGGCGGCAAGACGAACGTGATCCCTGCCGAGGCGAGCGCACGCCTCGACGTGCGGGTGCTCCCCGGCGCGGATGCCGCGCTGCACGACGAGCTGACCCAGGTGATCGGAGAGGACGTCGAGATCGCCTGGGGGCGTCCCGTGCCCGCGATCGAATCGCCGGCGGACTCCCCGCTGCTCGACGTGCTGCAGGACGCCATCACGGCGGAGGACCCCGGGGCCCTGGTCGTGCCCTACCTGCTCCCCGCGAGCACCGACAACAAGCACCTGGCGCAGCTCGGCATCCGCGGCTACGGCTTCGTGCCCCTCCGCGTCCCGGCGGACTTCGACGTTTTCGGGGAGTTCCACGCGGCGGACGAGCGGATCCCCGTCGACGCGCTGCACTTCTCCACCCGCGTGACGGATCAGATCCTCCGGAACGCGTGAGGTGGAGCCCCGTCGTGTTACGGGGCGAGCCGCTTCATTACGGCATGCGTCGGCGGGTTGCGACGTGTGAAACATCGTTCTCGGCATCCGCCGAGGTGGCCCTAGCTTTGCCTCACGCGGCGCATCCGGCGCCGCGGGGAACGCGAGGACCACCATGACTGACACCGCCGCCCGGCCGCTCGGCACCGCGGTCGCTCCCGAGACCGACCCTCCCGTCGAGAACCGCACGAAGGTCGACCTCGGCGCCGTGACCGTGGTGCACACGCGTCACTGGTGGCGCTGGACGATCGCTGCCATCATCATCTTCGTCCTGGCGCAGTTCGCCTGGAGCCTCGTCACGAACGACCGGTACATGTGGGGCACGTTCGCCGAGTACTTCTTCTCGGGCCCCGTGCTCATCGGCATCGGTTACACGCTGTCGATCACGGCGGTGTCGGCGATCGTGGGCTTCCTTCTCGGCACGATCGTGGCCCTCGGCCGGCTCTCGAAGTCCGCGCTGCTCAGCTCGGCCGCCTGGGGCTTCATCTGGTTCTTCCGCTCGGTGCCGCTGGTCGTGCAGATCATCGTCTGGTACAACCTCGGCTACCTGTACCCGACCCTGGGTCTCGGCACGCCCTTCACGACCGACTTCTGGATCGTCGAGTTCCCGACCGTGCAGCTGATCAGCGCCTTCGCGGCGGCGATCCTCGGCCTCGGCCTGCATCAGGCGGCATATTCGGCGGAGATCATCCGCGGCGGCCTCATCTCGGTCGACCAGGGGCAGTCCGAAGCGGCTGCGGCGCTCGGCATCCCCGCGCGCCGACGGCTGTTCCGCATCATCCTCCCGCAGGCGATGCGCTCGATCATCCCGAACGCCACGAACGAGGTCATCGGGCTCGTCAAGGGCGCGTCGGTCGTCTTCGTCATCGCGATCCCCGAGCTGTTCTACGCCGTGCAGGTCATCTACAACCGCAACAGCCGGGTGATCCCCCTGCTGCTGGTCGCGGTGGTCTGGTACACGATCATCACGACGATCCTCAGCATCGCCCAGTTCTACATCGAGCGGCACTTCGCCCGCGGCTCGGTGCGGACGCTGCCCCCGACTCCGATCCAGCGGACGAGCCAGTGGGTGCGCGTGCAGTGGGCCCGACTGGGGGACACGCCACCCGATGCCCCGACCGACAGGAAGAAGGATGCCGTGCACACCGCGGCAGGAGAGGGTGACCGATGACCGCCGTCGTCGCGGAGACCGCCACGCGCGGACTCGTCGAGATCCACAACGTCCACAAGAGCTACGCCGGCGTCGAGGTGCTGTCCGGCATCGACCTCACGGTGCAGCCGGGCGAAGTCGTCGCCCTCCTCGGCCCCAGCGGCTCGGGAAAGTCGACGCTGCTGAGGACCATCAACCACCTCGAGAGCGTCGACCGCGGCTCGGTCACGGTCGACGGGGAGCTGATCGGCTACGAGCTCCGCGGCGACAAGCTGCACGAGTTGCACGAGCGAGAGATCCTGCGTCGTCGGACGCAGGTCGGCATCGTCTTCCAGAACTTCAACCTGTTCCCGCACCTCACGGCCCTCGAGAACGTCACCGAGGCGCCCCTCGCTCTCAAGCGGCTCAGCAAGGACGACGCGCGGTCGCTCGCGCTCGGACTGCTCGACCGCGTGGGTCTCGCCGACAGGGCAGACGCGTATCCGCGTCAGCTCTCCGGCGGCCAGCAGCAGCGCGTCGCGATCGCGAGAGCGCTTGCTCTGAAGCCCAAGGTGCTGCTCTTCGACGAGCCGACGAGCGCGCTCGACCCCGAGCTGGTCGGCGAGGTGCTCGACGTCATCCGCGACCTCGCGCAGCTCGGCACGACCCTCATCATCGTCACGCACGAGATCGGCTTCGCCCGAGAGGTGGCCGACCGCGTCGTCTTCCTCGACAACGGCGCCGTGGTGGAGCAGGGGCCCGCCGCGGAGGTGCTCGACAACCCGAAGAATCCCCGCACCCAGGAGTTCCTGGCCAAAGTGCTGGGCTGACCCGCACGACCCGAACCCGCACGACCCGAATGCGGCACGACGCACAGCACGTGCCGCCGCACCCCTCACAAGGAGAATCACATGGCACTCAGCAAGAAGCAGGGCATCGCGATCGGAGTGGCCGCCGCAGCGGTCGTCGCGATCGTCGGCGTCGGCGCCGCCGTCACCCTCAACCGTCCCGCGGAGGCCGTCGCCGACAACGCGGCGCCCGCACCGCAGGAGACCTCGGCCAACGTCTCGGCCGACGACATCGAATGGGTCACCGGCGACGTCGTCCCCGAGGCCGTCGCCGCGCTCGAGGCGAGCGGGTTCCAGCCGATCGAAGAGGGCAAGCTCACGGTCGCGGTCGGCGCCTTCGTGCCGCCGCTCAGCTACGTCCCCGACGGAGAGACGCTCCCGGCCGGCACCGAGCCGAACATCGGCAGCCTGATCGCCGAGGGCCTCGGCCTCGAATACAACCCCGTCGTCGTCGCATGGGCCGACTGGCCCCTCGGCATCCAGTCGGGCAAGTACGACCTCATCACCTCGAACGTGACCGTCACCGAGGAGCGCAAGGAGCTGTTCGACTTCGCCAGCTACCGTCAGGACCTGCTGGGCTTCTACGTCAAGGCCGACAGCGACATCGAGAAGATCGAGGAGGCGGCGGACATCTCCGGCCTCTCGATCACCGTCGGCTCCGGCACCAACCAGGAGCAGGTGCTCCTGAAGTGGAACGAGGAGCTGGAGGCCGAGGGCGAAGAGCCGGCCGAGCTGCAGTACTACGACGACAATGCCGCGGCGACCCTCGCCCTGCAGTCCGGCCGTGTGGACGCGAGCTTCGGCCCGAACGCCACCTCGGCATGGGCGGCACGGGAGACGGGCGACACCAAGCTCGTCGGCATCGTCCCGGGCGGCTGGCCGCTCGCGGCGACGATCGCTGCGGGAACCGCGAAGGACAACGGGCTCATCGAACCGGTCGGCATCGTGCTCGACGAGCTCATCGCCAACGGGAAGTACGCCGAGCTGCTCGACGCTTGGGGTCTCGACTCGGAGGGCATCGAGACGTCCGAGATCAACCCGCAGGGGCTTCCCAAGTCCTGAGCGGACCGGGGTGGGGGCCGGCCTCTCCGGCCCGCACCCTCCGCCGACTCCGCAGCATCCGCGGCCACGGCCGCCTCGACAAGGACGAAGACATGACGAATCGCGCACCGCTCAGCATCCTGGATCTCTCCCCGTTCGGTGAGGGGTCCTCTCCCGGTCAGGGGCTGCGCGACACGATCGAGCTCGCCCGTGCGGCGGAGGGCCTCGGCTACCGCCGCTTCTGGCTGGCAGAGCATCACCTCAATCCCGGGGTCGCGGGGGCCGCGCCCCACGTGCTCCTCGCCGCGAGCGCCGCGGCGACCGACCGCATCCGCATCGGCACCGCCGCGACCATCATCGGCAACTACTCGGCGCTCGAGCTCGCCGAGGCCGCGGGCGTCGTCGCCGCACTGCACCCCGGACGCTTCGACCTCGGGATCGGACGCTCCGGCTCGACGAGCGCGCAGACGTCCGCACCGGCGGGCCTCCCCGCCAAGGCCGAGACCCGCGTCGTCGACGGGCTGCTGCTGCCCGCCGTGCGCCCCTTCTCGTTCGACTCCGCCCGGTTCGCGGCGCAGACCCGCCTGCTGCGGCGGACGCCGGGCGACGCCGACCGCTTCGAGCAGGACGTGCTCGACATCCTCGCCCTGATCGACGGCTCCTACGTCGCTCCCGAAGGAGTGCCCATCCATGCCACCCCCGCAGAGGGGCAGGACATCCAGGTCTGGCTGCACGGCAGCACGGCCGGCATCAGCGCCGCGCTCGCCGGACGGCTCGGCCTGCCGTTCGGCGCCAACTTCCACGTCGCCGGCACCTTCGTGGTGGAGGCCGTCGAGGCGTACCGCCGCGCCTTCCGACCCGGCGTGCTCGCCGAACCACGGGTCATCGTGTCGGCGGACGTCCTCGTCGCCGACACCGCCTCCGAGGCCGAACGCCTCTCCCGCGGTTACGCTGAATGGGTGCACAGCATCCGCGCCGGCCAGGGGGCCATCCCGTACCCGCGTCCGGAGGACGCGCTCGTCGAGCCGTACGATCCCGAGCTGCTCGACGTCGTCAGCGATCGACTCGACACCCGGTTCACCGGAGAGCCGGATGCCGTTGCGGAGCGCCTCGAGACGCTGCAGCGCGTCACGGGAGCCGACGAGCTCCTCGTCACGACCATCACGCACGACCCGCTCGACCGGGTCCGCTCGTTCGAGCTGCTCGCGGAGGTCTGGGGGCTGGGCGCCCCCGCGGAGCGCCCGCTGGCGGGTGCCGTCTCGGCATGACCGCACCCGCACTCGCGCAGAATCTCCTCATCCGTCTCGCCGAACCCGCCGAGTACGGGCTCGTCGGCCGTCTCACCGAAGACGCGTACAGCTCCAGCTACTCGGAGCTCTCTCCCGCTTACCTGGAGTCGCTGCGCGACGTCGAGGCTCGGGCCGTGCTCGGCGACATCTGGGTCGCCACAGACGTCGACGAGACGATCGTGGGCGCCGTCTGGGTGCCCCGGCGCGGAGAGACGCTGTCGGAGCTGGCGCGAAAGGGCGAAGTCGACTTCCGTCAGCTTGCCGTCTCACCCGCAGCCCGCGGACGCGGGGTCGGGGAGGCGCTGACCCGACACGTGATCGCGCTCGCCATCGAGCGCGGGGCGACGCGGGTCGTGATGAACAGCGGCCCCGAGATGCTCGGAGCACACGCACTGTACGCGAAGATCGGCTTCCGTCGGCTGACCGAGCGCGAGCACCGCATCGAGGTCGAACCGGGTCGCTTCCTCGACCTCCTGGCCTTCGGCCTCGACCTCCCGCGCCGCTTGACCGCCCTGCGTCCCTGAGCCGCCCCGGGTCCCTGAGCCATACCTGGTCCCTGAGCGCCCCCTGGGTCCCTGAGCCTGTCGAAGGGTGCTTCGACAAGCTCAGCAACCCACTGGGGCAAGCTCAGCAACCCACTGGGAGGCGACCTCAGCAACCCCCAGACGACGACAGGCCCAGAGACCCCATGGGTCCCTGAGCTTGTCGAAGGGCACTGGAAGTCACGCGTCCGCGGGCACCAACCCCGCCGCGGTCGCGCGGCCTTCCACGCGGCGCTCCGGAGTCCGCTCCCCGGCCGTCACCTCGACGCGCAGGTGGTTCTCCGCCGGCGGCAGCGGGCACGTGGCGAAGTCCGTGTAGGCGCAGGGGAGGTTCGTCGCCCGGTTGAAGTCGATCACGGTCTCGTCGTAGCCCTCCGACACGTCGATCGACACCGACCTGTTCGCCGCATATGTCGTGACGCCGCTCGTCGCATCCGTGAACAGCACGAACAACGACCCCGGCTGATGGCCGGGGAAGGCGAGCAGACGAAAGGTCTCGCCCTCGAGGTCGAACTCCACGTACCCGGGTGACTCGTACACGTGACTGAGGCCGTCGACCGCGGCTCCGACCTCGATCGCCCGTGGCCTGACGAACCGCGCGAAGCGCGCAGGCACCCGCCACGCGGCATCCGGTGCGAAGGCCTCGGTGCCCTGGTACGTCGCGAGGAACGGGAAGTCCGCCCGGCGGGGCCGCACGATGTCGGCCCCGCCGCGCTTGGCGATCTCGATCACGCCGCCGTCGAAGCCGACGGTGATGCCACCGCGCTCTGCGATCGGTGCGAACCGATGCGTGCCGGTGATCGGGGTGCCGTCGTGCACGAGCTGCTCGTCGGCGCCGAGCAGGACGGCCGGGCCCTCGGCATCCGCGCTCCAGAGTCCTGGTATCCCCGGTATCTCGGTCGGCTCGGCGGACAGCCAGAACAGCCCGGTGACGGCCAGGAAGCCGTGCGGATCCGCGCGACGCTTCTCGTGCGCGCGGTGCCAGGCCTCCCACTCCCGGGCGAACTCGTCAGCGCTCACCGGTGCCGATGCCTCGGTCTGCAGGCTCATCGCCCCGCCTCGCTCCCTGCGCCCGCGAACTGGGCGTCACGATCCGGCACCGGCAGCCCGAGGTTGTCGCGCAGGGTCGTGCCGTCGTAATCGGTGCGCAGCGAGCCGCGCTCCTGCAGCAGGGGCACGACCTGATCGACGAACTCGTCGAGACCCGTGGGCACCAGGTGCGAGCCGATCACGACGCCGTCGCCGCCGTCCTCCTGCACGAAGGTGTCGAGCTGCTCCGCGACCTGCGCCGCGGTGCCCACGTAGCCGACACGGCCGGCGATCGCGCGGGCGAGGCCGCGCAGCGAGAGCTGCTGCTCCTCGGCGAGTTCGCGCCACTTGCGCACGGTCTCGAAGCGGTCCTGGAAGATGAACGCACGCCCTTGGATGATCGGCGGCGCCTCGGGGTCGGGGTCCACGTCCGGAAGCGGTCCGTCGGGATCGTACGCCGACAGGTCGCGGTTCCAGACCTGCTCGAAGGTGACCTGGATCGTGCGGTCGCTCAGCTGCTGCTCGAGGATGTGGCGCCGCTTCTCCTCGGCATCCTCGGCGGAATCTCCGAGCACGAAGCCCGCCGCCGGCAGGATCTTCACCTCGTCCGGTCCGCGACCGAAGCGTGCCGCGCGCTCCTTGATGTCGGCGTAGAACGCCTTGCCCTCCGCGAGCGTCGAGTACGGCGAGAAGATCGCGTCGGCGCTGGATGCCGCGAAGTCGCGTCCCTGCGGAGAGACGCCCGCCTGCACGACGACCGGTCGGCCCTGCGGGCTCCGCGGAACCGTGAAGCGCCCGGCGATGTCGAACTGCGATCCGGACTGCGCGAATGCTCCGGCATCCGCGTCCGAGAGGAACGTGCCCGACGCCCTGTCCGCGACGATCGCATCCGCCGCCCACGAGTCCCACAGGCGCCGGACGGCGGCGACCGTCTCCTCGGCGCGCACGTACCGCTCGCTGTGCGGCAGGAAGCCGCCGCGGCGGAAGTTGGCCCCGGTGTACGCGTCGAACGACGTGACGACGTTCCACCCGGCGCGGCCGCCGGAGAGATGGTCGAGGCTCGCGATCTGGCGTGCGAGCTCATACGGCTCGTTGAACGTCGCGTTGAGCGTGCCGACGAGGCCGATGTGCTCGGTCACGGCGGCCAGCGCCGCCAGCACCGGGAGCGTGTCGGGGCGCCCGGCGATGTCGTGCTCGAAGATCCGTCCCGCCCTGGCGCGGAGCGCGAGCCCCTCCGCCAGGAAGAAGTAGTCGAAGCGGCCGCGCTCCGCGGTCTGTGCGACGTGACGGAAGGTGGAGAAGTCGATCTGGCTCCCCGCCTCCGGATGCTCCCAGGCGGTGTGCTCGTTGACCCCGCCGACATACGCGGCGAGGAGGATCTGCTTGCGTGCTCTCGTGGTCATTCCCTGTTCCTCCTGATCGATCAGACGGCCGCGTAGCGGCTGGGTACGTGCTCGGGGAGTCCGAGCAGCCCCCGAAGGGTGCCGGCCTCATAGGCGTCGTGGAAGAGCCCGCGTGCGCGCAGCTCGGGCACCAGATCGCCGGCGATGCGCGGGAGGTCGTCGGTGACGACTCCCGGGCGCAGCCGGACCCCGTCGTACCCGAGGGCTCCGAGGCGGGCGATGAGGTCCGCGAGCTCGGTCGCCGACCCGGTGAAGATCGCGGTGTCGCTCGTGAGCCGACGGCCGAGGCCGTCGAGGCGCCGCAGCCGGTCGGCCGCGGTCTCCCCACCCGGTTCGTCGAGCAGGACGAGGATGTCGGCGAAGACCTGCAGGGCGTCGCTCTCGCGATCCACGGCCGAGACCGCCGCGGCGACATCGTCGAGGATCTGCGCGGCGTGCGCGGCATCCGTCGGGGTGACGAAGACGATGTCGGCCGACCGCGCGGCGAGGCGATAGGGGACCTCGGCGTGTGCGAGAGCGGCGACCACGGGCTGTCCCTGCGGCGGCCGTGGCGTGATGGACGGGCCGCGCACGCTGAACCAGCGTCCCTCGAAGTCGATCTCGTGCAGCTTGTCCGCGTCGAGGAAGCGGTCGGTCGCGGCATCCCGGATCTCGGCGTCGTCCTCCCAGCTGTCCCAGAGCCGGCGGACGACCTCGACCGAATCGGCCGCCTCGTCGAACAGCTCGGAGACGAGCGCGGCGAAGGCGGGGTCCTCCCAGGCCACATCCGCGCCCGGGTGCTCGCGGCGCCCGAAATGCGCCGCCTCGTCGGCCCGGCCGGAGACCTTGACCTGCCAGCCCGCGCGGCCCTCGCTGGTGTAGTCCAGCGTCGCGATGCCCTTCGACACGTGGAACGGCTCGGTGTGCGTGGTCGTGACGGTCGGGATCAGCCCGATGCGCGACGTCGTCGGGGAGACCCTGGACGCGATGAGCAGGGCGTCGAGACGGCCGCGCACCTCATCCGTGCGTTCGTCGGCGCTCGTCGGGCTCGACGACTGCAGCGCGAGGGAGTCCTCGATCGTCACGAAGTCGATCAATCCCTCCTCGGCGGTGCGGACGAGGTCGACCCAGTACTGCGGGGTGAACAGCTCGGTCGGGCGGGATGACGGCTCCCGCCAGGCGGCGGGGTGCCAGCCGGCGCCGTCGAGGGCGACGCCGATGCGAAGTCGTGAACTCATGAGTGCTCCTTCTGGGGTGATGAGATCTGGGGTGATGACATCTGTGGCGGTGCGGTTCAGGTGGCGGACGAGGCGAGGGCGGTCAGGGCGGATGCCGCGGGCGCCCACCCGAGCCGCGGCAGCACGGCGTGGGTGATGTCCGACAGGATCTGCCGGTAGTCGGCGAGAGCCAGGGCGTACGGCAGGGCGATGCGCAGCTCCGTGCGCCCGTCGATCGACGGGTCCGCCAGCAGCCGGTCCACGATCTCGTCGGCGGTGCCGAACAGGTCCCTCTGGAACAGGTGCCCGTTCGTCGCCTGCTCCGTGCGCGCCTGACGGCTCGCGGCGAACGCCGTGTAGCGCTCGCGCTGATCGGCGGTGGCGGAGTCGACGGGCAGGATCACCCGTTCCACGCCGACCGACGGTGCCACGGTGCCCGTGTGGTGCTCGTAGTAGTCGTCGATGTGCACGCGCTGCGCCTGCTCGAAGCTGTCGCCCCCGTCCGCCGCCGTGATGTTGCCGAGGAGGAGCCCGAGTCCCCGCTCCGCCGCCCAGCGCACCGAGCGTGCAGACCCGCCGCCGAGCCACACGCGATCGCGCAGACCGACGATGTGCGGCTGCACCCGCGGGGTCTGCGGGCCATAGGGCGTGGGGATGTCCTCGCCCAGCGCGCGGCCCTCGAGCGCCTCGAGGAACCGGGCGATGAGCACATACGCGTCGATGTCGGCTTCGTCCTCGACCCGGCCGAGGTGGCGCAGCAGAGCGCCGTGCGGGGCCGAGGAACTCACGCCGATGTTCAGCCTGCCCTTCGACAGCGCGTCCACGGTCGCGAAGTCCTCGGCCAGCCGGAACGGCGTCTCGTAGCCGAGCGGCACGACCGCGGTCTCCAGACGGATGCTGTCGGTCCGCTGCGTCGCGGCGGCGAGGAACGTCAGGGCCGAGGAGACCCCGCGTTCGAGGTGCCGCTGTCGGATGCCGGCGACCTGCAGGCCGATCTCCTCCGCGAACTCGAACAGCCGCAGCGTGTCCTCGAGTCCCGCGGCGGGGTCGGCTTCGGCGTAGTTGCCGGCGAGCGTGAAGCCCGCCGAGACGATCTTCGCGTCGGTCATCAGCTCGCGTCCTTCCAGGCGGAGACCAGGGGGTTCAGGCGCGCGTCAGCCCCGAAGGTGACGTCGTGCACCGAGTCCTGCGTCGACAGGATGGAGGTCAGCTCATGCACGGGGATCTGGTAGTACTGCGAGGCGATGCGCGCCTGCGCGTCGGCGAGGATCGCGTTGCGCTCGGCCGTGTCGCCTGCGGCCAGCTGGTCCTGCAGCAGAGCCTCCAGCTCGGGGTCGTCGATCCGCAGTCGCGTGGTGGCGGCCGAGTACTGCGTGCGCAGCACGTCGCCGTCGGCGCGGGAGAGGTTGCCCCAGACGATGTCGAAGTCGCCGGACGTCTGCTTCTCGAGGAACTCCGGGACCGTGCTGCCCTCGAGGACCACCTCGATGCCGACATCCTTGAGCTGCTGCTGGATGAGCTCGAGCGAGGTCTGATTCGGTCCGAAGTTGGTGATCCACGCCAGCTGGAGGGTCAGCTTCTGGCCGTCCTTGGTGCGGATGCCGTCGGATCCCTCGGTCCAGCCCGCATCGTCGAGGAGCTCGGCGGCGTGCTCGGGGTCGGACGTGAAGTACTCGCTCTCGTCGGCCCAGGACGGGGTGTTCTCGGCGAGTGCGCTGGTCGCAACGGCGAACAGGTCGTTCAGCGCGGTGTCGCGGACGACCTCGGGGTCGATCGCGGCGGAGATCGCCTCTCGGACGGCGATGTCGGACACGAGCGGACGCTCGAGGTTGAATGAGAGTCCGAAGGTGATGCCGGGGTTGCCGCGCGAGACGAGCGGGTAGTCGGCGTCCTGCAGGGTCTGCACATCGTTCGGCTGGACGCCACCGATGACGTCGACCTGATCGCTGGTGAGGCTGCCGGTGCGCACGCTCGCCTCGGGGACGATCTGGAACGTCACGGTGTCGAGGTGTGCACGGCCGTCGTTGCCGAGCGTCTCGGGCGCCCAGGCGTAGTCCTCGCGGGCCGCAAGGACCGTCTCGACATCCTTCGTGTAGGTGTCGAGCGTGAACGGTCCGGTGCCGACGACGGACTTCCCGTCGGCGCGGTCGGCGAACGGCACCGCGAGGGTGGCGTCGCCGACGATGCCGAGTCCGACGGCGGCCGTGGAGTTCGGGAATGCGGCGTTCGGGGTGGCGAAGTCGACCTCGACCGTGTCGTCGTCGATCACCTTCGTCTCCTGATAGCCGACGAAGCTGCTCACGGACTGGCTGAGGGCGCCCGCGGCGATGATGTCGTCGAACGTCGCCTTCACGTTGGCCGCGGTGAACGGCGTGCCGTCGGAGAACGTGACGTCATCCCGCAGCTCGAACGTGAAGGACGTCGCCTCGGCGTTCGCGGTGTACGAGGTCGCGAGCCAGGGCTCGAGCTCGCCGGTCTCGGGGTTCTGGTAGAGCAGCGAGTCGACGAGCTGGCGCGTGACGTACAGGGTGTCGTTGCCCGAACCGGTACCGGACGGGTTCAGCGATATCGGGTCGTTGGCCAGGGCGAACGTGAGGTCGCCGCCCTCGACGGGCGTCGCGTCGCCCTCATCGGTGGGGGTGCCGGCGGGTGCGGTGCCGGCGCACGCGCTGAGCACGAGTCCCGTGGTGATGGCGAGAGAGGCGAACAGGGCGGTCCGCCGATGCGGACGGCGACGAGGGCTGGTCATGGTGGCTCCTTGAGACGGGTGTGCGGTGGGGGACGTGAGTGGTGGTCAGGGTGCAGTCCGGATGCGGCCGGGGATGGCATCGAGCAGGGTGCGCGTGTACTCGGCGCGCGGATCTTCGAAGAGCTCCTCCGCCGGGCCGAGCTCGACGAGACGGCCCCGCTGCATGACCCCGACGTCGTCGGCGATCTGCCTGACGACGGCGAGGTCGTGGGAGATGAAGAGGTAGCTGAGGCCGAACTCGCGCTGGATGGTGCTCAGCAGGGTGAGGATCTGGTGCTGGATCGACACGTCGAGGGCGGACACCGGCTCGTCGAGCACGAGGAGCTCGGGGGAGAGGGCGAGGGCGCGCGCGATCGCGACGCGCTGCCGTTGCCCTCCGGAGAGCTCGGCGGGCTTCCGGTGCAGCACCGAGGCCGGCAGGGCGACCACGTCGATCAGCTCGGCGGCCCTGGTCCGCCGCTGGGCGGCGCTGCCGAGGCGATACGCCTTCAGCGGGTCGACCACGATCTCCTCGATCGTCAGCCGGGGGTTCAGCGCGGCGTACGGATTCTGCTGCACGAGCTGGATGCGTCGGCGCAGCTGACGGAGACCGCCGCCGCGCAGATCCGTCACGTCGACGCCGTCGATGCGGATGCGTCCGGCGGACGGGTCCGCGAGGCGCAGGGCGAGCCGCGCGGTCGTGGTCTTCCCCGACCCGGACTCTCCGACCAGAGCGAGGGTGCGTCCGCGGTCGATGCGGAAGCTCACGCCGTCGACCGCGCGCTGCACACCGCTCGCTCCCGGCGTGGGGAACTCCTTCACCAGGTCCGCCACTTCCAACACGGACTGCGCGGAGCCGCCGCCGGTCGCCGGGGACTCCTCGCGCGCCGCGAACGGATCACCGGGCCGGCCGTGCAGCACGAGCGGCGGGCGCTCGGCGGTGACGATGGGTTCGCGACGGGCGTTCAGGCTGGGGGCGGCGGCGATCAGCTGCCGCGTGTACGGATGCTGCGGAGCGAGCAGCACCTGCTCGGGCGTGCCCTGCTCGACGATCTCGCCCTGCGACATCACGACGATGCGGTCCGCACGGTCGCCCGCGACGCCGAGGTCGTGCGTGATGAGCAGCATGCTGGATCCGCGTTCGCTCTTCAGAGCGTCGAGGTGGTCGAGGATCTGCCTCTGAACTGTGACGTCCAGGGCGCTCGTCGGCTCGTCCGCGATGATCAGATCGGGGTCGGCGATGATCGCGATCGCGATCAGGACGCGCTGACGCATGCCTCCGGAGAGCTCGTGCGGGTACTGCTGGGCGCGCAGCGCGGCATCCGGGAGTCCGGCTCGCTCCAGCGCCTCCACCGCGCGGTCGGCGGCATCGCGTCTCCCGGCGAGTCCGTGGACGCGGAGCACCTCGGCGACCTGCGCCCCGATGCGCTTCACCGGGTTCAGGCTCACCGTCGGATCCTGCGGCACGAAGCCGATGCGGCGGCCGCGCACCGAGCGCAGCGTGGCGGCGGATGCCGTGGCGAGATCGGCGCCGTCGAAGCGGATCGAGCCCGAGGCGATCTCCGCGGCGTCGGGGAGGAGGCGGATGATGGCGTGCACGGTCGTCGACTTGCCCGATCCGGACTCGCCGACGATCGCGACGGTCTCGCCCGGGGCCACGGACAGGCTCACGTCACGCACGGCGTCGATGCGCCCCCGTGCCGTGCGGTAGGTGACCGACAGTCCGTCGATCTCCAGCAGCGGTGTCTGAGCGGTCATCGTCCGGTCGTCCCTTCCGTGTCGAGCCCGCGTGCCAGCCGGTTCGCGGCGAGCACGGTGAGGGCGATGGTGAGGCCGGGGAGCGTGGTGAGCCACCAGGCGTTCCGCAGGAAGTCGCGGCCACCGGACACGAGCGCACCCCACTCGGGTGCGGGCGCCGGCGCGCCGTAGCCGAGGAAGCTCAGGGCCGACACCGCGAGGATGGCGCCGCCGAACTCCAGGACGCCCAGCACGATGACGGGGCCCGTCGAGTTGGGCAGGACGTGCCGGACGAGCACCCGCAGCCATCCGTTGCCCGAGGCGCGAGCGGCCTCGATGTACGGGGAGCTCCGCACCTTGATGACTTCGGCGCGCATGATGCGCGCGACCGACGCGACGCTCGCGACGCCCACCGCGATCGCCACATTCACCGTGCCGAATCCGAGGGCGGTGATGATGGCGAGAGACAGCAGCAGACCGGGGATCGCGAGCAGCACGTCCGCGGCGCGCATGATGACGGCATCCATCCGCCCTCCGGCGAATCCGCTGACGAGTCCGAGGACGGAGCCGGCGACGAGCCCCACCGCCACGGCGATCGATGCCGCGCTGATGGTGAGTGACGTGCCGTGCACGACCCGGGTGTAGAGGTCGCGGCCGATCTGATCGGTGCCGAACCAGTGCGCGGCGGACGGGCCCTGCAGGTTCTCGGCGGGGACCCCGGTGAGCGGGTCGCCGGGGGCGAGGATGCTCGGCCAGAGGGCCGCGACGACCACGACGAGCAGCCAGAGCAGCGAGACGGTGGCGGCGGGGCGGCGCGTGAACCAGCCGAATCGGCTGGGCCAGGGGGAGCGGATGCCGGGGCGCGAGGCGCGTTCGACGACGGCGTCGTCGAAGCGGTTACCCGCGGTCGATCCGAATCCGTCTGCGCGACGCTGGCTGCTGTCGGGCAGGAGGGCGGTGGTCTCGCTCATCGTGTCGCCTCCAGGGCTGCGTCGGCGTGCGACCGGTCGTTCTCGTCGACCGCGCTGCCGTCGACGCCGTCGTCGGCCGTGGCGGTCGTCGTCGCCGTCCGAGAGACGACGGGTGCCCGACGACGACGACGCGCGGTCGTCAGCTGGATGCGCGGGTCGAGGAACGGGTAGACGAGGTCCACCGTGAGGTTCGCGAGTACGAACGCCGCGGCGGCGAACAGCACGATCCCCTGCACGACCGGAATGTCCTGCTGCTGCACGGCCGACGCGGTGACCCGACCGATCCCGGGGCGCGAGAACACGGTCTCGGTGACGACCGTGCCGCTCAGCAGCTGGCCGATGATGAGCCCGGTCATCGTGATCGCCGGCAGTGCCGCGTTACGCAGCGCATGGCGCAGGTGCACGCGACGTCGGTCGGCGCCCTTGGCGCGCGCCGTGTCGATGTAGGGCTCGCCGAGCGACGTCGCGAGGCTCCGCGAGAGCAGCTGCGCGATCATCGCGCCGGTCGGCAGCGCGAGCGTGATCGAGGGGAGCACGAGCGATGCCACGCTCTTGTCGCCCATCGCCGGGAAGAGCGGCAGCTGGAACGAGAACCACTGGATGAGCATGAGACCGAACCAGAACGAGGGGATCGCGACTCCGAGCGGGGGCAGCCCGAGCAGGAAGGACGACAGTGCACGGCTCCGCACATAGGTGGCGAGCACCGCGAGCCCTGCGCCGGTCAGCACCGCCAGGGCGAAGCCGAGTCCTGCGAGCTGCAGCGTCGGAGGGATCGCCTCGCCGATCACCTGCGCGACCGGGCGACCGGAGGCGATCGAGGTGCCGAAGTCGCCCGTGAGCACGCCGCCGAGGCGGAGCAGGTACTGGACCACGATCGGCTGATCCAGGCCGTACTGCGCGGTGAGGGCGTCGAGCTGCTCGGGTGTGATGTCGGAGGCGTCGCCTCCGGCGAGCAGCGCGACCGGATCACTGGGGAGCGCATACAGCACCACGAACGACACGGTGTATGCGGCCCAGAGCACGATCAGCGCCTGGCCGAGTCTCGAGGCGACGTAGCGGACGATCGCCCGTCGGGACGTGAGGGTCGCGGACATCCGAGGTCCTTTCGCTGTGTCGGGTGGAATCCGGGGAGTGCGGCTGAGTGCCGATGGGCGATGCTCTCACCGGAGGCGCGCACGACGAGAGGCGGAGGTCACGCGCTGACGCGGGCCGTCAACAAGCGTCGTGATGCGTTACACACCGTCGCGCCGTGTCACCGGAGGACACACTCGGGGGCCGGCGCGCCGGGAACAGGTCGATTGCTCCTAGCGTTGGTTCACCCCACCCGCTTCCGCCTCGATGAAAGGGCCGGCCCATGCCGCACACACCAGACGACGTCCTCGGCGACGCGGTCCTCGACAACCCGGCCTGGCACTCCCTCATCGGCCCGCACGCGTCGTTCGCGATCGGCGACGACCTCGTGCGCCGCTATCCGGGTGACGTGGCGCCGTTCGTCGCCGTGCGCACGTGGGACGACCCTCGCGTGTGGCAGACGCTGATCGACCTGGTGGGCCCGGGGGAGGAGATCGGCATCTCCGCCGCCGACCCCGAGCTGCCCGAGGGATGGGAGGAGCTCGGTCGCGGGGCGGGCGTGCAGCTCGTCCAGACCGATGCGCTGCAGACCCGTCCGTTCGACGAGGCGATCGCGCTCGGTGCCGACGACGTGCCCGAGATGCTCGCCCTCGTCGAGCGCAACCAGCCGGGTCCGTTCCGACCGCGCACCTACGAGCTCGGCCGCTACATCGGCATCCGCCGCGAGGGCCGCCTCGTCGCGATGGCCGGCGAGCGGCTGCATCCGCAGGGATGGACCGAGATCAGCGCCGTCGCGACGGATGCCGAGCACCGCGGTCAGGGCCTCGCCTCGCGCCTCGTGCTCGACGTCGCCTTCCACATCCAGCAGCGCGGAGACCGGGCGCTGCTGCACGCCGCGGCCACCAACGTCGGCGCGATCCGGGTCTACGAGCGTCTCGGGTTCGCGCTCCGCCAGCGGACGACCTTCCTCGCGGTGCGCACGCCGGCATCCGCCTCGGACCCCGTCCTCGCAGGCTCACAGAGAGAAAGCAGATCATGACGGAGCAGGTGCACATAGCGGTGGCCCTCGACGGCGCAGGCTGGCATCCCGCCGCCTGGCGAGAGGAGACCGCGCGTCCGCGCGAGCTCACGACCCCCGGGTACTGGAAGGACCTCGCGCGCACGGCGGACGAGGCCGGCATCGCGTTCGTCACGATCGAGGACGCCCTGTCGTTGGAGGGGCGCAGCGTCGAGCCGGATGCCGCGATCCGCCGCGACCGCGTCCGCGGGCGCCTGGACGCGCAGCTCGTGGCGTCGTTCCTCGCGCCGTTGACCAGCCGCATCGGCCTCGTGCCGACGCTCACCACCACGCACACCGAGCCGTTCCACCTCGCGACCGCACTGCAGACCCTCGATCACGCGAGCCTCGGGAGGGCGGGCGCGCGCATCGTGGCAGGTGCGACCGCATCCGAGCGATCCAACTTCGGGCGGCGGGGCGACGGACCCGACGGCTTCCCGGCATCCGGCCGCGTCGAGGACGACCCCGCATGGGAGGCGGCCTTCCGTGAGGCGGGTGAGGTCGTCGACGCGATCCGGCGCCTCGCCGACTCCTGGGAGGACGACGCGATCATCCGCGACGTCGCCGCGGGGCGCTTCCTGGATCGGGAGCGCGTGCACGGCATCGAGTTCGAGGGCGACTTCTTCTCGATCACGGGCGCCTCGATCGTGCCCCGGTCGCCGCAGGGACAGCCGCTGATCACCGCGCTCGCGCATCAGACCGTGCCGTATCGGTTCGCCGCCGAGCACGCCGACGTCGTCTTCGTCACCCCGCATGACCTCGCTCAGGCGACGAGCATCCTCGCCGAGCTGAAGCAGGCGGAGGACCAGGTGCGCACGGAGGTCGAGCCGCTCCGGGTGTTCGTCGACCTGGTCGTGCTCGTGGAGGAGACCGTCGACGCCGCCGCCGAGGCCTGGGACCGCCTCGAGGAGCGGGCTCCGATCTCCACCGACGCGCGAGTGATCGTCGGCACCGCCGACGCGGTCGTCGCCGAGGTTCACGCGCTCGCGAACGCGGGAGTCGACGGCATCCGCTTCCGTCCTGCCCGGCTCCCCGCCGACCTCGACGCGATCGCCGCGCAGGTGATCCCTCGCCTGGACGCCGCGGGGCTGCTCGTGCCCGACGATGACGCTCCCACGCTGAGGGAGCGCCTCGGCCTGCCTCGCCTGTCCAGCCGCTACGTCGCCCAGGAGGTCTCCGCATGAGCCGCCGCATCCATCTCGCCGCGCACTTCCCCGGGGTCAACAACTCGACCGTCTGGACCGATCCGAGCGCGGGCAGCCAGATCGACTTCGCCTCGTTCGAGCACTTCGCGCGCAACGCCGAGCGGGGGTTCTTCGACTACCTGTTCCTCGCCGAGGGCCTGAGGCTGCGTGAGCACCGCGGTCGCATCCACGACCTCGACGTGCTGGGGCGGCCGAACACCCTCTCGATCCTCGCGGCGCTCGCTGCGGTCACCGATCACATCGGACTCGTCGGGACCCTCAGCACGACGTTCAACGAGCCGTACGAGCTCGCGCGTCAGCTCGGCACACTCGACCACCTGTCGAACGGCCGGGCCGGATGGAACGCCGTCACCAGCTCCGACGCCTTCCACGGCGCGAACTTCCGCCGCGGCGGATACCTCGACCACGGCGACCGGTACCGCCGCGCCTCCGAGTTCGCCGAGCTGTCGAAGCGGCTCTGGGGCTCGTGGCGCGAGGACGCGATCGTCGCGGATGCCGAGAGCGGAGAGTTCCTCCGACGGGACGCGATCGCGCGCGTGGCCCACACGAGCGACCTGTTCGACGTCGATGCGCAGTTCGACGTCCCGGCATCGCCGCAGCGTCGACCACTCATCCTGCAGGCAGGCGACTCGGCGGACGGCCGCGGGTTCGCGACGGCGCACGCCGACGTGATCTTCTCGCTGCACAACGAGTTCGAGGACGCGCAGGCGTTCTACCGCGACGTCAAGGGACGGCTCGTGCAGGCGGGACGCGACGAGGACGACCTCAAGATCCTGCCCGGCGCGTCGTTCGTGCTCGGCGACACCCCGGAGGAGGCGCGCGAGAAGTCCCGCGAGGTGGCGCTCGCGCAGGTGCGTCCGGAGACGGCGATCACGTACCTCGAGCAGATCTGGAACCGCGACTTCAGCGGATACGACCCCGACGGTCCGCTGCCCGACGTCGAGCCGGACACCGGGCCCGAGTCGGCGCAGGGGTTCGCGAACAGGCACGCGGCCGTGCGCAGTCGGATCGCCAAGCTCCGCGAGGTGGCCGAGACCGAGAAGCTCAGCATCCGCGATCTCATCATCCGGATCACCGCGAACCACACCTTCGTCGGCACGCCCGCGCAGGTCGCGGCGGACATCGACCGGTACGTGCAGGAGCGCGCGACCGACGGCTTCACGATCATCGGACACCTCACCCCGCACGGGCTCGACGAGTTCACCGACAGGGTGATCCCCCTGCTGCAGGAACGAGGGACCTACCGATCGTCGTACGAGGACGGCGCGACCCTCCGCGACCTGCTCGGGGTCGCGGGAGGCCGCGTCGCGGTCTGAGGTCGGCGGGCGGCCCGGTCAGCGCGTGACGGCCGCCTCGATCGCGGCCCCGAGGTCGCCCCATTTCTCGATGACCACGAGCTCGCCGTCGACGAAGAAGCTCGGCGTGCTCCGGACGCCCAGCGATTCGCCGTCGCTCATGTCCTCCCGGATGCGCTGCAGGGTCGCCGGGTCGGCCACCGCGGCGTCGTAGGCGGCGAGATCGAGGCCGACGTCCTCGGCGAGAGCGCGGAACACCTCCGGGGTCTCCTCGCGCTTCTCGCCCCAGGCCGACTGCGTCTCGAACAGCCGGTGGTACATGTCCTCGAACCGGTCCTGCTGCGCGGCGGCCTCTGCCGCGAGGGCGGCCTGCGTCGAGTTGATGTGTCCGGGAAGCGGGAAGTAGCGCACGACGTAGGTGATCTCGCCCGCGTACTGCGCCCGGAGGTCCTCGACGACCGGGTAGAAGGCCCCGCACGCTTCGCACTCGAAGTCGAGGAACTCGACCACGGTCACAGCCTCGGCGTCTCCCTGATCGAGGACGTGCGAGTCGGTGCGGACGGTCTGGGGCTTCTCGCCAGCCGGCGGCGAGGGCGTGGCCGCGCGCTGGGATGCGGTGTAGACGACAGCGACGATGAGGAGCACGAGGAGGATGGCGATCGCGGTGATCGTCGCCTTCATCGGGGTCGAGAGGCGGGTCTTCTTGGGGGTTTTCTTCGGGGCGTTCACAGGGGTCTCCAACGGGTCGGTGCAGGCAGGGGGATGCCGCGGCGCCTCGGCGTCACGGCAGGGTGAGTCGCAGCGGGGCGGAATGGTCGCCCGGGAGCTGCGTGCCTGGATCAGGTGCGGGAGAGAGACAGCTGCGTGAGGGTCAGCGATGGGATCAGGCGGGGCGGCCCCGCCCGACGGTGCGCGGACATGCGAGGCGCAATGCCGACGCAGACGAGGTGCGCGGCGGTCCGGAGGCGCAGCAGGAGCAGCAGGAGCACGACGCAGCAGATCACGGCCGCGACGACGGCTCCGGACTCGACGGCGACCTCGGCGGCCGCGACCCCCTCGTGGTGGTCGGCGGCAGAGGCGGACTGCGCCGCGGAAGCGCCGGGGGCGAGACAGAGTGCGGCGTGCGCGTCGGCCTCGCCGTGCGAGGTCGACCACGCGCCCACGACGAGCAGCAGGGCGAGGCCGAGAGCGAGGAGGAGCCTGAGGGCCGGCATCCGCTCCGACCCGCGCTGACCGAGGGTCGTCGACGGGGCAGGCATGGTCCGCGCAGTCTAACAATCCGGCGTCGGAACGAGCGGGGGATGTCACCCCGGGGCCGCCTGCGCCTGACGCGCCTAGACTGAAGGGGTGGCGAGACTGTTGATCGTAGGCGGCTTCCTGGCCGCCGTGTTCTGGGTGTTCAGCATCGTCGACTGCGCCGTGCAGCCGTCGACGCGGCACCGGGGCGTGCGCAAGGCCGCCTGGATCGCCATCGTCATCCTGATCCCCGTCATCGGCGGCATCCTCTGGTTCACGATCGGCCGGCGCCGCAAGAACGACAGCGGCTCGATCCGCATCGTCGCTCCCGATGACGACCCGCAGTTCCTGCGCAGCATCAGCAAGAGCGAGCAGGATGCCCGCATCGCGCGTCTCGAGGAGGAGCTCGCTCGCCTCGAGGACGAGACCGACGACGGCGCAGCCCCGGACGCCCGTCCGTGACGACCTCCCCGGCGGCGGATGCTGCAGCATCCCTGATCGCCGAGCTCATCGGCAGCGGCGTGCAGGACCTCGTCCTCTCGCCCGGCTCCCGTTCCCAGGCTCTGGCGCTCGCCGCGGTGGGCGCCGCGAACGACGGGCGCCTCCGCGTGCACGTGCGCATCGACGAACGGGTCGCGGGCTTCACGGCCCTCGGTCTCTCGCGGGAGACGGGTGTCCCCGCCGCGGTCGTCTGCACCTCCGGCACAGCCGCGGCGAATCTCCTGCCCGCCGCCATGGAGGCGTTCCATGCCGGTGTTCCACTCCTCCTTCTGACCGCCGACCGTCCGCCCGAGCTGCGCGGTGTCGGCGCGAACCAGGCGACCATCCAGCCGGGTCTGTTCGGCGCGTTCGTGCGCGAGCAGATCGACGCTCCCGTGCCGGGCGACGGCGACTGGGCGGGCCTCGCGGCACGCGCGGTCGCGGCGTCGCTGGGCGGAGACGCGGCGCATGGACGCCCCGGCGTCGCAGGGCCCGTCCACCTGAACCTGCCGTCGCGCGAGCCGCTGTCGGGCACGGCATCCGAGGTCGAGATCGAGCCGGCCGCCGTCTTCCGCGTCCCCGCCGCCGACCCCGTGACCCTCGAAAGAGGACCGCGGACCGTCGTGATCGCCGGTGCCGATGCGGGAGCTGATGCCGAGGAGATCGCCCACGCGGGCGGCTGGCCCCTCATCGCAGAGATCGTCAGCGGTGCGCGCTTCGGTCGCCAGGTCGTGCACGGTTACCGCGAGCTGCTCTCCGACCCCGAGCTCGGCGGTCGGATCGAGCGCGCCGTCGTTCTGGGGCATCCCACCCTCAGCCGTGAGGTCGCCCGACTGCTGTCGCGGCAGGACGTCGACGTCGTCGCGGTGCGCCGCGGCGGCGAGGACCTCGATCTGAACGGACGCACCACGCCCGCGGCATCCGTCGTCGTCGAATCCGGACCCGCCGACCGCGAGTGGCTCGGCGCCTGGCTCACGGCCTCCGCTGCGCGCGTGGTCGACCTGAGCGAGCGTGCTCCCGACCAGGACGGCCTCTCCTCCACGGACCTCGCGGCTCGACGCGATGCGGTGAAGGCCGAGCTCGCCGCTGTGCGGCGCCCGCTCGACCGCGCGCTGCTCGTCGACGCGGTGTGGCGGGCCACGTGGCCGCACGACCGTCTCGTGTTCGGCTCGTCGCGGCTGGTGCGCGTCGCGGATGCGGTCCTGGGCGGCAAGAAGGTGCCCGTGCACGCGAATCGCGGTCTCGCGGGGATCGACGGCACGGTCGCGACGGCCACGGGCATCGCGCTCGCCAGCCAGGCAGGGGGAGCGCCCGGCATCACGCGCGTGCTGCTCGGAGATCTCGCCTTCCTGCACGACGTCGGCGCCCTGCTGCTCCCGCCGGACGAGGCGGAACCCCGACTGCAGGTCATCGTCGGCAACGACGGCGGCGGCACGATCTTCGACGGCCTCGAGGTCGCGCAGACCGCGCCGCGGGCCGACCTGGACCGCGCGTTCTACACGCCGCACACCGTGCGTCTGGAGCAGCTCGCCCTCGCCTACGGCTGGGAGTACCAGCGGATCACCACGCGCACCGCGCTCGACCAGGCGCTCACCGCGCCGGCGGGCGGCCGGCAGCTGATCGAGGTCCCGCTCGCGCGCTGACCGCACGCCGTGTCGCGGTCTCGTGCTCGGTGCGGGGTCGAAAACGCACCCCGGTGCGCGGATGCCGGTGCGAAATCGACCCCGCACCGGGTGCTCCCGATCGCCCGACGCGGTGCGGGGCCGATAACGCACGCCCACACGCCGGTTGCGATGCGAAAGCGACCCCGCATCACCTGGAGACGCGAAATCGACCCCGCACCTGATGCTCGCGCTCGGCACGGCGGCCGGGCAGGATGTGAACATGAACGCGCACGCCTGGTCCCGCATCCTGCAGGTGAACGACGGATTCCGTCTGGACGACGTCGACCCGGCGAGCACGCCCGGGTATCACGGTGGGAAGACCGAGGGGGTCCGCGACCTCAAGGCGGGCCTCGACGAGCTCAACGACCTGCAGGAGCGGCTGTTCGCCGAGAGCCGCGTCGGTGTCGCGACGGATTCCGTGCTGCTGATCCTGCAGGCCATGGACTCGGCGGGCAAAGGCGGCATCGTGCGGCACGTCGTCGGCGGGGTCGACCCGCAGGGTGTGGCGCTCACCGCGTTCAAGGCCCCGACGGAGGAGGAGCGCGAGCACGACTTCCTGTGGCGGGTCGCCAAACGGCTTCCCGAGCCGGGCTTCATCGGCGTCTTCGACCGCTCGCATTACGAGGACGTGCTGATCGGACGAGTGCGGTCCCTCGCGCCCGCAGACGAGATCGAGCGTCGCTACGGCGCGATCAACGACTTCGAGGCGAAGGTCGCCGCTTCTGGCACCCGCATCGTCAAGGTCATGCTGCACATCTCGCCGGAGGAGCAGAAGTCGCGGCTCATGGAACGCCTCGAGCGGCCGGACAAGCACTGGAAGTACAACCCCGGCGACGTCGACGAGCGCATGCTGTGGACGCAGTACATGGCGGCATACCAGACCGTGTTCGAGCGGACCTCGACCGAGGTCGCTCCGTGGCACGTCGTTCCGGCGGATCACAAGTGGTACGCCCGTCTCGCCGTGCAGGAGCTGCTGCTCGACGCGATGCAGGGCATCGATCCGCAGTGGCCGGCCGCCGACTTCGACGTCGAGGCCGAGAAGAAGCGGCTCGCCGCCAGCTGAAACCGAGCCGACCCCGGAAGCGGTCAGGCGAGCGCGTCCACCAGCGGGCGGAACTTCACGCGCGTCTCCAGCAGTTCCGACTCGGGGTCGGACCCGGCGACGATGCCCGCCCCCGCATACGCGGTCACGGCGATCGCGTCCTCCGCCGGGGAGAACTGCGCGCACCGGAGGGCGATCGCCCATTCGCCGTTGCCGGCAGCATCCACCCATCCGACCGGGCCCGCATAGCGGCCGCGGTCGAAGGGCTCGAGCTCTCGGATGGCCGAGATGGCCGCAGGCGTCGGGGTTCCGGCGACGGCGGCGGTCGGATGCAGCGCACCGATCAGATCGAGCGAGGATCCGCCGTCGGCGAGCTCGCCCTCGACGTCGGTCGCAAGGTGGAAGAGGTTGGGGAGCTTCAGCAGGAACGGCTGCTCGCTGGCGGCGAGGGCGCGAGTGTGGGGGCGCAGCGACGCCAGCACGCTCTGCACGGCGTACTCGTGCTCGTCGAGGTCCTTGGTGCTCGAGG